>NZ_JBGQOE010000027.1:0-44270 GCF_052113685.1 Flavobacterium sp. W22_SRS_FP1
ATCTCCTGGAGATATTTACATTTTAGTTACCCTATTTGGGATCAAAACCCAATAGGGTAACCTATAGGGTAACTAAAATATGCGTTTTTATGTGGTTTTTGACGATAGTCAGAAAAAGAAAAAACCCTGTAAACACTGATGTTTAAAGGGTTTTTGAAGTTTTATGTTTCTTTTGAAACATGCTTTCCGCGGAGAAAGAGGGATTCGAACCCCCGGACCTGTAACAGTCAACAGTTTTCAAGACTGCCGCATTCGACCGCTCTGCCATTTCTCCAGTCGCACAATCATTTGCTGATTGCGAGTGCAAATATAAGTACCTTTTTCGGTTTACAAAAACAATTTTGATAAAAAGTTTGGCTATTTTTTAGTACTCTTTTTAATTGTTTCATTTCCTTCGCTTTAGAGGTAATTTATTTTTTGTAAACAAATATAAATGTACCTAGTACGTTACGTATTCTGTGATTTCTAGGCCGTATCCTATCATTCCAACACGTTTTCCTTGTTCAGTATTAGATACTAATCGAATCTTAGAAATATCTATATCATGAAGAATTTGGGCGCCTATTCCAAAGTCCTTGCTGTCTATCTTAATTTTTGGTGCTTTTATTTCTCCTGCTGCCTGTAATATTTTTAGTTCAGCTAGACGATTCAATAAGTTTACCGACAACATGTCTTGATTAATAAAGATTATAGCGCCTTTTCCTTGTGTGTTAATTACCTTAAACATATCGTCCAATTGTTTATCTGCATTATTGGTCAAAGTTCCTAATAAATCATTATTTACTTGTGAAGAATGGATTCTCGTTAAAACGGAATCGCCTAAATTCCAAGTACCCTTGGTTAAAGCAATATGAATCTGTTTGTTGGTAGTTTGTTCATAGGCTCTAAGACGGAAAGTCCCAAAACGAGTTTCTATGTCGTAATCTTCTTTTTTGACAATCAGACTGTCATGTTGCATTCTGTAAGCAACAAGAGCTTCTATAGAAACCAATTTCAAATCGAATTTCTTAGCTACTTTTGCCAACTGAGGCAAACGCGCCATGGTACCGTCTTCATTCATTATTTCTACAATGACACCTGCGGATTTAAAACCTGCCAATCGAGCAAAGTCGATCGCTGCTTCTGTATGACCTGTTCTTCTTAGGACTCCCCCTTGTTTAGCAATCAATGGGAAAACATGTCCAGGTCTTGCTAAATCATGTGGTTTAGTATCTGAATTCACCAAAGATAAAACTGTTTTAGCTCTGTCCGCAGCAGAAATTCCAGTGGTTACGCCATTACCTCTTAAGTCAACGGAAACAGTAAAAGCAGTTTCCATAGGGTCTGTATTGTTGGTTACCATTACGTGTAGTCCCAATTCTTTACAACGGCTTTCAGTCAATGGGGCACAAATTAATCCGCGTCCATGAGTAGCCATAAAGTTGATCATTTCGGGTGTTACTTTCTCGGCTGCCGCCAAAAAATCTCCTTCATTTTCACGGTCCTCGTCGTCGACAACAATGATAATTTTCCCTTGTCGAATGTCTTCTATTGCTTCTTCAATAGTGTTAAGTTGTATTTTATTTGCGACCATGCTAATTGTTTATTTTTTGGATGGAAATAATTTTTTGAATAATTTTTTGATTGGAGCTAAAATAGCGTCCATATTTATTAATCCGATGTCATTTGTTGCTCTGTAAGTCAGCAGAATGGCTAATGGAGATAAAATAAAAGAAGACATCCATGAACCCATAAAAGGAGATAAACCGTTTTCTTGAGCTATTTTTTTTCCAAAAGTGTTTATAAAATGATACGAAATAAATATTAGAACGGCAAAAATAATGGGTAATCCAAGGCCGCCTTTCCGTATAATGGCGCCTAGAGGAGCGCCTATAAAAAACATCATAAAACAAGCGAATGCGATTACGAACTTATCGTAGAATGCCAGCAAATGATTGTTGATGTTTTTCTGTTTGTTATCTAGATTGACTTTTGTTGCGTCAATAGAATAGCCTGTACTGGTAACATTACTGCTTGCTATTTTTAAGATTTCTGATTTTTGTTCATTGGTGTACAATGATAATATGTTTGAAGGAAGCTTTTTTTGAGCTTTTTTAAGTTGTTTGTTGGCATAAACATTGTTTTGTGGTATTCCGGTCCTTAAATTTATGTTTTCAGAAAATGAAATGATTTCTGTTTTGAAATTTTTATCTAATGAATCAAGAGTATATTTCAATTCATTTACGGTCAACATAGTGTTAGTGTTATCAATATTCTGATCGTCAATATCTACCTTGTTTAGTTGAGATAAGTCAATATTGATGGTGTATTTTTTGAACGCACTTTTTGCAAATGGCAATTTATTGCGGTCTTCATATTTCTTGGGAACGAGGTCTTCATAATAATTACCATCATTTAACACTAATTGCAGAATGCTTGATTCTTCACTGCTAATCAGTTCCCCGTCTTTAGCTTTGATTACGGTCTTGCTTCCGTCACCAATGTTAGACTTTTTATGAATGGTAATACCCGTTAAGATATTGCCGTTAGCGCCCGATTTTTTATTGACTTTTATGTTGTAAAGTCCCACATCGCTAAACTGGCCTTCTGTTATGGCCATCGCTGGTTTGACCTGGGCAATGTTTTTCCTAAAGTTTATAAACTTATATTCCGCAAAGGGGATTACATTATTGGCAAAAAAGAAAGCCACTATGCTTAGTAACAGTATAAATACAGTAAGACCCCTCATGGCTCTTTGTAAAGAGATTCCAGAAGACTTCATGGCCGCAAACTCATAGTTTTCGGCTAGATTCCCGAAAGTCATTATTGATGCTAACAAAATGGATAGCGGTAATACCAAGGGGATTATTCGAGGCATCGAAAATAGTAAAAACTTGATTATTAGTGACATGTCCAAGTCTTTACCGGCTAGTTCGGCTATAAACAGCCAGACAGTCTGAAGTATGAATATAAAAAACAAGATTACAAATACCGTAGTAAATGTAATCAGGAATGTTTTTAATAAGTATTTGTCGAGAATTTTCACCTAATAATTTAATCTAATTTATTGATGTAGTAATTTGGATATTTACTCTCGGTAAAGGTAAATTGATTTTTTGACAAAGGCTGATTGGTTTTAAAAGAATTAACTGTTAAAGTAGTTTTTGTTCCTTTTTTTCCCATTTCTATTAAGTTGTAGATGTGCTTGGTTTGCACGTCTATACCCAAAAGAATTTCTTTCCTTTGATCTTTGGCATTGGTTGGAATCAATTTGATGTATTGTATTTTTCTTCCTCTTACGTCTTGCAGAATATCCATTGAATATCTGTATCCGCTATTAAAAAATGTTAACATTTTTGAGGGTGTAATTGTGTTGTCGTCTTTTTCGTTTAAACTTGATATTGATATTTCTTCATCTTCCGGCACAATGGTATAGGTTTTCTTGCCATCAAAAATTTTTGTGATCCCCATAAAATTCAAGACATATTGGTCGTCTTTCATAGTAACATTTCCTTTACTGTCTTGATTGATGTTTTCCTTTGCGTTATTCAAAGAGTATTTAAAATCGATTACTATATTGTTATAGCTTCTTACTTTTGAAGTTACCTGATCTAAAAGTGCTTTTGCCTTTTTATCTTGTGCCTGTGTCGAAAAGCTAAAAAGAAGAATAAAGCTAATTAGAATTAATTTTTTCATGTTATAAATTGTTTTGTTCATTTTTAAAAAATTGATCAAGAGAACTCATGTCTTGGATGTTTACCCCACGTGCTTTGCTTCCTTCAAAAGGTCCTACAATTCCGGCTGCTTCAAGTTGGTCAATTAGGCGACCAGCTCTGTTGTAACCTAATTTTAGTTTTCTTTGTAACAATGATGCTGAACCTTGTTGTGCGTTAACTATTACCTCGGCTGCTTCTCTAAACAAAGTATCTCTTTCGGATATATCTGTATCAAGAGTAGTGCCACTTTCTTCTCCCACAAACTCGGGAAGCACGTAAGCAGTTTCATATGCTTTTTGAGAACCGATGAAATCAGTAATTTTTTCAACTTCTGGAGTATCTATAAAAGCACATTGTACACGCACTACATCATTACCATTAGTATATAGCATATCGCCGCGTCCTATTAATTGGTCGGCGCCTGCGGTATCCAAAATAGTTCGAGAATCAATTTTTGAGGTTACCCTAAAGGCTATTCTAGCAGGGAAGTTGGCTTTGATTAAACCCGTAATGACATTTACTGAAGGTCTTTGTGTCGCAATTATCAAATGTATTCCTATGGCACGGGCCAATTGGGCTAAGCGCGCAATGGGAACTTCCACCTCTTTACCAGCGGTCATAATCAAATCTGCAAACTCATCAACCACTAATACTATATAAGGCAAGAACCGGTGCCCATTGTCCGGATTCAGTTTTCGAGCCTTAAACTTGTCGTTGTATTCTTTTATGTTTCGCACCATCGCATCTTTTAACAACGAGTAACGGTTGTCCATTTCTACGCATAACGAATTCAAGGTATTTACTACCTTGGCATTATCAGTAAGAATCGCATCCTCTGTATCAGGAAGTTTGGCTAAATAATGTCTTTCAATTTTATTGAAAAGTGTCAGTTCTACCTTTTTAGGATCAACCAGAACAAATTTAACCTCTGCAGGGTGTTTCTTGTAAAGTAAAGAAGTTAAAACCGCGTTTAGACCAACAGATTTCCCCTGACCGGTAGCTCCAGCCATCAACAAATGGGGCATTTTAGCTAAATCGACAACAAAGGTTTCATTCGAAATTGTTTTTCCCAAAGCGATCGGCAATTCCATTTCAGCTTCTTGAAACTTGGCTGATCCGATAACACTTTTCATAGAAACCATAGAAGGGTTTTTATTGGGAACTTCTATTCCGATTGTTCCTTTCCCTGGAATAGGGGCGATGATACGGATTCCTAATGCAGAAAGCGAAAGTGCTATATCATCCTCAAGATTCTTGATTTTAGAAATGCGTATTCCCGCTTCAGGGACAATTTCATATAAGGTTACCGATGGTCCAACGGTCGCTTTTATTTGGGCAATTTCAATTTTATAGTTGCGAAGGGTATCAACAATCCTATTTTTGTTTTCTTCGAGTTCTTCTTGGTTGATAGTAATTCCGCCGGTAGAATAGTCTTTCAGTAAATCAATTGTGGGGTATTTGTAATTGGATAAATCCAAAGTAGGATCAAATAGTCCAAAATCAGCAACGAGTCTTGATGCTAAATTTTCTTCAATAATCTCTTCTTCTGGCGCAGTTTCAATCACAAAATTATCGTCAGCATTAGAGTTATTATCCTCAGCAGCAACTTCCATAGCTGTTGGCTTGGGGTTTGGAGTCAAGTTGATTTCGGATGATTTTGAGATGGTGGGCTTCAGTGATTCCCTGTCTACTTCAAATTGAGAAGATTTTGGTTTTAAAGGACTATCTTCAAGCTCCTTTTCTTCGCTTATCGCGAATTCCTCTAAATTGTAGGAAGCTGCGCTTTTTACGCTTCTATTTGAATTCAAATCTGATTTGATTTCATTTTTGGTATTTTCGAAAAAAGATTGGATTCTTTCTGGAGATAGTTTTATTTTAAACATTACATAAACAATAAGTCCAAAAAACAGTACTAATAAAGTTCCGGTTTTTCCGATATAATCCTGCAAGAACAAATTTAGTTCATAACCTACAGTACCACCTAATTCAGGTAATGAGGTAGCAAAAAATCCGAATAAAACAGATATGATTATTAAAGCGAATAAATCCCAGAACCAGATGCCTTTTAGTTTTTTTGAAGAAATGCCCAGAATCATAAACATTCCCGTCAGGAAAAACAATCGCACGAAAAGGAAAGAAGCCAGTCCAAAGCCTTTGTAAACTATTATGTCCGCCAGAAAGGCCCCAAACTTACCTAACCAGTTTTGAACGGTTTCGGTTCTATCGGTCAATTCGGCTACGGCACTTTGATCTGCTTGTCCGTGAATGTAAAAGGATATAAATGCAACCAATAAAGCGACGGAAAATAAGATAAGTAGACTCCCCAAAACAATTTTATGCTGTTTTGTTATTTCCCAAGATGTTCCTACTTTAGTTTTAGAATTTGTTTTCTTGTCTAAAGGTTCCTTTTTTGTTGTTTTCGCCATTCTTGATTGTGCTAATTACCTATGAAAATTTTGGAATGTAAATGATTAAGCCTATAATTACTGCAGTTATAGCGGCGAAAAGAACTGCTCCGGCGGCAATATCTTTTATAAAGCCAATTTTTTCATCGTAATTGGGATGAATAAAATCGGCTATTTTTTCTACAGCGGTGTTCAGTCCTTCAATGCTCATTACTAATCCGATAGCCATCGTTTGAAAAAGCCACTCGGTTTTAGTAATTCCAAAATAAAAACCAGCAATGGTCAACAAAATTCCAATTGAAAATTGCACCATAATACTGTGTTCAGTAGTGATTAATTTTACAGCTCCTTTAAAAGCAAAGGATACACTTTTTAATCTCCCCGTAAAAAAAGCATTGTCTTTTTGAAATCCCATTAATTTGTTGTTATAATGCAGCTAATGCAGCTTCATAATTTGGTTCATCTGCAATTTCTGGCACCTGTTCTACGTAGGTAATTATTCCATTTGCATCTGCTACAATAAGGACTCTTGAATGTAATCCGGCTAAGGGACCATCAACGATTTCCAAACCATTTTTTTTTCCAAAGTCTCCTTCTTGAAAATCAGATAGGTTAACTACGTTTTCAAGTCCTTCAGCGCCGCAAAAGCGTTTTTGTGCAAAAGGTAAATCTCTTGAAATGCATAATACTGCAGTGTTATCCAAATTCCCCGCACTTTCATTAAATTTTCTGACTGATGCGGCACAAGTTCCAGTGTCAACACTTGGAAATATATTTAAGATCAATTTCTTACCCGAAAAATTGCTTAATGACGCAACGGAAAGGTCGTTTTGTATTAATTTGAAGTCCGCTAGTTGCGAGCCTACTTTTGGTAATTCACCTGAAGTGTTTATTGGATTTCCGCCTAATGTTATTGAAGCCATTTTTTTTTGTTTTTTGTTAAGGTTCAAAAGTATGAAAATTATTTAAGATTCACTCCTGAAAGTTCTGTATAAGTTGGATACTTTAGAACCGGCCTCGAACCGTTGCAAACCAATTCTTTTTTAATGAATCTGCTTTAGACGCAAAAAAAAAACGCAGCTATTTCTAAGTGCGTTTATTCTAGAACTGTAATAAAATTTAGTTTTTACTTGTCGATGGAACCCAAAACACGTTTCATAAAACTATTTAAAGCTTCCTTTTTATCCGTTCCGTTTTTGACCATTTTATGTACCTCCAATGCACCATACATATTTGAGATCAATTCTCCGATAACATCTAATTCTTCATCTTTTAAAGAAGGAATTTCAGTCATCGCTTCCAGAACATCTATTGTTTCAATGATGTAATCCTGGTCGTTTTCTTCTATGAATTGCGTTAAGTGTTTAATTACCGGTAATTTCATATTTTTTACTTTAAAGTTTTAAAAGTTTAAGGTTTTTAACTGCTTGAGAATTCTGCTTTTAGTTTAAAATTAAAATTGTTGGTAAAGCCAGTCTACTTTAAACTTTAAATAAGAAAAATTAAATAATTTCATTCACTAATTCAACTAGCACTTCTTGCTTATTTGTTTGCGTCTCATTTACCAACTTTCCATTCACGAAAGTGGCAAAAGTAGGAAGGTTACTCACATTAGCTAGTTTTCTCGATTCAGGAGAGTTTTCAGCATCAATAAGTACAAAAGCAATTGCTTCGTTCTCTGAAGCTAATCTTTTAAATTTTGGTTTCATTATTCTACAATTCCCGCACCAAGATGCTGAAAATTGAACAACGACCTTATCATTCTGTGATATTAAATCGCCTAAAGTATCTTCGGTTAAATCTATTAACATTTGTTTTTATTTTTTTGGTTGCAATGGTTCAGAGGAACAAAATTGCAAAGGTTTTTAAAAAGAGTCAAAGAGATAAAGTTGCAAAGGCATTGGTAAAAAAGACTAATCGTTAAAAGCCAAGCCTTTCTATCTACAGACCTCTGCAACTTTGACCTCATAAGAAATTAGTTTAAGCTCAAGTACTCAGCGGTACTTTGTCTGTCGGCACTCATTGCTTCTTTTCCAGCTTCCCAATTAGCAGGACAAACTTCTCCTTTTTCTTGAATATGAGTATAAGCATCCACCATACGCAAGTATTCGTTGACGTTACGGCCTAATGGCATATCGTTAACACTTTCGTGGAAAATTTTTCCAGTTTCGTCAATCAAATAAGTGGCTCTAAAAGTAACGTTAGATCCTTCAATTATAATTGAATCTGTTTCTTCGCTATATTCAGTTGAATCAATATCAAGAATTCCTAAGATGTTCGATAAGTTTCTATTGGTGTCAGCAAGGATAGGGTAAGTAACGCCTTCGATTCCACCATTGTTTTTTGCAGTATTTAACCAAGCAAAGTGAACTTCATTCGTGTCACAAGAAGCACCAATTACTATGGTATTTCTTTTTTCAAATTCTGGTAAGGCCGCTTGAAAAGCATGAAGTTCTGTAGGACAAACAAAAGTAAAGTCTTTTGGATACCAAAACAAAAGAACCTTTTTGTTGTTTTTTGTAGCTTCTTCAAAAATGTTAATCTTCATGTTATCTCCCATTTCAGAGATAGCATCAACCGCAATACTTGGGAACTTTTTTCCTACTAATGACATAATTTATATATTTAATATTGATTTTTTGAAGCTGCAAAACTAATAGATAATGCAAATGTTATTGAAGCCAATATTATTGTATATTTTTATATGATTATAGGTTTTGATTATTATTAAAAACCCTACAATCATAACTATTTTTAAGTCATGGTTTTAGGGTTTATTTTAGATCGCTAATGTCTTTTATGTACTATTTTTTATCTGCTAATTGTCTTATTTTAATGTTGAACGCCGCGAAGATTAACGTCATAAACGGACTCATAAGATTAAAAAAAGCGTAAGGTAAATAATCAAGTGTTGAAACTCCTAACGTGCCCGACTGATAGGCGCCACAAGTGTTCCATGGAATCAATACTGAGGTTACTGTTCCAGCATCTTCTAATGTTCTACTTAAATTTTCTGGAGCAAGGCCTTTGTCTTCGTAGGCTTTTGCAAACATCTTACCTGGAACTACAATGGCTAAGTATTGATCTGAAGCGGTAATGTTTAAGGCCAGACAACTTCCCACTGTTGAAGCAAACAATCCAAAGGTAGTATGTGCCATCTTTAGAAGAGTCTGACTTATTCTGGATAAAGCGCCAATTGCATCCATAATTCCACCAAAAACCATCGCGCATATAATCAGCCAAATTGTTCCTAACATTTTTTGCATTCCGCCAGATGTGAATAGATCGGCGAGCGTTTTATTGTTGGTCGGTATCGCCACTTTGCCAGTAATTGCATCCATGACTCCTTTGTAACCTGATTCAAATGTCATTTGGTCGACACCAGCAATTTGATTGATGATATGGGGTTGAAAGAGGATCGCAAAAATAGCGGCTAATAATGTACCGATTAAAAGTGCAATTAAGGGTTCCGTTTTTTTAATGATTAAACCTATTACGATTACTGGCACCAGGAATAACCAGGGCGAAATCGTGAATGAAGCTTCAATATCAGATAAAAGACTAGCAATATCAACATTTCCATTTATTTCAACGGACAACCCTAAAAATATGAAGATAATCAAAGTGAAAAGGTAAGTTGGTATCGTCGTTAGGGTCATGTATCTGATGTGTGTAAACAAATCGGTACCGGCCATAGCAGGTGCAAGATTGGTTGTGTCCGACATTGGAGATAATTTATCTCCAAAATAGGCTCCAGAAATAACTGCTCCGGCTACCATTCCTAGATCAAAACCTAATGCTCCTCCAACACCTATTAAGGCTATCCCGACGGTGGCACTCGTTGTCCAAGAACTCCCTGTGGCGATAGAAATTATCGAACAGATAATCAAAGTGGCTGGTAAAAATATGGCTGGACTTAAAATCTGTAATCCGTAATATATCATCGAAGGAATTATTCCGCTCACTAACCAAGTTCCAGCTAAGGCGCCAACCATAAGTAATATAAGGATTGCACCAACTGTTGATTTTATGTTGTCAGCTACTTCTTCCATCATTTTTTCAAAGCTAACTTTATTGAAAAATCCCACGATAGCTGCAACGGACGCACCCAACAAAAGTACAAATTGGTTACTCCCACTCAAAGCTTCATCTCCATAAACTGCCACGTTGTAACCTAACATGGCTATAAGTGCCACGACGGGAATCAAAGCTTCCGTTATCGATAATTCTTTGTTTCTCTTTATATTGGTATCCATGCTATATCGTTTGAGTTTGCAATATAGATAAAAAACTGGGTAAAAGCCTAAAGTGATTTTTAGAGACAAATTATTTTGGAGCTCTATTTTGAGAAGAAAAACTGCTTTACAAAGCCAACTTTTGCAAGCTTATGAATTGATATTGAGATGGTTTTAATTTGGGGTTTTATTATTTTTACTACCATAAAATAAATATTAAACAGCAATAGTTGAAAGTATTTATTTTTAATACTTCTAAATTCCTTTGATATGTACCGGTAAAGTTCCCTTACAGAGAGAATTACTTAGTAATTGTATTGCAGCATTTTCTTGAAATTCAATAAAATCCTGATAGATTTGAACAATTCCGTCAGCTAACTCTAAATTAGGTATGATCTGTAATGCATATGGGGTTCCAAAAACATAAAGCACACATTTTTTTGATTTTAGTAAACGGTCTAATATTTCTAAAACTTCGGGCGCTAGTTCAAAATTATTCGTAGGTTTTGCTTTTGGAACGTACAAAGCAATTAATACGGTATCAAATAGCCTAAGATTTTGTTCCATATTAGTTACGGTTTGTTCCGCTATTTCGTCAACTGAAAATAATGTTGCGTTTAGTTCTGGGATCAGAGAATTAAAAAAGGGATTGTCGACACCTTTGTGAAGGCTCAGTAAGGCTAACTTTTCGTTTTTAGAAGCTTCAAGAATCAGGGAGGTACTGCCGTTGTCTTTTATTTTAGTGATGCTACTTCGTGCTATTTTGCGATTCAGAAGGGATGCTGTTTCAAAATCCAGTTTTACGATCTCATCCTGTTGGCCTTCGAGAATTCCTACTTTCTGTTTGCACTTCATCAAACGGGAATAACTGGCTTCAATGCGCTGTGGAGTGGCGTTTTTTAAAATTTCCTGAATGCCTTCGCGCACATTTTCCGCAAAGCACAACACGTCATTTCCAGCATTGAAAGCTTCCCACTCCAACTCTCCTCTTTTGTCGTAAAGTTTGGAAACGCTATGCATATTCAGCGCATCTGAAATCACCAATCCGTTATATCCCAATCGCTTTCGCAAAAGCTCTTCAATAATGGATTTCGATAAGCTGGCGGAGGTATCTTTTCCTTCATTTAAAGCGGGAACAGCAAGATGTCCAATCATAATGGAGTCGACATTGTTTTCAATTCCTTTGATGAAGGGATATAATTCGTTTTCTAATAGTTGTTCTAGGTTTTCCTCTAAAACGGGCAAACCCAAATGGGAGTCCACATTAGTATTCCCGTGACCAGGAAAATGTTTTAAGCAGCCCAAAACTCCCACATCACTCATTCCTCTTAAATATTCGAGGGCAAAACGGGCTACTTTTTCCTTGTTTTCACCAAAAGAACGATATCCGATAACGGGATTATTTGGATTGTTGTTGATGTCCGCCAGTGGTGCCAAATTATAATTAATCCCTGCCGATTTTAGGTCTAAGCCTATTTGTTTTCCTAGTTCATAAACCAAATGGGATTCACTCTCTGGCAGAGCCCCTAGGGTGATGGCATATGGATATTGGGGTGTTTTTTCGACACGCATTGCCAATCCCCACTCGGCATCAATACTCATCAACAAAGGAATAGAGGCACAGCTTTGGTAACGTACAATCAGTCCTTTCAGACGCTGATAACTGTCATCGTTGAAAACAATTTTTTTTTTGGTTTCGTAATTCGTCGCGGCGCTGGCTCTGCTGTGAAAAAAAGTGAGCCCGCCTATGTTATGTCGCCTGATCAATTCTTCTGTCGCCTGAATGTTTTCTTCAGTGTCTTTTATAAAAACGGCTGGAAAAAAGAATTGCCCTATTTTTTGTTCTAATGTCATAAGTTTTATTTTTACCCGTGTAAGAAAAACTAGTAACTTTTCATGAAACTTACATGTTAATCAGTCTTTTTACCGAAAGCAGCTGGGTATATTAAGAAACGAGATAGTATCAATCCAGGAATTGTCGCTAGGAAAACCCAGATAAAGAAGTTTACATACCCTAAGTATTCTTGAATAAAGCCACTTAACATTCCTGGTAGCATCATCCCTAAAGCCATAAAACCGGTTGCAATGGAGTAGTGGGAGGTTTTTGATTCGCCTTCGGCCACGTAAATTAAATACATCATGAATGCTGCGAAACCAAAACCATAACCAAATTGTTCTGCAATTACGGTAATATATATAAAGTAAATGGAAACAGGATGAAAATGGGCTAGCAATATAAACCCAATTATAGGTAAATGCATCGTTAAAATCATGGGTAACATCCATTTACCAAGCCCATCACGAGAAATAGCAATGCCGCCAATGATTCCTCCAATTGTCAATGAAATTAGACCAACAGTCCCATAAACTATTCCGATTTGCTGGGTAGTTAAACCCATACCACCGAGTCCTTTTTCATCAAGAAGAAAGGGGGTTAGCATTTTTAGTAATTGTGATTCCCCCAATCTAAATAATAAGATGAATGCTAAAACAATTCCAATTTGCTTTTTTTGGAAAAAACTGGAAAAAACTGCTCCAAAATTTACTTTTGGTGTTATTGCTGTATCGGTGTTTTTTGCTTCAACTTTTGGAGTAGAAAAATAGTTGTAAAGTGTAATTATTGACATAATTAAACCCACAATAATCATGGTGTAAGACCAAGCTTTCTGTTTGTCTCCATATTCCTGCTCTAGAAAGCCAGCAATAAATACGATTAATCCATTTCCAGTAAGCATGGAAAGTCGGTAGAATGTGCTCCGTATTCCCAGAAAAAAAGATTGTTGTTCTTTCTCCAAAGCCAACATATAAAAACCGTCACTCGCAACATCATTGGATGCTGATGCAAAAGCGGCAATCCAAAAGACAGCCAAACTTATAACGAAAAAATTATTCATCGGAAGGGTCAAACCGACCAATAAAAAAGCAATTGAAATAACTAATTGCATGGCTAAAAACCACTTTCTTTTTGTTGAATAGAGATCAATAAAAGGACTCCACAATGGTTTTATGACCCAAGGAAGATACAATAAACTGGTGTAAATACCAATGTCCTCATTATTGATTCCTAGGCTTTTGTACATTATTACCGAAACTGAAATAATAATAGCGTAAGGTAGTCCGGAGGCAAAGTTTAAAAATGGTATCCAATACCAGGGTCTATTGTCTGTTTTCATTATTTAGAGAACTTTTGATTGTTTTAGTTTCAGTTGGTGTTTCTAATAAAGCAGCTGCACTTTCATTGCCGTAGAAATCAATAAATGAAAGGGCGTAGTTTGTGTTTTTGTCTGAATTGTTTTTTTTGATAGCTATAGATATGCTGTCTTTTTTTTCCTTGAAAGCGATCTTGTCCATAATTTGACTTGGGTCGTTCACGTTGATTTTTTCGGAGTTCTTAGCGGCATAAACCAAAACGTAACGTATTTTGCTTTTCAGTGGATAGTTAACGGTATAGGTTGTAGAATCATTGTTATCAGTGACTTTGCAAACGGTAGGTACATCCATTACTATTTTCCTAGAATTTGGAACCACATAGGGAAGTGCCGGGTATTTGTATTGATTATCCATAAGCAATTGAGTAACAGCTTTGTTTCTGTTAATGAATGATTTGGCACTAAAAAAGGCATTTCCACCGATATTTTTGTAGGAGCGGGTTATGTCGATCTGGGTTGGTATTTCAGAAGGAATGTTCCATCTTTTGTCGGAATCGGTATTGATTTTATAACTGCCGTTTCCGATGTAGACTGCCGTATTTATTGAATTTTCAGCCCACCATTTTAATAGCTTTGTGTACGAAGCAGTGCGATGATCCATACTCCAGTACAATTGCGGCAGAATATAGTCAACCCAACTATTTTCCATCCATGCCATCGGATCGGCAAATAAATCATCGTAATTTGTTTGCCCAGAATTGGTATCTGAGCCTTTTGGATCAACTGATTTGTTACGCCAAACTCCAAAAGGGCTTATTCCAAATTGAACCCACGGCTTAATTTTTTTTATGGAATAGGAACAGTATTTGACGAAGTTATTGACGTTGTAACGTCTCCAATCAGCTAAACTCATACCAGCACCATATTTCTTGAAGGATTCGGAATCGTTAAACTCTTCTCCCTTTACCTTATAAGGATAAAAATAATCATCAAAATGAATGGCATCAATATCATAATTTTTCACCACCTCGTCAACAACAACAATCAAATGGGTCTGTACGTCAGGTAAAGCAGGGTTATAGTAGTATTTTCCACCATATTTAATCATCCATTCTGGGTGTTCGTAGAAATCGTGCGTTGGACTTAAAACGGCCGTGTTCAAATCCATGGTCGCACGATAAGGGTTTAACCAAGCATGGAATTCAAAACCTCTAGCATGAGTTTCTGTAATCATCCATTCTAATGGATCATAATAAGGGCTTGGCGCCTGACCTTCTTTTCCAGTTAAATACTTAGACCAAGGAGCTAATTTAGAAGGATAGAACGCATCACCTACACTCCTGATTTGGACAATCACGGCATTATAGTTTAGTTTTTTGTAAGTATCTAAAATTTCAATAAAATCTGCTTTTTGCTTTTCAATAAGATCAGTACCCGTTTTTGGCCAGTCAATATTCACAACCGTGGCTATCCAGACTGCTCTGAATTCACTTTTTGGATGCGTAGGGCTTTCTTGCGATGTCACCTGCGAAAACGACAATAGAAAAATTGAAATCAGCAGTACTATGGAGTTGTTTCGGTTCATTATTGATACGTTTTTATAGAGTTCAAAAATAGTTTTTTTAGCGAAGTTTAAAAGACAAAACAGTATTAAAATTCTTCTACGCTTTATAATTAAAATTTCTTTGCAAAATATTTCTAGAAAAGTTTTGACTAAAATTCAAAGGCGATAAAAAGCCTCTGCTCTTTTCGTGATACTTTCTTGCTTCAATTATTAAATAGTGATGTACTATATAATTATATTTGTCAAATTATACTGTAAGCCAGTTTTTCTAAATACACTCAATAATATTTTATTGCCCATGCCCAACTCTGATCAATTAAAGCAGTTATCCGAATCATTAGAAGGAACACTTTTATACGATGATCTTCATAAAACGCTCTATGCTACCGATGCTTCTGCATATCGGATAATGCCCGTCGCTGTGGCTTTGCCTAAAACGAATGAAGATATAGTCAAGTTGATCCGTTTTGCTGAAAAGCATAAAATTTCGCTGACCCCAAGAACAGCAGGGACTTCCTTGGCGGGGCAAACTGTGGGGGATGGCATCATAGTCGATGTGTCTAAACATTTTACAAATATTGTCTCATTCGATAGCGAAAAAAAAACAATAACGGTTCAGCCTGGTGTAATACGGGATGAATTGAATTTGTATTTAAAACCGTATAGTTTGTTTTTTGGTCCCAATACTTCCACCTCGAGCCGCTGCATGATAGGAGGAATGGTAGGAAATAATTCATCTGGAACTACTTCAATACGTTACGGGGTAACCCGTGATAAAATTGTCGAGATTAAAGCCGTTTTGAGTGATGGCACTCAACTGGTTTTTGGGGAATTGACTTCGGCTGAATTTATTGAAAAGACAAAAGGGAACAGCCTTGAAAACAGCATTTATAGAAAGTTATTCGAAGAACTGTCCGTCTCTGTGACACAGGAAGAAATTAAAAAGGAATTCCCTAAACCCGAAATCCATCGAAGAAATACAGGTTATGCAGTTGATATTTTATTAAAATCGGATTTGTTTTCAGGAAATGAACCTACAATAAATGTGGGGAAATTACTTTGCGGAAGTGAAGGTACTCTAGCTTTTACGACTGAAGTTACTCTGAAGGTGGATGATTTACCGCCCACAAATAATGTGATGGTAGTAGCCCATTTTCATAGTATCCAAGAAAGTTTGGAAGCGGTAGTGACCGCAATGAAACATCATTTGTACACTTGTGAAATGATGGATGATACCATTTTGAATTGTACAAAAACCAACAGAGAACAAGCTAAAAACCGATTCTTTATTCAAGGAGACCCGAAGGCTGTGATTATGATGGAAGTCGCGTCATACCTGAGCATGGAAGATGCCGAGCAGCAAGCGAATGCTTTGATAGCAGATCTTGAAAACAATAACTTTGGGTACGCATTACCTAAAATTTATGGTGCTGATATCGATAAAATAAACGAATTGCGCAAAGCGGGTCTTGGTCTTTTAGGAAGTATTGTTGGCGATGATAAAGCAGCCGATTCGATTGAAGATACGGCGGTTGAACTGAGTGATTTGCCGAATTATATTGCCGACTTTTCTGCCATGATGAAAAAACACGGTCAGGATGCTATTTATTATGCGCATGCAGGAGCAGGAGAAATCCATCTGCGTCCTATATTAAACTTAAAAACAAAAGATGGACTGTATCAGTTTAGAGCGATCGCAACAGAAGTAGCTATTTTAGTCAAAAAATATAGAGGTTCATTGAGCGGGGAACATGGGGACGGAATCGTTCGAGGGGAGTTTTTGCCGTTTATGATTGGCGATAAAAACTACGAGTTGTTAAAACGCATCAAATTGGCTTTCGACCCTAATTCGGTTTTGAATATAGGGAAAATTGTCAATGCCTTAAAAATGGATGAAAACCTGCGTTTTGAAGCTGGAAGAATTGAGCCAGAGATCAAAACCATTCAGGATTTTTCGGATAGTTTGGGAATTTTACGTGCAGCCGAAAAATGCAACGGTTCCGGTGATTGTAGAAAACCAACTTCGGCCGGTGGTACAATGTGTCCTAGTTACAAAGCCACTCGAAACGAGAAAGATACTACTCGAGCTCGCGCCAATGCGCTAAGAGAATATTTGACCCACTCTGAAAAAGAGAATAAATTCAACCACAAAGAACTCTATGAAGTTTTTGAATTGTGCATTAGTTGTAAAGCCTGCGCAAGTGAATGTCCCAGCAATGTAGATGTGGCATCATTAAAATCAGAGTTTTTATACCAATATCAAAAAGCAAATGGTTTTTCGATCCGAAATAAAATCTTTGCTCATAATGCCAAACTGAATAAACTGGGAAGTATAGTTCCAGAAATTACAAATTTTATTGTAAACCAATCTTTTGTCAAGAAAGCAATGGGTATAGCTTCAAAACGAGAAGTCCCTTTATTAGCTGCCAAGTCATTTAGAAAATGGTATGAAGCGAATAAGCCCCAATCTGAAAAACGAGGCTTCCCCAATGGAAAAGTATATTTGTTTTGTGACGAGTTTACAAATTATTATGATGTTCAGGTGGGGATCGATGCTTTCGAATTGTTGACAAAATTGGGTTATGAAGTTTTAGTTGTTGATCATGAAGAAAGTGGAAGGGCCTATATTTCTAAGGGTTTTCTTGAAGAAGCTAAGGCTATTGCTAATAAAAACGTTTCGATTTTTGCTGCTATTGTATCTGGCGATATTCCATTGATTGGAATAGAGCCCTCAGCAATCTTGACTTTTAGGGATGAATACATTAGGTTGGCGGATGATAAAGAAAGTGCCGAAGAATTGGCCAAAAATGTCTTTACGGTTGAAGAATTTTTCAAAAATGAAATTGCCAGGAACAAGATCCATTCGGGACAATTTTCGAATGCCGAAATGCAAATAAAAATCCACGGACATTGTCATCAAAAATCATTGAGTTCTGTTGAGGCGACCTTTGCGATGCTAAATCTACCTACAAATAATAAAGTGACTATCTATAATTCGGGTTGTTGCGGAATGGCAGGCTCTTTTGGTTATGAAACGGAACATTACGAAATCAGTATGCAAATGGGCGAGGATACTCTATTTCCAAAAATTAGGACAACAGATGAAGCTGCATTTATCGCAGCAGCAGGGACAAGCTGTCGCCATCAAATTTTTGATGGTACAAGCAGAAAAGCACAACATCCAGTAACTATTTTGAGAAAGTGTTTGAAATAGGGAGTTTGAAAGCCTAAGTTCAATATTAATACTATTTTTTTTGGGTGGAATTTTAATTATGATTTTTTACTACATAACTAGTTTTTCAGTTTCTTTGGGTCCAATTTCGAGAGGATCAATCTCTGTTTTTTGAACTATAGATTTTCATTGATTCTTATGTTTTTTTATGTGTTTAAACTTGTTTAATGCGTGATTAGTTTTAGTACTAGCTATTCCGCGCTATTCACGCTAGTCCAATTTCAATATTTAATTTTTAAATAACTTAAAGTCAATGATTTGACTTTAAAAGGTAAATTAATAAAAATTCAGCAGCTCATATCTATAAATTAAAATTCTTTTATACATTTGATTTTGATAATTGGACGCCTTTTGCACCTAACGGTGTCAGCGGAGTTTTAAAGGGCGTATCAGCTGTGTTCTTTGCTTATATTGGTTTTGATGCCATTTCGACCACCGCTGAGGAATGCGAGAACCCACAAATAGATTTACCAAGGGGAATGATATGGGCCATTATCATTTGTACCGTTTTGTACATTATCATAGCTTTGGTTCTTACAGGAATGGTTAATTATTCTGATTTGAATGTGGGCGATCCATTACTTTATGTATTTGAAAAATTAGACTTAAAAATCATGTCAGCTATAATTGGTGTTAGCGCCGTAATCGCTATGGCCAGTGTTTTATTAGTTTTCCAAATGGGACAACCACGGATCTGGATGAGTATGAGTCGCGACGGTTTGTTGCCGAAAAAGTTCTCAAGAGTGCATCCAAAATACAAAACACCCTCCTACGCTACGGTTGTTACTGGTTTTGTCGTTGCAATTCCCGCATTATTTTTGAACCTAACCATGGTAACTGATTTATGCAGTATAGGCACTTTATTTGCTTTCGTATTAGTTTGTGCAGGAGTATTAGTATTGCAAAACAAGAAGGATATTCCCAGAGGGAAATTCAAAACCCCTTATGTAAACTCAAAATACGTTATTCCGTTCATGTTGGCCGCAGGTTTGTTTTATGCTTTCAATTATAACAATAAAGGATCAATGGATTTTATTACTAATGCGACTCAAATAAATAATGCGACAGATATTATTACTTCCTTAAATAAGGAAGAATCAAAAAAAGCATTCGATTATTTAGTTGGCATTGATGCGAAAAACAAGACAAAAGAGACTCCTGATTTAGAGAATTTATTGGGCCAATACCAGAAGGATGATGCAAAATACGCATCGGTTGTAGCTGGATTACCAATTGATAACAGTCTTAAATACGAAAGTGGTTTAGGCCTTTTCAAACACAAAATACCCATGTGGATTTTTCTGATCTCGTTGATTGCATTGACTATTTGGTCATTTCGCGACAACCTTTCCTTAATTCCGTTGTTGGGACTGGTGAGTTGTTTGTATATGATGGCGGAACTCAGTGTTTGGAACTGGATTTATTTTACTGCTTGGTTGCTAATCGGACTTACGATTTACTTTGGCTTCAGCCGAAAAAACAGTAAGTTGAGTCATCTATAGACTTCCACAAGTTATATAATTTTTTAAAACCGTTTTGATTCAATTCAAAACGGTTTTTTATTTTATCGAATATAAGAAAAATAGGATATTGAAGTAAGTTGTCTATATTTGATGCAATAGTTGTTTGCAATTATTTAGCGAAAATTTAGAAACAAATAATATCTTAATTCAAAATGAATATTTCAACAATAAAGGAACTTGAAGGCTGGATGGCTGAAAACTGTTTGAAAAACAAAATTACGCCAGGGAATAGATATGAAACTGACGACGGAATTGGTTTAGAGAAATATGGAGACTTGTATATTTGGTATTATAGCGAACGTGGTGAAAAAGAAAATCTAAACTATTTCGACACAGAAAAAGAGGCAGCTGAATTTGTTTATGAATATGTAAAAAAGGACAAATATGCAAATAGTCATTTAGTAGCAAGTCTTAATAGCCAAAATTTGAAGAACGAATTAATAACGGAACTTAAAAATAGAAATATAAAATATTGGAATGATGAGATAAGTTATTCACCCAATGAAAAAATCATGCAGGTTTTTGTTTATCGTTGTGACATAAAAAAAGTAATAGATTTAAAAGGCAAATATACAATTGAGGAATAATTAGTACGACAAGTGCTTTTTTCCAAATTATTGTTTTTAGTAAATTTTAGAGTGATTTTTGGCCCCGAATCTATGAGCAAGACGATTTAAATAAGCGCTTTATCGGATATATTGGTTTGTCGTAAAAACAATTGTGAATGGCATCAAGTAGATGGTGATTATTTTTTTCTGTTGTTAACAAAAAATCCGCTCAAGATTACTCTCAAACGGATTTTAACCACATTAAAAACTAAAAAAAAAGTTATAGAATTGAAAGCTCTTGCATGCAAGCTTTCATCATTTCGTATGTTCTCTTGATATCGTTATCCAGTCCTATTGAAAAACGAATTAAACCATCCGTTAATCCCATTTCGGCTTGTTCTTCTGCAGGAATTTCACTAGAAGTAGAAGTTCCCGGGGCACTAAACAAAGTCTTGTAAAATCCTAAACTTACTGCCAAGTATCCCAAATTACGGGACTGCATCAGCTCCATTAGTGCATTGGCTTTTGCCAAAGAACCCACATCTACCGTCATCATTCCGCCAAAACCATATTCTGGGTTGACCATAGAGGCAAACAATTCGTGGCTTGGGTGGCTTGCTAATCCTGGATAAACTGTTTTTAAACCATCTTTCTCGAAATGCTCTGCAAGATAAGCGGCATTATGACTGTGTTGTTTTATTCTTAGATGTAAAGTACGTAGGTTTTTCATCACACTAGCAGAGCGCATACTATCCATCGTCGGTCCTAGTAACATACTAGCGCCACTGTTGACATCCTTCAATTGATTGATGAATTCTTGCGAAGCGCAAGTCACACCACCTACGGTATCGCTGCTTCCATTGATGTATTTGGTCAAACTATGAATCACAATATCCGCTCCAAATTTTACCGGAGAAACAGACAAAGGAGAGAAGGTATTGTCAACGACCAATGTCAAATTGTGTTTTTTCGCAATGCGGGATAATCCAGCTATATCTGCCACTTCCAGTAATGGGTTGCTCACCGTTTCACAATACAAAACTTTAGTGTCAGCAGTAATAGCAGCTTCTACAATTTCCAGTTTAGTGATGTCCACAAAAGCTGTTTTTATGCCAAATCGTGGCGCAAAGTTCTTCAGGAACGCATAAGTCCCACCATATATCGTTCTACTGGAAACAATATGATCCCCAGCGCCGCACAATTGCAATAATGTAGGAGTGATGGCTCCCATTCCTGATGCCGATACGTTGGCGGTTTCTGTTCCTTCCATCGCCGCCAAGGCTTTGTCTAAATACAAATTACTAGGCGAGGAGTGACGGGAGTATAAATAGCAGCCTTCTATGTTGCCTTCAAAAGTATCAAACATGGTCTTTGCCGATAAAAAGGTGTACGTCGAAGAATCAGAAATCGATGGATTTACTCCACCAAATTCGCCAAAATACTGTAAGTCCTGAATGTTGTCTGCGGGATTGAAATTGTTCATTTTTATATCTTTAAATTGGTTTAGAAGCTATTTCCAGCTATCCACTTTATCTTTATTTTTTTAAAGAAAAAAAATAAAGGATATCGCTGCTATCTGGGCTAGGAGATTTGAATAATCAAGAAACCTACTTCAAAATAACTTGTTTTTAGATTAATTATCAACCATATATCTATAATATAGATTTATTAACTATTAATGTTTAATTTTACAAGCATATTTTCTGTTTTATTTTAAATAATAGGTTTTTCATAGATTATTTTTCAATTTACAAATACGTTAGCTAAATGACATTAGATCCCACCGATAAAAAACTACTCTTATTATTGCAAACTGATAGTAAAAGAACCACTAAGGAATTGTCCTTAAAGCTCAATCTTTCTGTAACTGCAGTCTATGAGCGAATCAAAAAACTAGAACGTGAAAAGATTATAGATAAGTATGTGATTCTACTAAATAAATCAAAAGTAGATAAGGGATTTGTCGTTTTTTGTCACTTGAAACTTATTCAGCACTCTCAGGAATTTTTGACTAA
The DNA here is from genome assembly GCF_052113685.1 of Flavobacterium sp. W22_SRS_FP1. Classification (NCBI taxonomy): domain Bacteria; kingdom Pseudomonadati; phylum Bacteroidota; class Flavobacteriia; order Flavobacteriales; family Flavobacteriaceae; genus Flavobacterium; species Flavobacterium sp. W22_SRS_FP1. The sequence continues at coordinate 22,367 of NZ_JBGQOE010000027.1, forward strand.
GTTTGAAACAGAAGTAGTCAAACTTTCGGAAGTATTAGAATGTTTTCACGTAAGTGGCGATTATGATTATATTCTAAAGGTAGTCGTGAAGGACATGCAGGCATACAGAGAGTTTCTAGTTAGTAAATTAACGACCTTGCAACACATAGGAAGTACACAAAGCACCTTTATGATAAGCGAAGTAAAAAACACGACGGTTCTTGCCGTTTAGTTTACTTGTTAGCGTTGTGGTTTTAATAATACCTGAATTTGAAATCAATTAATTTACTTTCATCTTTATAGGATGTATTGGAGCTTGTTTTAATAATTAGCGGTAATTAAATTCCATTTGTGATCAACTACTATATTTAGAAGGACATAGTAATTGTCCATTCTGTTTTTCATTCTTCGAGAAATGACACAAAAAAAAGCCAAAAAATAAGTATTAATTAACGAATATTCACCGAATTCGCATTTTAAATTATTATTTTTGCAAGAGAAAATTTTTGTTTGTGTTTTTTAAAAAAATTGCAAGCAACAAACTATAAACACATAAAAAAAAATATATTATGAGTTCATTTGACGTAGTCATTATTGGATCAGGACCAGGAGGATATGTAGCAGCGATTCGTTGTGCACAATTGGGTTTCAAAACAGCAATTATCGAAAAATATCCAGCGCTAGGCGGAACCTGCCTTAATGTAGGATGTATTCCTTCAAAAGCATTGTTGGCATCTTCACACAATTACGCTGATATAGCTCATTTTGCAGATCATGGAATTGAAGTTTCAGGTGAAGTAAAAATCAACTTAGAAAAAATGATTGCTCGTAAACAAGCAATCGTAGATCAAACTTCAGGTGGTGTAAAATATTTGATGGACAAAAATAAAATTACGGTTCTAGAAGGTTTAGGCTCTTTTGTCGATGCGACTCATGTTGCTGTTGCAAAAGCAGATGGAACTTCTGAAACTGTAGAAGCAAAAAACATTATCATTGCTACAGGTTCTAAACCATCATCTTTGCCTTTTATCAAAATTGATAAAGAAAGAATAATTACTTCTACCGAGGCATTAAAATTAAAAGAAGTACCTAAACATCTTGTCATCATTGGTGGTGGTGTAATTGGAATTGAGTTAGGACAAGTGTATTTACGTCTTGGTGCTCAAGTTTCTGTTGTAGAATATATGGACAGAATCATTCCAGGAATGGATGCTTCCTTGTCTAAAGAATTGACAAAAGTTTTAAAGAAACAAGGAATGAAGTTCTACGTTTCTCATAAAGTGCAATCTGTTGAAAGAAATGGTGATGCAGTTACCGTTCAAGCAGAAAATGCAAAAGGAGAAACCATAACGCTAGAAGGGGATTATTCTCTAGTTTCAGTAGGTCGTCGTCCTTATACCGATGGATTGAATGCAGACAAAGCAGGTGTAAAAATTTCAGATAGAGGACAGGTTGAAGTAAATGATCATTTACAAACTAATGTTTCTAACATTTACGCCATTGGTGATGTAGTTCGTGGAGCAATGTTAGCGCACAAAGCAGAAGAAGAAGGAAGCATGGTAGCCGAAATCATAGCAGGACAAAAACCACATATTAATTACAACCTGATTCCAGGTGTTGTTTATACTTGGCCAGAAGTGGCTGCTGTAGGGCAAACAGAAGAGCAATTAAAAGCTTCTGGTATTGAATATAAAGTAGGAAGTTTTCCTTTCAAAGCATTAGGTCGCGCTAGAGCAAGTGGAGATTTAGATGGTTTTGTTAAAATACTTGCTGATAAAAAAACAGATGAGGTTCTTGGAGTTCATATGATTGGAGCTAGAACAGCTGATTTAATTGCAGAAGCTGTTGTGGCAATGGAATACAAATCATCTGCAGAAGATATTGCTAGAATGTCTCATGCACATCCTACTTTCGCAGAAGCAATAAAAGAAGCTGCATTAGCAGCAACTGAAAACAGAGCGCTACACGTGTAATACAAGTGTAAAAATTATATCAAAAAGAAACCCGCTCAATTAGCGGGTTTCTTTTTGATATAATTTTTGAATCTTACTTAATTAACTTTAAATAATCCTTTATAATTTTCCCAGTGGGCAAATATTAAAAAGATGTTGCCTAGGAATACAAAAATCGCTAAAGGCAAGTTATCTGGTGTCAAAAAATAGTTGATTAATAGAATGTTTAAGGTTACGGGAAATATAACTAGGTTCGCTAAAGTGGTGAATTTTCCAGTAACAAAGGACAATCCGCATAGGAATTCTACTGATTTTGCCAAGGGAAATAAATAAGTGGAGGCTACTAATCCAAGTTGAAAGGCTTTGAATTCTCCTGTAGAAGCGGGTTCTGGGGAAAGATTAAAAAAGTATTTAGAAGAAGTATAAAGAAACAATAGGCCAAGTATAGTCCGGACAATAATGGTTGCGATTTTCATAGTATTTAGGTTTTATCGGTTACAATTTTGTAAAATGCTGCCACTCTTTCATTCCTAATATGTTATTCCCCATTAGTGACCGTCTTAATCATCAAAATTGTGTTTTTGATTCAATTAGCGTAAGCGTTTTATAGTCACCTTGTTACTGTAAATTTACGAAAAAAATCGGCTGATTATTACTATAATCATATATTAAAGGTTTTTTTTTGTCGTAATTTTGAATTTTAAAAAGTATATATCTTTGAGAGCATCAATTCACAAGCAGATTTCAGACCCAAAATTGTTGAAAAATCAACTTTTAAATTGGTCACAACAGTTCCGTGAAGTTGTTTTCATGGATAGTAATAAGTACCCCCAACGGTATTCTAATTATGATTGTTTGCTTGCTGTAGATGCTTTTACTTCATTAAAAACAGATTCTCATAATGCTTTTGAAAGTCTAAAACAATACCAGCAAACAGCAAAAGATTGGGTTTTTGGTTACTTATCCTATGATCTTAAAAACGATATTGAGCCATTGCAATCTAGTAATTTTGATGGTTTGGAATTTCCAGATTTATTTTTCTTTCAGCCTAAAAAAATATTTTTATTGAAAGACAACCAACTTGAAATGCATTATCTTAGTCTTTGTGATGATGAGTTTGAAATAGACTACAATGAAATTGTAAAAACTCAAAAATCTAAATATCAAGTAGTTGATAAAATAAAGATTCGTCAGCGAATTCCAGAAAACAGTTATATTCAAAAAGTGTCAAAAATGCTTAGCCATATACACTTGGGTGATTTATATGAGGCGAATTTTTGCATGGAATTTTATGCCGAAAACACGAGTATAGATCCATTGGAAAAATTTCAAAAACTAAACGAAATTTCGCAACCTCCATTTGCGGTTTTTTTTAAAAACAACAAGCATTTTTTGCTTTCCGCATCTCCAGAACGCTATTTGAAAAAGGAAAGAGATTTACTTATTTCACAACCGATAAAAGGAACTGCGAAAAGATTTTTGGATCCTTTTGAGGATGAAAAATCGAAAGTTCAATTGATTTCAGACCCAAAAGAACGTGCAGAAAACATTATGATTACTGATTTAGTACGCAATGATTTATCCCATACGGCACAAAAAAGTTCCGTCCAGGTCACGGAATTATGCGGCATTTATTCATTTATGCAAGTGCATCAGATGATTTCGACGGTTACCTCAAAACTAGATCCTCAATACAGTGTTATTGATGCTTTAAGGACAACTTTCCCGATGGGAAGCATGACTGGTGCACCCAAAATTTCAGCGATGAAAATCATTGATCAACTGGAAGAGAGTAAACGTGGTTTATACAGTGGAGCGGTTGGATACTTTACCCCAAACGGAGATTTCGATTTCAATGTTGTTATTCGTAGTATTTTGTACAATCAAGAAAAAAACTACGTATCGTTTTCAGTGGGTAGCGCCATAACATCATTATCCTCTCCTGAAAAAGAATATGAAGAATGTTTGCTTAAAGCAAAAGCAATGAGAGAAGTTTTAGAATAAGTTAAATTCATAAATCTGTTTCAGATTTTAATCTTTATTTTTGAAGAATGTTAGATAGATTAAAAAATCATATTGCTCATAACTTCCCTTTTCTACAAAATAAAAAGCTGTTACTGGCCAGCAGTGGTGGTTTAGACAGTATGGTTATGGCTCATTTATTTCATAAATTGGAATATGAAGTTGCCCTTGTTCATTGTAATTTTCAGTTGAGAGGTATGGAAAGCTTTGGCGATCAAAACTTTGTCCAAGAGTACGCCGAAGCAAATGAAATTCCAATTTTTGTAACGCAGTTCGATACACAGGCTTTTGCCAAAGATTACAAGCTCTCTACCCAAGTGGCAGCACGAGATTTACGTTACAATTGGTTTTACGAACTTTTAGAGACTGAAAATTATGACTATATTCTAACTGGCCATCATGCCGATGATAATATAGAAACTTTTCTGATAAATTTAAGTCGGGGGACAGGACTGGAAGGCTTAGTTGGGATTCCCGGACAGAATGATAAAATTATCCGACCGCTGTTGCCTTTTTCGCGCCAAGAAATTGCTAAGTATGCACATGAGAATGAGATTCTGTGGAGGGAAGACAGCAGCAATGCATCCGATAAATATTTGAGAAATAAAATCCGTCATGATTTGGTTCCTTTATTTAAAGAGCTCAATCCACAATTCATTGCATCTTTTCAAAAAACACAATCTTTTCTACAAGAATCACAGCAAATGGTCGAAGATGCTTCTATTATGGTCTATCAGCAAGTGGCAAAGCAGGAGGAGGATGAAATACATTTCGATTTAAACCAATTGAAAAAATTACCCAATTATAGATCGTATTTGTATCAATGGTTGCATGAATTTGGCTTTTTGGCTTGGGAAGATGTATATGATTCAGTAGATGCACAATCCGGGAAGCAGGTTTTTTCGACCAACTTTCGATTATTGAAAGACAGAGATTCCCTAATCTTATATCCAATAACTACTGAAATTGAGGTACAGGAGTATTTTATTGAAGAGGATACTAAGAAAGTTAATATTCCCTTAAATCTTACGTTTTGTAAAGTGTCTGACATTTCAGTTGGTTCAAATACCGCTATATTTGTCGATCAAAACAAGCTAGAATTTCCTTTGGTTTTGCGACGCTGGGGACAAGGTGACTGTTTTCAACCTTTTGGTATGGAAGGTAAATCTAAAAAAGTAAGTAAGCTTTTTAAAGATGAAAAATTATCATTGATCGAAAAAGAAAGCGTTTGGATTTTATGGTCTGGCAAAACAATAGTTTGGGTTGTAGGACTCAGACAAGATGAACGATTTAGAATAAGCGATACCACACAAAACATAATAAAAATACAATTGGAATAATGAGAAAAATTATTTTTTTAGTACTTGCATTCTTGGCATTCGCCAATGTAAATTCTCAAATATTGGATCCCGTAAAATGGACCACTAAAATCGAAAAGAAATCAGAGAACACGTATATTCTTACATTTGCCGGAGTTATTGAAAAAGATTGGCATCTGTATTCGCAATTTACTCCTGATGGGGGTCCACTAGCTCTGGAAGTTATTTTTAAAAATCAAAAAGGCAATTTTGATCTTGTTGGCAAGGCCAAAGAGAGCAAAACAACAACAGCCTACAATGATATTTTTGAAGTAGATGAAACTTATTTTCAGAATAACGCGCAAATTCAGCAGATCGTGCATGTTAGAAGCTCGAATACGACAAAAATTGTAGCTGAATTGAATTATCAGGTTTGCAAAGACGTTTGCATAAATTTAGAGAAAAAGTTTACTTTTTCAATTCCTCAAACTGCTGTTGGTATTACCGCAACAACGATAGACAAACCTATAGTAGTAGAAGGAGATTCAATAAAAGCTGATTCTCTGATTCCAAGTCTTGGAGCTAGTAATCATATAGAAGCTTCCTCTGAAATTGGAGTAGTGACAGCACCAAAAGTAGATTCTAAAAGAGGATTGTGGTCCATCTTTTTTATAGCTTTCCTCTCGGGTTTTGCAGCGCTTCTTACGCCTTGTGTGTTTCCCATGATTCCTATGACGGTAAGTTTTTTTACTAAACGAAGTAAAAGCAGAGCTAAGGGTATTAGAAATGCAATTATATACGGAATTTCAATTATTGTGATTTATGTCGTTCTTGGATTTGTCGTTACCTGGGTTTTTGGTGCCGATGCTTTGAATGCGTTATCTACTAATGTTTGGTTTAATATACTTTTCTTCGTTTTATTAGTGGTTTTTGCGGCGTCATTTCTGGGAGCCTTTGAAATTATGTTGCCTAATTCTTGGGCAAATAAAGTTGACAATCAAGCGGATCGAGGTGGTATTATTGGAATATTATTTATGGCTTTAGCACTAGCGATAGTTTCCTTTTCTTGTACGGGCCCGATAGTAGGTACCTTACTAGTAGAAGCAGCTTCAAAGGGTGGAGTAGCCCCTATAATAGGAATGTTTGGTTTTTCATTGGCTTTGGCCTTACCATTTATGCTATTTGCTATGTTTCCAGGGTGGCTTAATTCTTTGCCAAAATCTGGTGGATGGTTGAATACAGTTAAAGTGGTACTAGGTTTCCTTGAATTGGCCTTGGCATTCAAATTTTTATCGAATGCTGATTTAGTATTGCAATTGCATTTATTGGAACGCGAGGTTTTCTTGGCAATCTGGATTGCTATTTTTGGGACATTAGCCTTTTATTTATTCGGTAAGATCACTTTGCCTCATGATAGTCCATTAACACATATTTCAGTAGGAAGATTATTATTTGGACTACTGGTTTTGACCTTTACTATTTATTTAATCCCAGGACTTTGGGGAGCGCCTTTAAAATTAATTAATGCTTTTCCACCTTCTGTTGAGTATAGCGAAAGTCCTTTTGGAGTTGGTAGTTCTCGAGGGAATGCATCGACAACAGTTTTACCAGACGGTGCTAAAAGTGGACCTCATGGAATTGTGGTTTTTGAAGACTATGATAAAGGCTTGGCTTATGCCAAATCAGTAAATAAACCCATCATGCTAGATTTTACTGGTTACGCTTGTGTGAATTGTAGAAAAATGGAGAATAATGTGTGGTCTGACCCCAAGATATTGCCAATTTTAAACAATGAAGTAGTTCTTATTTCTTTGTATGTGGATGATAAACGGGATTTACCTAAAGACCAACAATTTATTTCTAAAACAACGGGGTCAGAGATTGAAACGATGGGCGATAAGTGGACTGACTTTATGATATCTAAATATAAAACAAATACACAGCCTCTATATGTTTTAACAGATGTAGATGGAAATAGTTTAAATATAGCTACTCCAACTGTAAGTTATGTTTCTCTTGAAGAATATCAAACTTGGTTAAAAACGGGTATTTCTAACTTCAAAAAATAGTAAAAAGAAAATCCCATTTGCATTGGCAAATGGGATTTTTTTTTTTGAGCTCGTAGGTAGAGAATTAATTGAAATCTACAAGAACTCCCCGTGCTGAGAGATGTCCAAACCTAATATTTCTCTGTCTTCACTTACTCTAAGTGGAGTAATCTTATTCACGATAAAGAAAAGGAAATAAGACATTGAAAATGCAAAAATAGACACCATTACCAGAGCGGTCAATTGATTAAGGAAAAGAGTGGTTTCACCAAAAATAAGACCTTGATCTGTAACAGCAGAGTTTACTGCTTTAGAGGCAAATACACCGGTCAATAACATACCGGTCATACCACCGACACCGTGACAAGCGAAAACATCCAAAGCATCATCAATTTTACCTTTATGGAATATGCGAACTACGAAGTTACTTACTATACTACTAAATACCCCTATAAAAATCGCACTAGGAATACTTACAAATCCAGCAGCAGGAGTTATAGCCACGAGACCAACTACAGTCCCAATACAGGCGCCCATTGCAGAGACTTTATGTCCTAATATTTTATCGAAGAATACCCATGCCATACCTGCCGCTGCTGCTGCAACAGTAGTTGTACCTAAAGCTTGAACTGCTATCCCACTTGCACCAAGAGCAGAACCCGAATTAAAACCAAACCATCCAAACCATAATAATCCAGTTCCTAATAGTACATATGTGATGCGAGCGGGGTTTGATTTTTGACCATTTCTTTTTCCTAAAAACATAGCTCCTGCCAAAGCTGCCCAGCCTGCACTCATGTGAACTACAGTTCCACCAGCAAAATCGAGAACTCCCATCTTAAAGAAAAGTCCTTCAGGATGCCAAGTCATGTGGCATAAAGGGGCATAAACGAAAATTATAAATAATACCATGAACAACAGATAGGCCCAAAAACGGATTCTTTCGGCAAAGGCACCCGTAATCAATGCAGGAGTAATTATCGCAAATTTTGCTTGAAATAATGCAAACAGCATAAACGGAATAGTTGGCGCTAAACTCCAAGCCGTATTAGTGCCGACCCCTTGAAACAACAAATAGGGTCTGGGATCACCAATTAAACCGCCGATAGATGGACCAAATGACAACCCGAAACCAATTAAAACCCATAAGACGGTAACAATTATCATGGCCATAAAACTCTGAAGCATAGTACTAATTACATTCTTTTTACCTACCATACCACCGTAGAAAAAACCTAGACCGGGTGTCATTATTAATACTAATGCGGTAGCAACTATCATCCAGGCTGTATCACCGGTGTCAAATGTAATAAGCTCTGTTGGAACTGGCTGATCAGATAATATAAAAGTTGAAAATAGGGTAAGGATTAAAATGGTGATTAGGATCACACTTAAAATTACTTTTCGCATGGTTTTTAGGTTTAAATTTTCGTAAAAATATAAAATGATTCGATACCCCTATAAAAAATAAGTAGGCATCTATTATTTTTACATTTTTTATACTTTAACCCCATTTTTTTTGCGGCTGTCTTTGATTAATAAGTTTATATTAAGGATTCGTTAATGCTTAGCTTATTATTTCGTGTGTAATTTTGACCTTCTTGATGAGATTGCAAAAAAAAAAGACAGAATACTGTTAGGCAGACTGTCTTATTTTTTTAATTCATTATAATTAATTGTATGACTGCTACTTTTGATTGTATTTTTTCTTGTAAATAGTATTTAGTTTAGATTGATGATTTTCTAAATTTATCAATTTACCTTGTATAAAAGCTTGAGTCAACTTGTTAGTGCGCATATCTAGTGCATCTCCTTCTGAAACAAATAATGTTGCTTGTTTTCCTTCTTCCAGGGTTCCACAGATCGTATCTATCGATAATAATTTAGCTGTATTTGAGGTAATTAATTGTAATGCTTGCTCCTTATCTAAGCCATAAGCTGCACATGTTCCCGCAAGGAAAGGTAAATTTCGTGTATTCATACGCTCCATTTTTCCGCTATTTTCAAGGCCAACTATAACTCCTTTGTCGACTAATATTTTTGCCATTTTATAAGGCAAATTTACATCTTGGTCATCATTTTCAGGCATGTCGTGAACTCGTCGTAGTAAGACACCAATATTATTTTTCTTAAGTAAATCTGCTGCCTTATAAGCTTCGAATCCACCCACTATAACTATTTTTTTTATTCCGTTGTCTAAAGCCAACTTAATGGATTCAATTATTTGCAGCTCTTTATCTGCATTTATAAAAAGTGTTTGCGAACCATCAAATAATCCTTTAACTGATTCAAAGATTAAGTTTCTTTTAATTTGATTTCCAGCTAAATAGGATTTTGCATTGCTAAAAAACGTACTGATTTCATTTACTTGCTTTGAATAGTCCTTGTTTAATGAATCTGCAGCCGGTTCTGCCCACCATCCATTTCGTTTAAATGCCGAAGGAAAGTTTAAATGAATTCCGTCATTCTCTTTCATCAATGCATCTTGCCAACCCCATGAATCGAGCTGGACAATAGATGAAGTTCCTGAAATCCTTCCGCCACGTGGCGTAATTTGAGCAATTAGCACTCCGTTTGGGCGAACTGTTTCAATAACTTTTGACTCTGCATTGTAAGCAATGATACTGCGTACATTTGCATTGAAACTCCCTATTTCGCTTTCGTCATCCGAGGATTGGACGGCGTCTATTTCAACAAGTCCTAGTGTGGAGTTAGGTGCTATAAATCCTGGATAAACCTGTTTGCCAGATGCATCAATGGTTTCATCATATGCATTGTTAGCTAATCGGATTGTAGAGGCATCCGCAACTAATGTTATGATCCCGTCTTTAAATCCAATAGCGCTATTTTCTATAACTTGTCCATTTCCTAAATGGGCGGTACCGTTAAGAATAAGTATTGATTTGGTTTGCTTATCTGCAGGAGCATGCTGCGCTGTCATTGCTAAACTCATTAGAAATAATAGCGGGTAAATATTTTTTATCTTCATTTTATTTTTCTTTCAATTAATGAATTTTTTTTATTGTTCTAAAGTGTCGCAATGATATTCTTTTTTTATTCTTTTTTTAGGCTCTTGCGTATTTAAGCCTTTGCTTTTTGCCGCTATCATTTGGCCTATAATCTCATTTCTCTCTTTAGCGATAGCTTTTATTTTATCATCCTCCTTATTCACGTCATAGTATACGGTACCTTCAATAATTGTTTTCTCGGCTCTCGCATAGATTGATAATGGATTATCGCTCCACAAAACAAGATCTGCATCTTTACCGACTTTAATACTTCCTACTTTGTTGTCAATATGCAACATTTTAGCAGGATTCAAAGTCACAAATTTCCAAGCTTCTTCTTCTGATACGTTTCCGTATTTTACCGCTTTTGCTGCCTCTTGATTTAACCTGCGCGACATTTCAGCATCGTCAGAATTATACGCAACTAGCACTCCAGCATTATGCATTATAGCTCCATTATAAGGAATCGCATCATTTACTTCAAATTTGTAAGCCCACCAATCTGCAAAAGTTGAGGCCGCAACGCCATGCTGCTTCATTTTATCTGCTACCTTATATCCTTCGAGTATATGAGTAAATGTATTTACCTTGAAATTAAATTTATCAGCCACATCCATTAACATCAAAATTTCTGACTGAATATAGGAATGGCAAGTTATAAATCGTTCTTTGTTTAGTATCTCAGCTAGTGTTTGTAATTCGATATCTATTCTTGGAGCTTTAATCGTATTCTTTTTTGGATTAGAGTTGTATTTTTTCCAAGCTTCGTCATATTCCTTCGCACGTTGAAAGTAATCGATAAATACTTGTTCAACTCCCATCCTTGTTTGAGGAAAACGAGTTGGATTATCATAGCCGCGATTGGCCTGTTTTACATTTTCTCCCAAAGCAAATTTGATGAATTTAGGTTGCTCTTTGTAAAGCATTTCATCTGCTGTTGCTCCCCATTTCCATTTTACGATCGCTGATCTACCGCCGATAGGATTTGCAGAACCATGCAGTAACTGGGAAGTGGTTACACCTCCTGCTAATTCTCTATATATATTGATGTCTTCTGAGTTGACAACATCTTCAACGGTTACTTCGGCACTTGAGTTATGCCCGCTTTCATTTACGCCATTGGATATTGCAATATGAGAATGTTCATCAATTATTCCGCTAGTAAGGTGCTTTCCTTTAGCGTCAATAATTTTAGCTGTAGAATCTGCAAGGCCACTACCTATAGAAACGATTTTACCGTTTTTTACTAATACATCTGTTTCTTTTAAAATACCCGCTTCTTCATTGGTCCAAACCGTAGCATTTTTAAACAATAAGCTTTCTTGTTTTAATTTATCTACATTACCAAAAGCAAGATTCGGGAAAGTGACAGGAACGATATGATTATTTTTGTCTGTTTTCGACGAATCTTTTTCTTTAGAATATGCTGCTGTTTTTATAGCTGACCAGCTAGATTCTTTTCCGTTAAATAAAATAGCTTTACCTGAAATGTTTTTGTCTTTTTCAATGTATGCTGTAAGTCTGTCAAAATTTGTTTTTACAGAATCTTTTGTTTTGATATTTAATGTTAGCCAGTTGTTTGTTATTTCAAGTTTTGAGTTAACTTTTGTAGAATCTGCTTTTTTTATCTCAGAGATTGGTTTAGTCAACTCGCCTTTAATAACCCATTTATAATTCTCGTTGTCAATTGTTAGGTCATAATTTCCGCGAATATCTTTGGCGTCAATATCACTGATGATGTATTTGCTTCCTTGAATCCAGTTTTCGTAAATAGTGGTTTCTTTATCAAAAATTTCTCCAGACGTGATCAAAAAGTTAGCCAAGCTGCCTTCTTTTAAACTTCCTAAATCCTTACTTCTTCCTAGCAGCGAAGCCGGTACAGTTGTTAAGGCTTCTAAAGCTTTGGTTTTGTCAAAGCCATATTCTATTGCTTTTAAAAGATTAGTTCTAAAATCTTCTATTTTTTTTAATTTATCAGTAGTTAGTGCAAATACGACTCCATTATCAGAAAGTACTTTTAAGTTACTTGGAGCTTGATTCCACATTCGCAAATCAGCAAAATCCAATTGACTCGCGATATATGGGTTCGACACGTCATATGCATCTGGAAAATTGATAGGAATGATATAGGAAGCATTCGTTTTCTTTATTTCTTCAATTAGTTCAAATTCATTACCGCTTCCTTTTAAAATGTAATTTAAACTAAAATCTTTTGCTATTTTTGAGGCTCTTAGACTGTTCAGTTTATCTTCGGAGGTAAAAATTTGAATTAACTTTTCATTATTTATCAGGGCTTCCAATGATAAATCTTCAGTAGATGCATTTCCCTTTTTATACCAATCTAAGTCTAAATACATTTGTCTTAGTAAAGCAATTGATCCCATTAAGGAACTTGGGTAAGCTTGGTTAGAAGTGGCACTTTTTGTAAAACTGAAATGATTGGTAATTTTATCAGCAATTAGTCTTTTGCTGGGGCTTTCATCATTTAAAGTAATTAGGCTTCCACTACCTTGCGCTATGCCATCAAACACGTGAGTACCAACAACACCAAAGCCAGCTTTATGCATTTTTTCAGCTTTTTTAGTATCGTATTTAAAACTGTCAAATGCGTCTGTTTCTGGTTTTATATGCTCGTTCCAATAGTACCCCTGTCTTTTTGTATCGTAGGTTGGACCCTGTGATCTTCCACTATTTCTTTTTGGGTCTTCAACTCCAAAATTGGTATACATATCTATGAAGGAAGGATAAACCGACTTGCCTTCTAAATTAACAACAACTGTATTTTTAGGAATTTTAACAGAATTACCTACGGCAATAACTTTTCCGTTTTGGATTAGTAATGTTCCGTTTTCAATTATTTGATTTGGGGTAACATAAATCTTAGCATTTATAAATGCATTGTAATTATTGTTTTCACTGTGAATACTTTCGTTATTAGGGAAATATTCTTGGCCGTGAATTTTCGGTATGTTAATAAATAAAAAGAGGAGGTAAAGAATTTTTTTCATGTGGTTAGTTTTAGTTCGGATAAAACTAATGAAAAAAACTCAGCTATTCTTCACGATACAGTATATTTAACAAATTTCGACCTACAAAAAAGGACGATTAAAAATACTTTATCGTCCTTATGATCGCCCTGTAATAATATTTTGCCCAGATTTACCCCATTGTTTTTCCGATATAATCGGAATTTAAAAGATAAAGAGCTCCCATATATTGTATTTTGAAGGAGACTAGGTCACCTACCTTATATGGCTCTTTAGAACTAGATATATCAATGACTAACATGTCTGAACTCGCGTCTATAATCGTGATATCACTGTCTTCAGCTTCTATATATTGCGGCTGCATATCCAATAACCCAATATCCAAGATTGCTCTTAAAGAAGTGATTCCTAAATCATCTGAATCGCTAGGTATATAAGAAGTTCCAACTCCGCTTTCTCCTAATTCTCCAATAGGTGTATCGGGCTTTTCGGTAATTTCAATGATTTCAGCATATAATTTTAGAACATCATTGTGCATTCCTTCCATGGTATCTCCTGTAAAGAGATCTTTACCGAAGAATAGGGCTTCACCAATTCTAAAATGATTGACCGCCATAGGACGAGCATTTTTTAGAATCAAAGGTATTGCAACTGAGGTTCCTCCTGAAACTAGTGGTATTTTAATATTAAATTTGGCCTCAATCAACTGTTTGTATAAGCTTAATTGAATAAGCTTATCTTGAGTAGGCATAATTCCGCTTAAACAGTTTAAGTTAGTTCCTATACCAACGATTTCGATATTGGGTAGTTTTAAAATATTACCATAAAACTCAACTAATTCTTCACCCATTACTCCTTCACGCAAATCACCCATCTCAATCATGATGATGATTTTATGAGTTTTGTTTTGCTTAATAGCCTCTTTAGAAAGCGTTTGAATGGTGTAAATTTCAGTGTTAAAGCTAATGTCAGCATATTTTACGATATCTGGAATACTTCGCTTTGCAGGTGGTTTTATGTATACAGTAATACTGTTTGGGTCTAGTTCTTTTATTTTTCTTAAATTACTTACCCTTGAGTCGTGAATTTCTTTGACGCCCAATGCAATAATTTCTTTTAGGTATAATTCATTACCGCATAATAATTTAGAAACCACTCCCCATTTAATATTTCGCGACTTAAAAGTACGGTCTAGGAAAGCATAGTTCTCTTGAAGTTTTTTCCTATTTAATTTTATAAATGCCATTAATTAATGATTTTATGAGGAATTGTTTTAGATATTCGGGTTAATAATTCATAATTTAGTTGATTACTAAAATCACTAAAGGAGGCTACAGAAACAGAAAGCTCATTTTGTGAGCCTATTAATACCACTTCATCATCTTTTTTCACTGTTTCAATGTTCGTAACATCTATAGTCATCATATTCATATTTACTGACCCTACGACGATGCAGCGGTGTCCATTTATTAACACCCTTCCCTGATTGCTTAATGAACGGCTATAGCCATGCGAATAACCGATTGGTACAGTGGCAATTTTCATTTTTCTTTCTGCTAGAAAGCTAGTTCCGTAACCAATAAACTCACCAATGGCCACTTTCTTGACACTCATGACCTTACTCTTCCAAGTAATTACCCGATGTAGTGGATCTATTTTATTTTTTTTAGTGTTCAAATAATTCACAAATACTTCTGGGCTTGACCACAAACCATATTGCATAATCCCTATACGCACCATATCCATTCTAGTTTCAGGAAACATTATAGATGCTGCCGAACATGCGGAATGCCTTATTTCAGGCTTAAGATCGTTTTGACAAAGGTACTGATAAATATCGTCAAAACGTTTGATTTGCTTGTCCACCCTGTAATAGTTAGCTATGCTTTCCGCACCAGCATAATGGGTACAAAGTCCTTTAAAAACGACATGTTCTTTTTCTTTTTTAAGGAAAGCGACGACTTTGTTCATTTCGTTTTTCTCAAAACCCGTTCGATTCATTCCAGTTTCAACTTCAATATGCAGAATTGCTTTTTTGTTCAGTTTTTTTGCCATCTTTCCGGCCTTTGTCAATCTGCCTGTTTCAAAAACAAAGAATTCTACGTCATTACTGATGACCCATTCTAAATCCTCATCCTGAACTAATCCCATTATCATTATTGTCACTTTGTCTGATAGTTCTTCCTTTACGGCTTTAGCTTCTCCTACATCAAAAACCGAAAAATGAGTGATTCCGTTTTCGTAGGCCATGCTGACAATTTCTTTCACACCATGCCCATAAGCATTACCTTTTACTACAGATGAAATTTTAACTTTTTTCCCAAAGGTAGTCTTCAGAAACATCATGTTTTTTTGGTAAGCTGCGCGATTGAGTTCTATAATTGAATTAGTGTGCATTTGTAATTTGTTTGCTGATTTTGTGAAAGACGGAAATTCCTGTACTGATAATATCATCAGGGAAATCGTAATCTGGATTGTGAAGGGCTGGCGTATTTATTCCTGAGCCAAGACCAAACATAGCGCCTGGATATTGCTGGGTAAACAAGCCAAAGTCTTCCCCCCAAGTAAAAGGAGTTTCTTTTTCAAATAATTCAAAATTATTGGTTTTTGCAGCATTTCTAATGAGATCTGCTGCTTCTTTATTGTTTTCATTTGCTTGAAAACTTTCTGTCCAAGTAATGTTACATTCTAATTGATATTCTTTCGCTATTGATTGTGCTAATTTTTCGAGCTTAGTTTCGACTTTTTTCATTTTAGAATTGCCACTACTTCTAACTGTAAAATGGACTTCTCCCGATCCCGCAGAAACTCCGTATGCCTTTTTTCCCATTTCAGTGTAAATGGGTGTAATTAGGCAATAATCCTCTTTTGAAATATCGGATTGAATAACAGTGTCAAATTGGTTGATAATCGCAGCAATAGCGAGTGCCGGATTAATTCCTTTCTGTGGTTCCCCAGCGTGAGCAGTCACACCGTTGAGCTTTATAATGATACTATTAACGGCGCAAGTGAAGGTGTCATCTTTAAGTACAATTTGATTTTTTGGAAATCCTGGCAAGTTGTGCAAAGCAAAAACGTAATCAGGTTTAAGCAAGGCAAATTGTGGATCAGAAAACACCTTTTGTGCTCCGCTGCCATCTTCTTCAGCCGGCTGAAACAATAAAATTACAGTGCCGGTTTCAGGTTTGTTGTGGTACAATTCATCGGCTAGACCACATAATATGGCCATGTGACCATCATGTCCACATTTGTGAGAAACCCCTTTGACGAGTGAGCGATGTTCAAATGTATTTATTTCTTCAATAGGTAACGCATCTAGCTCACATCTAAACAGTACAGTTTTGCCTGCTTTTTTAGATTTGTAAACTGCGGCAATTCCCGCACCTCCTATTTCTGTGATGATTTCGTCAGGCAGCTTTTTTTCTAGAAAAGCGACAATTCTTTTAGCAGTTTCGAACTCTTTACCCGAGACCTCAGGGTTTCTATGCAATTCCTTACGCAACAGAATTAAAGCTTCTCTGCGTTGGTGTAAATTTTCCATTTTGGACTATTTAATGAGACGCATTTCTAGGTATTTGTTAGTAAAACCTAATTTTTCGTATAGTATTTTTGCAGGATTGTCTGGCTCCACATGGAGTGCAATGTTTCCCTCTGCGATCGATATAGCTTTTTGCATTAATTGTTTTCCAAATCCTTTACCACGCTGGCTATTGTCAACAGCAATATATACCAAGATATTTTCAGGTATAAAATCTTTCATATTGGTATTGTTCAATATGGTAACCCCTACGATTTTATCTTCGTCTAAACCAAGAACTATATTTCCTCCCTTGTCGGCATCCATAACATAAGCAGTACATTTTAGAATGTCTTCAATTTTATCGCCATATTCTTCTAAATGGGTATATAGAAACTGGGCAATTATTTGATTAGTATATGTTTTGTGTTCTCCTGAATTTGCGTTAATTATTTTGAATTCCATTTTGTCTTTCTTTTTTGTTATTATGATAAATTGATATTGTAACGAATAAAAGTAGTGAAATACTTATCCCGTAAAGATTAGCATCCAGATGCTCGGGTAATTCTATTCCTAAAGGTAATTTATTTTCGGTAATAATTAGTAAAATTGTTGTTCCTCCTCCAAAGAGCATGCTCCAAAAAGCAGCTATGGGATGGCTTTTTTTCCAAAATAAAGCGCCAATGACGGGAATGAATAATCCAGATACCATAAAGGCATAGGAGTAAAGCATGAGTTCTAGTACATTTTGCATTTTGGACGCCAGTAATATGGCAAAAACACCAATCAATAGCGTGACTATTTGTGAAAGCTGAAGCTCTTTTTTATGGGTTAATTCTTTTTTGGAAAATTTGGAGAGAATATCGGTAACAATATTCCCTGAGGCAGCCATTAGGCAGCTATCAGCGGTGGAAAGTATAGCCGAAAAATAGGAGGAAAGCATCAATCCCATTAGTCCAACGGGAAGGATGGTCGCCAATAAAATAGGCAATCCCATTTCGCTATCCATCGATGAGGCGTCAGTAATTCCTTCAAACATTCCGTTTGTCGCAGCTACTTTGGCAAGCATTCCTAATATCACACCCATAAAAGCCATTATGGGCCACTCGAATACACCGGCAATTAACCAAGCCTTTTTTGCTTCTTTTTCTCCTTTACTGGCATAAATTCTCTGGTATAATGTCATTCCAACAAACCAGATCGGAATGATGGTGATGGACCAGTTTAAAATCTGATACCATGTCACATTGGTTATCGATAAATATTCGGGAGCTAAAGTTGCTTTGATGACATCATAACCACCTACAGCGTGATAGGCGATGGGGATTCCGATGAAAACCAATCCGCCAATCAATATTAACCATTGGATGGTGTCAGTGTATATAACTGCTTTTAGTCCTCCGATTGTAGTATAGACTACCGCGATAGTCCCCATGACGATTAGTGCGGTTTGTATGCTTAACCCATCAACGGTTGCCGAAGCTAATTTGGCTCCAGCCAAAACTTGCGAACTCGTAAATCCGATATATCCAATGGCAGAAATAATTCCAGCCAAAAGAGCTACACGTCCGTCATAGAAATGACCAAAAATTTGTGGGAAAGTAAAAAATTTATATTTGTGACCCAGATGGCTCACCTTTGGAATAAGGTAAACAGCGCTCAACCAAGCGCCAAGAAGCCCCGTGAATAGCATCCATGAACCAGAGATTCCCATGGTAAAACCAAGTCCGCCTAATCCAATTGAAAACCCACCACCAACATCAGTAGCGACAACAGATAAACCAATATGCCAGCTGCTCATACTCCGTCCACTTACGTAAAAATCTTCAGCGGTTTTGTTTTTTTTGAAAAAATATAGTCCAACACCTAACATGGCTACCATGTAGATAACGAAGATAATATAATCTATTGTATGCATGTTTATTCGGATTATTTTAATGCCTGTAAATGGAATTTTTCCAAATGGCAAAAGATGCAGTAAACCGCACAAAAAGATGATTTTTCAGGATGATTTCAGGGATGTGAAATCGTAGAAAGGATTGTTATTTATATTTGCAATAAACCGATGTTTCAACCCAGAAATTAAATATTTCTTCACAAATATAAGGAAATATATCCAAAAAGCCGCTTAAAATGCAAGTAGCGGCTCTTTGGATATTAATGATATGGTATTTTTTGGTGTAAAAACTGAAGTGAAATATTGAGAAATTTAGAAAGAGTATTTCTATTTTATAGTAAATATTTCTCCTATTTGTTATTTGACAGAATCATTTTGATTGGTTGAATTCCAAGGCGTTTAAATCTAAATTATTCCCCTGGATGGTAAGTTCGTTCGGCATTTTTTTCGACAGCTTCTTTGTAAAACAAAACATCTTTAAACTCTCCCTTTCGATACATTTCTACTTGATCATTAAAGTGTTTCGATTTTGGATCGCTACTGTTACCCCCTGCAAGCAGTGACTTCGCTTTAATTTTGGGGCCAAATTCAACCGCACAAACAAAACTATTCCCATTATAACCGTATCTTTTTTTTGTTTCTTTTTGATAATTACTTTTAAAAGCAGGCAAAGAACCCCAAAGTGCAGGTCCAAAGCCTATGGGTGTGCTCTGTAAGTTATCATCATATTTGAGATTAATATCCCCGGATAATCGTTGAAAGCGATTAATATCACCCCAAGGAATTTCCCATTTACCAAATTTGTTTTTTAAATCTTCTACGACACTCAGTAATTGTGGTACTAATTGATCAACACCAGCGTTTTTAGCAAAAAGGGAAGTGTTTGTAACTTGATCTATTTGTCCTTGCTCAACGTATGCTCTTTGTATTATAGGATCTAATTTTATTACCCATTCTAAGGCTAAAGTTGTGGCGATCGATTTTTCATTAGAGTAGTAGTCCCAGTTTTTCAGAACATTTATAGGTTCTATTAAATCCTTGTATAATGCGTCTTTTGCTAAGTTATTCTTTTCAAAACTTGAAATTAAAGCAGGAATGAGGATTTCAAAAGCAGTTAGTTTTGTATCATTGCCGTCAGCTATTATTTTGTCCAACGTATAATTTTCTCCCTTGCTGAGAAGACGAACTGCATTCAAGGCTCTGAAATTTTCTCCGTCAGGAGCCATATAAGGAAGGTAGTTTTCTTTTTTTGGACTTCGATTTCCTGCGGCTGAGAAAGGAGTCGAATTGCAGTTTTGTAGCCAGCCATTTGTAGGATTGTAAGAATGTACAGTTTCCGATACTTCATGTAATCCTTTCCATTCTGTGGCCGAAGTTGTTCCGTCAACTACTTTCGACCAGTTA
Source organism: Flavobacterium sp. W22_SRS_FP1 (assembly GCF_052113685.1). Classification (NCBI taxonomy): domain Bacteria; kingdom Pseudomonadati; phylum Bacteroidota; class Flavobacteriia; order Flavobacteriales; family Flavobacteriaceae; genus Flavobacterium; species Flavobacterium sp. W22_SRS_FP1. The sequence continues at coordinate 42,479 of NZ_JBGQOE010000027.1, forward strand.
ATTTTTGGGTCTCTAATAGGTACAAAATTTCCATGCCAGTAGGCGATATTTCCTTTCGAATCTGCATAAACCGTATTGTTAGAAGTGTTCGCTTTTATATCCATTGCCGCTTTATAATCTTCAAAATTTTTAGACTTGGTTCTTAACCAACTTTCTTCTAAGCTTTTTATGGAACGATTGAATGATTTTAAGCTAATCCATTTGCCTTCTCTTTGGGCCATTATGGGACCATGATTGGTAAAATAGGTTTTAAACTCTTTGTTTTTTAATTTACCGTTTTCCAAATATTTAATAGTGATTTCTTTTTCAATAATTGGTAGTAATTTACCGTCATATTCATAAAAAAGCTTTTCGTTTTTAGTCACTATTTTTTCGGCATACATATCAGACACATCTACATTTGAAGAGGTATGCATCCAACCGCAATTTTCGTTAAATCCTTGGTAAATAAAAAACTGTCCCCAAGTAACTGCTCCATAAGCATTTAACCCTTCTTCACTACTTATTTGTACTTCGGGTCTAAAATAAAAACTAGTGTGAGGATTGATATATAAAATAGCATTTCCGGAGGCTGTTTTTGACGGTGCCAAAGCAAACCCGTTCGATCCCGTTTGGATATTTTTTTCTCTTTCTATATAAGATACTTTATCAGCATTACCAGAATAAAACGCTTTTAATTCGCCGGTATTTAGATCTCCCGTACTAATGGCACCGATACTTCCATCTGTCCAAAGCAGCGGATACCAGGGTTCGAAATATTTTAATAAGGCTGGTTGTACAGCGGAATTTTTGTAGAGAAAATAATTGATTCCGTCCGCATATGCGTTTAGTAATTTTTTTAACCAAGGTTTGGCATTTTCATAATCGGTTTTGGCTTCTTCCTCGGAGATTATTAACCTTGTTTCCAAATCATTATATAAGACGGATTCTCCTTTGATTTCGGATAAGCGTCCCAGTTTTTCGATATAATTCATTTCAATGCGAACGAAATCATCTTCACATTGGGCATACAATAAACCAAAGACTGCATCCGCATCGGTTTTTCCATAGACGTGTGGAATGCCCCAATTGTCTCTTATAATAGTTACCTGTTTTGCTGCTTTTTCTAGTCTTTGATTTTCTTTCGTGCTGGTGTTTTGAGAGTAAACTTGGAAATTTACAAAAAGAAAAAGGAAGACGAATTTTAGAACGTTTTTATAATTTGTCATTACTATTATATTTTAAATTTTTGACCACTATTTTAAATACTCATTTCAAGACTTTCTATGGAGATGATATTGTTTATTTCAGATTTTTGAATCCCTTTTGCATGTTTTGCCTTGTTCGTATAGAAAAAGCTAAGTAACGAGATTATAAAACATAACTTGCTCTGAAGTAATAATGTATTCACAGTAGATTTTTTTAATAAATTTTCTTTTATCTCAAGATAGCGACAAAAAAATACTCTGTTACTTAACGATCTAAAATTACATAAAAAAAACATCTCGTCAACGACGGATAGTTTTTTTAATACGATAAAAACTATAAATTAATTTATTGGTATTCATTTCTCTTAACGGTATAGGGAAGACCAATTTGTCGGAATTGTATAAATAAACTCAGTTCGATCAGCGTTAATGTCTATCGAGCGCTTTGTTCTTTTAAGGTCATGAATAAAGAAACCTTCCATTTCTAGTTCTAATTCTCGTCCTTTTAAGATTGTGCTTAAATTAAGAGGCTGAATTCAAGTTACTAATGCAACTTTTTGGTTAAACATATAATTTGGTGTTTCAAAATTAAATCTTTTTCTCGG
>NZ_JBGQOE010000028.1:0-40171 GCF_052113685.1 Flavobacterium sp. W22_SRS_FP1
CGAGAAAAAGATTTAATTTTGAAACACCAAATTATATGTTTAACCAAAAAGTTGCATTAGTAACTTGAATTCAGCATAATAAAAAATGGCAGTAATTAAAGTAGCAGTTACGGATCACGAAATTACAATGTGCTGGGAAGCACTATACTTATTAAGACCCATGCTACAAGCAGCGCATTTTGTAGATCAAATAAAGCAAATGCAAAAAGAAGGTTACATGCTTTTATACCTATTTGATGACCACAAAGTAGTTTCGATTGCCGGATATCGTATTTATAATATGCTGTATTGTGGTAAAATACTCTATATCGATGATTTATCAACCTTAGAGTCAGCTAGAGGCAAAGGACACGCGACCATTCTTTTAAAACACTTGTATGAAGTTGCAGTCAAACACGATTGCAAAGCAGTACATCTGGATAGCGGACCTATTCGAACTGTGGCACACAAACTGTACTTTAAAGAAGATTTCACCATCAGTGCGTTTCATTTTAGCAAACCTATTGTATAAAATAAATGTAAGATAGAGGTAGCATCATAAAAAAACTTACGCTATTTTAAGATTGCAAATTCTGCGTTGTTAAAATAGCTGCAATAATAAAAAAACTAACCAAAAAACCGTTTAACAAATAAAAATACCCTTTTGATTAATTCAAAAGGGTATTTTTATATCATAATTTAATTCCGAAATTTTTGTTTTTTGAAACTCTATCTCTAAAAAAGTTTAGCCTACTCTTCCTCCGTTAAATGAGACTTAGAGTAGCCTCTCCATTTCTCGATACAATCTTGAAAATCTTGCGGCAATTCCGTGTCAAAACGCTTCATCTCGCCAGTCGTAGGATGCACAAAGCCTAAAGTCTTAGCATGTAAGGCCTGTCTGGGCAATATTTTAAAACAGTTGTCTATAAACTGCTTGTATTTAGTAAACGTAGTCCCTTTCAGAATCAGATGACCGCCATAACGCTCATCATTAAATAAAGGATGTCCTATATGCTTTAAATGTGCCCTGATCTGATGCGTTCTGCCGGTTTCGAGTTGGCATGATATCAAAGTAACGTAACCAAAACGTTCGAGTACTTTATAATGTGTCACAGCTGGTTTTCCAATCTCAGGATCGGCAAAAACAGCCATTTGCATACGGTCTTTTAAGTGACGTGCTAAGTTCCCTTCTATTGTTCCCTCTTCTTCGGTAACATTACCCCAAACCAAAGCAACATATTCCCTTTCTGAGGTTTTTGCTTCAAATTGTTTGGCAAGGTGTGTCATCGCCGCTTCAGTTTTGGCAATTACCAATAGTCCCGAAGTATCTTTATCAATACGATGTACCAATCCGGGACGCTCACTGCTGTTCATTGGCAAATTGTCAAAATGATATGCCAAGGCATGCACCAAAGTCCCTGTATAATTTCCGTGCCCTGGATGCACAACCATTCCGGGTTGTTTGTTAATCAACAACAAAGTATCGTCTTCGTAAACAATGTCTAACGGAATATTCTCTGGTACAATATGGTTTTCATAAGGCGGATGCGTTAACATCACGCGCACTACATCTAAAGGTTTTACCTTATAATTCGACTTCACAGTCAGATCGTTTACGAAAATATTCCCTTCGGTAGCGGCAATCTGTATTTTGTTGCGGGTCGCATTTTGAATCAGACCCATTAAGTATTTATCTATTCGCAAAGAGGCTTGCCCTTTGGGAACTTCAAATTTAAAATGTTCGTACAATTCTTCTTCCAAGTCTATCGACTCTATATTATTGTTCATCTGGCATTTCTTCTGTTGGATTTATAGTATCCGTTTTTATCTCTTCTTCATAACTCATTTTTCCGTCACCTAAAACCAAATCGATTTTGGATGATTTTAATACTTTATCGCCCGCTTTGATATTTCTACCTTTATAACGCATTTCCAGTACCATGTCTTTTCCTAGATTTGGTACATAGGTAATCGTGCCTTCTTCAAGTCCTAAAGCCTTGAGTGTTGGTGCGGCTTCACGATAAGTCTTTTCAATCAAGTCGGGAACTTTCACTGATGAAAATCCAGAACTGTTGATTTTTATGTAGACTTTTCTTCCCTCTTTTACTTTCTCTCCGGGTAAAGGGTCTTGCTGCACTACACTATACTTAGGGAAATTACTTTTGTAATCTACACTATCCAGTAACACATAATTAAGGTCTAAATTATCTAGTTTATCATCCACTTGCTCCTCAGTTAACTTGCTCAAATTAGGAACCGTGATTTCATTTCCGTGATCGGTGGTAAAAGTCAACCAATGCATAAACAGATATCCAAGAACAGCAATAATCAAAACGACTAAAATTACTTGAATAAGAAACACACGGCTGGTAAGATACTTACGTAAACTCATAAATTTAATTTTATAATTCAACAAAGATATAGCTATTTCGTTCCAAAAAAAATGATAATTTTGTTTAATGGTATTTGGCCCATTCCTAATGAATTCTAGGAGCTATTTCCCGCTATTCGCTATATCCACGCAAAAAAGCGTGGGATGCCGCTACTATCGGGGCTAAAAAACAAATCGTTTTACAATAAAAAATAGTGGCACTAAACCACACTCTAGACTTAAAAACTTAAAGATGAAGAACATTGCTATTATCATGGGAGGCTATTCCAGTGAATATAAAATTTCACTTATCAGCGGAAACGTTGTCTATCAATCACTAGAAAAAACAAAATACAACAGCTTTCGCATCCATATTCTAAAGGAAAAATGGGTTTATGTCGATGATGACGAAACCGAATTTCCAATCGATAAAAACGATTTTTCTACAACGGTAAACGGAAACAAAATCAATTTTGACTGTGTTTTTAATGCTATTCACGGAACTCCAGGCGAAGACGGACTGCTCCAAGCCTATTTTGAACTGCTTGAAATCCCACAAACTTCTTGCGATTATTACCAAGCGGCACTTACATTCAACAAAAGGGATTTCCTTTCGGTATTAAAACCGTACGGCATAAAAAGTGCCGTTTCCTATTATTTAAATAAAGGTGATGTGATCTACACAGACCAAATTGTGAAAAAAGTAGGATTACCTTGTTTTGTAAAACCTAATAAAGCAGGTTCTAGCTTTGGAATTTCAAAAGTAAAAACCGCTTCTGAATTGCCGATTGCCATCGAAGTCGCCTACAAAGAAGACAACGAAATCATAATCGAAAGCTTCCTTGACGGAACCGAAGTGTCAGTAGGAGTGATTAATTACAAGGGAGTAATAACAGTTTTGCCTATTACGGAAATCGTGTCGGAAAACGAGTTCTTCGATTACGAAGCCAAATACCTAGGCAAGTCGCAAGAAATCACACCTGCAAGAATATCGGAAGAAATGGCCCGAAAAGTGGGTGATATCGCCAAGCGCGCCTATGAACTGCTGAAAATGAAAGGCTTTTCGAGAACAGAGTTTATCATCGTAAATGACGAGCCGTATATGCTGGAAATGAATACCGTTCCAGGATTGACAAAAGGAAGTTTGATTCCGCAACAAGCCACTGCAGGCGGAATTTCACTGGAAGACTTGTTTAGTAATTCTATCGAATTAGCGATGCAATAGTTTATAAGTCAAAAAGTTTCCGTTGTAAGACCATCTTAGTACCTAAAGAAAACCTTTGTACCTTTGAGTACGAAAAACCATTGAACCTCAAATAAATGAGAAAAGCAATATTTCCTGGATCCTTTGATCCCATAACATTAGGCCATGAAGACATCATCAAAAGAGGAGTTTCCCTTTTTGATGAAGTGGTAATCGCTATTGGAGTAAACGCCGAAAAAAAATACATGTTTACTCTGGAAGAAAGAAAACGATTTATCGAAGAAACCTTTAAAGACGAACCCAAAGTCACAGTGATTACATATGAGGGCCTGACGATTGATTTATGCCAAAGAATAAAATCCGATTTCATATTGCGTGGATTGCGTAATCCTGCCGATTTTGAGTTCGAGAAAGCTATCGCTCATACTAACAGACGTTTATCAAAAATAGAAACTGTGTTCTTACTAACAGCTGCAAAAACTTCCTATATAAGTTCCAGTATAGTGCGAGACGTCATTCGCAATGGCGGGGAATACCAAATGCTAGTGCCTAAAGCCGTTAGATTCAATAAGTAATCCGTTTACCGCTTTTTCAAGACAAGATTTCTATTCTCAGACGACTATATAATAAACAACTAGTGCTAAACTTGCAGAAAGAGCCTAATAGCTGTATTTTCGCAAAATCAAAATAAATTTCAAATGAGTATAGAAAGAGAATTAAGCAAACGCAGTGGGTCGAAATGTGAATTATGTGCTGCAACTGAAAACTTAAAAGTATACGAAGTTCTACCTACTAAAAAAGGTGGAACTGACGAGGCGATAATGGCATGTAGCACTTGTATTGACCAAATCGAAAATCCAGGCACGGAAGATCTAAATCATTGGAGATGTTTAAATGACAGTATGTGGAATGAGAATACTGCGGTACAAGTGGTAGCATGGAGAATGTTGAGTCGTCTTCGTTCTGCGGGTTGGCCACAAGAATTGATTGACCAAATGTATTTTGACGAAGATACACTAGCCTGGGCTCAAGCAACTGGAGAAGGAGAAGACGATGAGAATAAAGTAATACACAGAGATGTGAACGGTGTAATTCTAGAAGTAGGAGATTCAGTAGTCTTGATTAAAGACTTAAAAGTGAAAGGATCAAGCATGGTGGCTAAACAAGGAACATCTGTACGTAACATCAGACTGGACCATGAAAATGCAGAATATATAGAAGGAAAAGTAGACGGACAAACCATTGTAATCATTACACAATACGTGAAGAAATTGTAATTTTTTTTAGTGAATCGTGAGAAGTGAATCGCATTCAGATTCGTGTATCCGATTCATCAATTTTACTAACAGCATACCTATTTAAATTAAAAAAAAACGGCAGCAGTAATTTTTACTGCTGCCGTTTTTTTTAATTTAAAATTATTTTACTCCAAACTGAAAAACAATTCACTTCTCACAACTCTTCCTCTTTCTTAATCACTTTACGGGCAACTTCAATTTTGAACTTCTTGCCTTTCATTTTTTCATCCTTGATGTTATGCAACAAGTCTTTCACCTTATTGAATTTCACTGCGGCAAAAGAGATAAAGTCCTTTACTTCAATTAATCCTAGATCGCCTTTTTCCAATTTTCCTTTTTGAGAAAAGAAACCGACAATATCTATTTTATTCAATTTATTTTTCTTTCCACCGCTAACGTAAATGGTTTGAAACTGCGGAGGTCTTGGTAAAGTTACGGCATTATCTGTGGCGAACACTTTCATACCATAATCGATATAATCCGCTTTTTTCTCGCTTTCATGAGCAATAATATAAGCAGTTCCAGAAGCTAACATACGCGCCGTTCTACCATTTCTATGGGTAAACTCATCTTCTTTTGACGGCAAATGATAATGAATAACATGGTTCATTTCCGGGATATCAAGTCCTCGAGCGGCTAAATCGGTAGTGATTAAATAACTCACGCTTCCGTTACGAAACTGGATTAAAGCTCGTTCACGTTCATCCTGGTCCATACCACCATGGTAGTAGGTGGAATAAATCCCTTTTTCGTTTAGAGTATCACTGATACGTTCTGCCGCATCACGATGATTACAAAAAACAATAGCCGATTCCGATTTTAGGGAACAAATCAGGTTGAACAAGCTTCCTATTTTATCTTTTTCTTTAGAAACAACCATTCTCATCGAAAGATTCGTTTCCTCCACATTTTCAGGAATAAAGTCTAAAATTGTTGGGTTAACCACTCTGGTGTATCTAGGAATCTCAATATCCGAGGTAGCCGAAACCAGCACTCTTTTATTCAGTTTAGTCAATTTACCTATGATGAATGACATCTGCTCATGAAATCCTAATTGCAGTGATTTGTCAAATTCATCCAAAATCAACGTTTGTGTTTTATCAGTTCTAAAAGTCCCCCTATCAATGTGGTCTGCTATACGGCCCGGAGTTCCTATTAAAACTGCTGGTGGATTGCTTAAATTCTTGATTTCGGTGTCGATGGAGTGTCCGCCATAGCATACATTTACTTTATAATCTGTACCCATTTTTTTCCAAACCTGCTCAATTTGCAATCCTAGTTCTCTTGAGGGAACTAGAATTAAGCATTGAACCGACTGAATTTCAGGTTGCAACATCTCTAAAATTGGCAATAAAAAAGCTAATGTTTTACCCGAACCCGTAGGGGAAAGCAGTAATACATTATTATCGTTCAGGATGGCATCTTGCGCAACTTCCTGCATTTCGTTCAGGCTTTCGATGCCTAAATTCAAAAGTATATTGTTGGAATGGTGTTTCTTATTCATTTTGCAAAAGTACTTAAAAAAAGTACTAGATGATCAGTTTTTAGTATTCTGTCTTAGTTTTCATTTTCATGCATACTGTCTTTGAGATTCCTTATCATAATACCTTAAAAAAGGTATTACATTTGGCTTAGCCTATAAATAAATTTTACATGAGATCAATTGCTATTGCTTTACTACTGTTTTCTACAACGCTTTTTGCACAAAAAGAGACCAATTACGAAACTGTTTTCGAAAAAGGAAATGGAAATCAAACGGCAACATATAAGCAAACCATTGCCTACTATGCTCTTTTAGCCACCGATTTTCCTTCAATAAAAATTCAAGAAATGGGTTTAACAGATAGCGGAGAGCGACTGCATCTCGTACTATTTGATCCCGATGAAACATTCGATGTAAAACAAAAAAATAAGGCGGTCCTGTTGATCAATAATGGCATACACCCTGGCGAACCAGACGGAATAGATGCCACTATGCAGCTATTTAGGGATTTGGCTTTAGCCAAAATTAAAGTTCCTAAAAACAGCCTTATAGCAACGATTCCTATATATAACATCGGTGGGGCTTTAAATCGAAATTCAACAACTAGGGCTAATCAGGATGGGCCTGAAAGCTATGGTTTTAGGGGTAACGCAAGGAATTATGATTTAAATCGTGATTTCATTAAGTCGGACACAAGAAACACAAAAAGTTTTTACGAAATTTTCCATCAGCTGAACCCTGATGTTTTTATTGACAACCATGTGAGCAACGGCGCTGATTACCAGTATAAAATTACCTATATCATGACTCAGCAAAACCAACTGGGAAATATATTGGGAAGTTATTTAAACACCAAAATGATGCCCGCAATAGTCAACGATTTAAAACAAAAAAAACTTGAAAGCACACCCTACGTTAACGCCTTCAGCGAAACACCCGACAATGGTTTTTCGCAATTTTTTGATAGTCCGAGATACTCCACAGGCTACACTTCCCTATTTAACACCATAGGGTTTGTAGTGGAAACACATATGCTAAAAAAATATGCCGATCGAGTGAAAGCGACTTATGAATTTATGCTGGCAACGATGGATTACACGGATGCAAATTTCCAAAAAATAAAAAACCTGCGATTACAGAACGAGTCACAATATGCCGCTGGAAAACCGTACACCATGAAATGGGAAATTGACAGCACGAAAGTGACTCCTTTTTCATTTTTGGGATTTCAGGCGGGATATAAGAAGAGTGAAGCAACCACAGGCAATAGATTGTATTATGACAGGAATAAACCTTTTAAAAAAGACATCTCCTACCTAAAAGAGTACAAATCAGTAAAAGAGATAACAATCCCAACTACGTACCTTGTCCCAAAAGCATTTTGGAACCTTATAGATTTGCTTAAAAGTAATAATTTAGAATACTCACAGCTTACAAAGGATACACTAATTCAAGTGGAAAGTTATAAAATCCTAGATTACAAAACAGCAACGTCGCCTTACGAGGGGCATTATATTCATAGAGACACAAAAGTAACAGTAAGTAAAGAAGAAATAGGTTTTGCAAAAGGAGATTATCTGTTTTCGACAAATCAAAAAGGGGTAAAATACTTATTGGCAACCCTCGAGCCAGAAAGTGTAGATTCTTTTTTTAATTGGAACTTTTTCGACACTATGCTTCAACAGAAAGAAGGCTATTCAGAATACGTTTTTGAAGACACAACCGCTCAATTACTAAAAGACGACCCAAAACTTAAAGCCGCATTAGAAGAAAAAAAAATAACTGATACGGATTTCGCTAATAATCCCGGGCAGCAATTGAACTGGATTTACAAAAATTCAGACTATTATGAAAAGGCCCATTTGCAGTATCCCATTTACAGAATACTTAATTAAGTAAATAATCGCAAATTTTATTTTCTTGTATAGTATTTCTTTGCAGTCAAGCACGACCCTCGTTTAATTACTTTTTAATTTACTTCTGATTACAAGTAAAAAGAGACTGATAATCAAGCTGATTATTAGTCCGTTTTTGTAGTAATACGCAGTAAAAAATGCAATTTACGGATGTAAGTTTTTTTCTTGTTCAAAAAGTAATTTTATATTTTCATAGGAATTTTTCAAAGCTTCTGGTATCTCTTCAGGGCTAAACCAAGCCACCTTTGAGATTCCTTCTTCCAATTGACCTTGAGGTAAACCTTCAAAATCAGACTGCATTTCGAACCAATGAGTTATTTTCAGTTTAAAAACACCATTACGTTTAAAAACATGATAGGTTTTCTGCAACTTACTGGTAATACGTAATAAATTAACTCCTGTTTCCTCTTCAACTTCACGCATGGCAGTACCTTCAATATCCTCTCCTTTTTCAGTTCCCCCCTTAGGCAGGTCCCATTTTCCATTTCTAAAAATAAATAAAACTTCCCCTTTTTTATTGTATACCAAACCTCCTCCAGCCTTATTAACAGGAATTTTAGTTTTAAGTGTCTTCATAATCTCCTTTTCATCAGGATGATATAAATACGCTTTTTGAATTTTATTTTGGAATATTTTAACTATAAGTTGCTTTATATCAATGCTTTCTAATAGAAATAATTGAAAATCTGTTTCTTTTGATATTTTATTTGTCAAAAAAAGTGGTTTGTCGTTAACAAAAACTTTATACATTTGTGGTATGATTTTTAATAAAGATACTGCCGAAAAAACAGCCGAATTGCTTTTGCAAATAAATGCAATTAAATTGAATCCAGGAAATCCTTTTACATGGGCTTCGGGATGGAAATCACCAATTTACTGTGATAACCGTTTAATCCTCTCATTTCCAACCATAAGAAATTACGTCCGAGATGAATTTTCTAAAAACATTGAAAAGCAATTTGGAAGACCAGATGTCATAGCTGGTGTTGCAACTGGAGCGATAGGAATTGGAATGTTAGTCGCCGAAAGTTTAGGCTTGCCGTTTGTATACGTGCGCCCAGAGGCTAAAAAACACGGTAGACTAAACCAGGTAGAAGGTTTTTTGCAGAAAGGACAAAATGTAATTGTTGTAGAAGATTTAATAAGCACAGGAAACAGTAGTTTACTTGCCGTAGAAGCTCTACGTGCAGCAGGTGCAAACGTAAAAGGGATGGCTGCTATATTTACCTACGGCTTTGATGTTGCAGATCAAAATTTCAAAAATGCAAAAGTAGATTTATTTACTTTAAGCAATTACGAAAACTTATTGAATTTGGCTGTAGCCAAAAGTTATATTTCTGAAAAAGAAGAAAAAGCGGTAAGAGAATGGAGCCTTAGTCCTTCAACTTGGAACGTTGTTTAAAGCATTTCGCAATTATAATTACCACAGATCAAAGTTAAAAATAAATTTATATGAACTTAGAAAGTCCAAAAGTTACTGTTGAAAAGTCAGCACAAGAATTATTTGATTTGTTAACAGATGTTAGAAATTTTGAAAAGTTAATGCCCGAAAACATCGCGAAATTTGAAGTTATTGGTGATGATGCTTTTATTTTTGGGTTAAAAGGTATGCCCGAAATAAAACTAAAGATGAAAGAAAAATCAGCTCCAAACAAAGTTGTTTTGGGTGCTGCCAGCGACAAACTATCTTTCACACTGATAGCTAATATTGAATCTGTATCAGATCAGTCAAGTGCTGTTCAACTTGACTTCGAAGGGGATTTTAACCCTATGATGGCGATGATGATAAAAGGACCGATTGGGAAGTTTATCGAAGCACTAGCCACTAATATGTGCAAGTTGTAAAACTATTTTGTCACCGAAAAAAGTGTTTAAGACTCTCACCATTTTAGTCCTAAACACTTTTTTTTAATAGAGCATCTGAATTTCTTTGATATTGAATTCAGAAACCCTATCATCTTCCAATAGAACTTGTAGCTTTCCGTAAGAAGAAACTCCTTGGATAATTCCCATGAAGTTTTGATTTGAATTAACTTTAAAAGGCATAGGAATTCCTTTTTTGAAAAGTCTATTAGTATACTCTAGCCATAAAGCAGCGGGATCCTCACTCATAATGACAATATTCCGTTTCAACTGTTCTATAACCTCATACATTATTTTCTCTTTGTCAAATTGTGCATCGCAAATCACACTCAATGACGATGCTTTCGGTAAGTTTATAAAATTTGTTTGATTGACATTTAGCCCCAATCCCACAATAGAATGTATTGTTCCGTTACTTTTAATACTATTTTCTATTAAAATACCAGCAATTTTAAAATTATATGACATAATGTCGTTTGGCCATTTAATCATTAAATTAGGAATATTAAAGTTTTCTAATGCTTGTACAATCGCAATTGCAACACCTACATTAAGTACAAAAATCTGATTTACCTCTGACACAGAATCCTTAATAAAAACACTCATTGTTAGATTATTACCCACCTCAGAGTCCCATACCGACCCCATTTGACCCTTACCTTTGGTTTGGTTTTCTGCAGTGACAACTGTGAAATTTTCTAATTGCTGCTCGTTTGATAATCCTTTGAGGAAATCATTTGTTGAATCTATGGCATCGAGTTTGATTAGTTTCATCAGTAATTATTTATTTAATGGAATTTAATATTATGTTAAGGTTCAAAAATAATGACAAAAAATGGTAACTTTACAAACTTATATAAAATAATTCATGGCAAAAAAGACTATTAACAATGATGCATTGTTAGCAAACATTATTAAGGGAATTGAAGAAGTAAAAGGAAATGACATCGATATTCTGGACCTAAGAGAGATTGACACCGCGGTTTGCGACTATTTTGTTATCTGCAATGGAAATTCAAATACACAGGTTAACGCAATTGTTAACTCTATTCAAAAAACAGTTTCGAAAGAATTAAAAGACAAGCCTTGGCATGTCGAGGGTTCTGATAATGCAGAATGGGTTCTTATGGATTATGTTAATATCGTAGTTCATGTTTTCCAAAAACAAATCAGGGAATATTACAACATTGAGAGCTTGTGGGGAGATGCAAAAATCACAACAATCGAAAACAAATACTAAAGAGAAAAAACAGAATGGCTAAAGATAATAATCCAACTCCTAATAAGTTTAAAGTTAGTCCATGGTTAGTTTACACTGCCATATTACTTATTTTTTTATTTATCAGTTTTATAACTGGAAGTTCCAGTTTACAAGAACCATCACAATTAACTTCTTCTAAATTTAATGTCTTTTTAGAGAAAGGACAAATTGAGAAAGTAGTTGTATACAATAAAACCGTAGCCGAAGTTTTTTTGAAACCTGGAGCTTTAAAAGCAAAAGAGCATCAGAAAGTTGCTAAGGACATTTTTGACAGGCCTAACGAAGGACCTCAGTATACTTTTGAGATTGGTAACGATCAACTATTTCAAAAAAAATTAGAAACAGCTGTTGCTGAAGGAAAATTAAAAGATTTTAACTTTTCTCAAAAAAGCAATTGGACCGACATCCTAATCAGTTTACTTCCTATTATCATTATCATTGGTGTTTGGATCTTTATAATGAAAAAAATGTCAGGTGGTGCCGGAGGTGGCGGTGGACAAATTTTCAATATTGGAAAGTCGAAAGCGAAACTATTTGATGAAAAGACTGATGTTAAAACAACGTTTAAAGATGTTGCAGGTTTAGAAGGTGCTAAAGAAGAAATACAAGAAATTGTGGAGTTCTTGAAAAACCCAGAAAAATATACAAACCTCGGTGGTAAAATACCAAAGGGAGCACTATTAGTAGGTCCTCCTGGAACAGGAAAAACCCTGTTAGCAAAAGCTGTGGCTGGAGAAGCCCAAGTACCTTTTTTCTCACTATCAGGTTCTGATTTTGTAGAAATGTTTGTTGGTGTGGGTGCATCACGAGTACGTGATTTGTTCAAACAAGCTAAGGAGAAATCACCTGCAATCATTTTCATTGATGAAATTGATGCTGTAGGTAGAGCTAGAGGCAAAAGCAATATGTCAGGTGGTAATGACGAGAGAGAAAACACTCTTAATCAACTACTTACAGAGATGGATGGTTTTGGTACCAATTCAAATGTTATCGTATTAGCCGCAACAAATAGAGCTGATGTTCTAGATAAAGCTTTAATGCGTGCAGGCCGTTTTGACAGACAAATATTTGTGGATTTACCCGATATCCGTGAACGTGCCGAAATATTCAAAGTACACCTTACTCCATTGAAAAAAGTAGAAGGTTTAGACACCGAATTCTTAGCAAAACAAACTCCTGGTTTTTCAGGTGCTGACATCGCAAATGTCTGTAATGAAGCAGCTTTAATTGCTGCCCGATACAACAAGACAGCGGTTGACAAACAAGATTTCTTAGATGCAGTTGATAGAATTGTAGGTGGATTAGAAAAGAAAAATAAGATAGTAACTCCTGAAGAAAAGAAAGCAATTGCTATCCATGAAGCGGGACACGCCACAGTAAGTTGGATGCTAGAACACGCAGCACCTTTGATTAAAGTGACTATAGTACCTAGAGGACAAAGTCTTGGTGCTGCATGGTATTTACCCGAAGAACGCTTAATAGTGCGAACTGATCAAATGCTAGACGAAATGTGTGCTACAATGGGAGGTAGAGCCGCTGAAAAAGTTACTTTTAATAGAATTTCAACAGGTGCATTAAGCGATTTAGAAAAAGTAACCAAACAAGCACGTGCAATGGTTACTGTTTATGGCTTAAACGATAAAATAGGAAATGTTACCTATTACGATTCAACTGGACAAAGTGAATATAATTTCTCGAAACCATATTCAGATGAAACTGCTAAAGTTATTGATAAAGAAATTTCACTGCTTATCGAAAGTCAATATCAAAGAGCTATTGCAATTTTAGAAGAACACAAAGACAAACTAAATCAATTAGCCGATATACTAATCGAAAAAGAAGTTATCTTTAAAGATGATCTGGAAACAATTTTCGGAAAAAGAAGTTTTGATAAAAATCTTGAGGAAGTAATATCTTAAATAACACTTCCTATTTAATTATTTTTAAAATCTTAATTCAAAATCACCGTTTGAATTAAGATTTTTTTATCTTTGGACCTTTGCTAATTAATAGATAAAGCACCTAAACAAAATATGAGTCTTTTCAGAAAAATTTTTGGTTCTAGTATTTCGCCTTCAGATGAAGATAAAGAGAAAACAAATAGTAAGTTTTCCCCTGATGCTGATATGATGTCGATAGATGAACAATTTATCTATAATTTCAAAAAAAATGGTGGTAAATTTTTATACTGCGAAAACATTGATGAAGTAAAAGAGCAGTTTGAAAATATTCTAGAAGAAAATGACTGGTACGAAAGTAACGTCTTATGCTACGAACCTAAGCTTTTCAATATATTAGACGAAAACAAGCTAAGTTACGAAAAAGCACCAAATCCAAAATTTCTTTTTACATATTGTGAGAATCTAATAGCGAATGAAGGTTCAATTCTGTTTTCGTCAAATCAAATCAAACAACTCAAACCTCACGACTTGCCCGTTAATATTGTCGTTGTTGCAACTACTAGCCAAATTCTTGCTGTAAAAAGCGATGGACTTACATCAATAAGAAAGAAATACGAAAGAGATTATCCAACCAACATTACTGCAATAAAATATTTCGAAAAAGCAAAAGAAGAAGACTTTACCCAATATGGTAGTTCGGCCAAAAATCTTTATTTGCTGTTGTTAGAAGATCTTTAACATGAATGAAACCCTTAAGAGATCTATATCTGGTGCCGTTTATATTATATTATTAATATTTTCAATCCTATTTTCTACTGAAAGCTTTTTTATCCTGTTTGGTCTATTTCTTCTCATTGCAACAATTGAGTTTTGTAATTTAATCCAAATTCAAAAGATCATACCTTTTGCTACGGCGAGCATAACCTATTTGCTTTTTTATCAAATATCTATTGCAACAGATGGATACTTGCACAGCTTGCGATTTAACAAAACCTTTGACTTAATTGTTCTTTTTTCGACTCTTATTGTGTCCATAAAATGTATCCATTTTCTTTTTGACAAGAAAATTGTAAAAATTGATTCCTTTTCAAAATACATATACCTAATAGGTTACATTATTTTTCCATTTGCCATCATGACAAAGATTCCTTTTGGTATAGACGGCTATAACCCAAAAATTCTTATCAGCATATTTATACTAATATGGACGAATGACACCTTCGCCTATCTAGTTGGAAAGTCAATGGGGAAAAGAAAATTATTTGAAAGAATATCACCTAAAAAAACCGTCGAGGGGTTTTTCGGTGGAGTATTTTTTTCAGTTATAGCTAGCTATATAGTTTCAAAATACTATATCGAAATTGCTGAAGGAAAAGTATTTATCTGGATAATAATAGCAATAATTGTTGGGGTTTTTGGAACTATCGGTGATTTAATTGAATCCAAATTCAAACGAATTGCAGGTGTAAAAGACAGCGGAAAAATAATGCCTGGTCACGGAGGCGTTTTAGATCGATTAGATAGTGTTATATTTGTAGCACCAATTATATTTTTATTTTATCAAATTTTAAATTATGTTTCATAAAGAAGGAGCCAAAACTATTTTACTCGGTGTAGCTTTTACATCAATTGTACTTTTATTATCTGACAAAATAATTGATGTTATTTGGCTAAGAAAGACTGTTCAAATTTCCGCCTTTTTGCTATTAGTTATTATCCTGCAATTTTTCAGGAATCCGAAAAGAGCTGTATTAATAAATGAAAATCAAATATTGGCTCCAGTAGACGGAAAGGTAGTTGTTATTGAAGAAGTATATGAGGGCGAATATTTCAAAGAAAAGCGCTTACAAATATCCATTTTCATGTCACCTGTTAACGTACATGTCACCCGATATCCCATTAGTGGAATTATAAAATTCAGTAAATATCATCCAGGTAAATTTTTGGTAGCGTGGCACCCTAAAGCAAGTGAAGAAAACGAAAGAACCACTATAGTAGTTGAAAATAGAGTTTTCGGAGCTATCCTATACAGACAAATAGCAGGTGCTTTAGCAAGAAGAATCGTCAATTATGCTGAGGAAGGAATGCAGGTCGTACAGGGAACGGATGCAGGTTTTATCAAATTTGGCTCTAGAGTAGACTTATTTTTACCTATAGGTACTCCAATTAACGTAGTACTGAATCAAAAAGCAGTTGGAGGAAAAACTATAATAGCAACGAAAGCATAATGAATGAACAAGATTTAGACATTAGGTTTCAGGAAGCGGTAAAAGCAGCTTCCGAAATGACACAAGCATCTTTACCACAAGATGTTCAGCTACGTCTTTATGCTTATTACAAACATGCGACTTTTGGATCCTTAGAATCACGGCAAACTTCCACTTATCATTTAAGAGATGCTTTTAAAATGAATGCTTTGATGCAAATCAGTCGTCTTTCCGCTTCCGAGGCAAAAGAACACTATATAGAAATTATGAACTCACTGATAGAAAAATAATACAACTTATGAAAAGATTTAATTTTTCACTATCGAGCTTACTATTGATCGCAATTTTAATTTCTTGTAACGGCAAAAAAATGACCGAAGTCGTAGAAGTACCTTTACCGACCGCACAAGAAAAAGTATCCATCGGCTACCCCGATGACGTAAAAGCAAATACAGGTTCTTTTCAACTGGATAAACTCCCTTACGCTTATGATGCATTGGCTCCAACGGTTTCCCCTTTAACGCTGCAAATGCATTATTCCAAACATTATCTAACTTATACCAACAATCTAAATAACGCGATCGCTGGAACTGAATATGAGAATCAATCAATCGACGACATCCTATCCCATTTAGACCCAAACGATACTGATTTAAAAAACAATGCAGGAGGTTATTACAATCATTCACTCTATTGGAAATCTATGGCTCCAAACACCGGTGGTGTTCCCACCGACTCACTAGCTTCAGTTATCACGAGGGATTTCGGATCTTATAAAAATTTTGTTACTAGCTTTAAAGCAGAAGCCACAAAACAATTTGCTTCTGCTTGGGTATTTTTAATCGTTGATAAAGCAGGAACATTAAAAGTGACCAGTAGCCAAAATCAAGATAACCCTTTGATGAAAAATGCGCCGATTCAAGGAACACCAATATTGGCATTAGATCTTTGGGAACATGCATATTACCTTGGTTACCAATACAGAAGAAGAAACTACATTGATTCCTTTTTCAATGTAATCAATTGGAAAAAAGTAAACGAGAATTACGAAGCTGCCTTGAGAAGAAAATATTAGTTAGTCTCTAAAAAGTAAAATGCTGAAAAAACCTTTGACGGTTCTGTCTCAGCATTTTTGTTTAAACGAATTCCCGCTTGCTTCCACACCATCTACAGTTGATAAATAAACGATTCTGAAGGCGCAATAAAGATTTGCACTTTCCCTTCTCCATTTAGAACCTCTAACTTCGCTTTAGATATCTCATACAACTGATCTGTAATTGTATATATTCCATCTTTCAAGTTCCATTTTTTAATAATGTTGGCTGGGACTATAAGTTCGAAAGAACTGGAGTTAATCCATGAAAAATTAGTCACAACAATCAGTTTTTCAGTATCAGACCAACGAGTATAAGAATAAACACCTGGGTCAAAACCTGCCGTAGACTGGCGGTTAATCGTTTGGATTTCTTCAAATTCCCCCATTAACGCTGAACTATTGATAGAGAAATTGAGTAGTCTTTTATAGAAATCACGAAGATCCTTTTCCCTTTCCGTAAGTATTCCACCGTCAAATTTACCGTTATTCATCCATCGTTGATGACTTGGCACACCTACATAATCAAAAATTGAAGTTCTGGAATGCGTACCGAATCCAGCATTTTCGTCACCAGCCTCCCCTACTTCTTGCCCAAAATAAACCATTGTGGGAGATGAACTTATCGTTGTAGAAACCACCATCAATGGTTTTCCCTTTTCAGGGGTTCCGGCAAATTCAGGGCTCGCTAAACGTTGCTCGTCATGATTATCCAAAAAATGCAGCATATGATGCTCAATATCTTTCATACCAAGTTGAATAGCCGAAAGTCCGTCAGGCAAAGATTTTCCCTGAATAATATCCTTTAATTTATCATAGGTTTCGACCTTGTCATACAAATAATCCATTTTACCCAAGCGAATGTAATTCCTGTATTCATTTGGATTGTATACCTCTGCCAATAAGAACGCATCAGGATTCTTCATTTTTACTGCTGAATTCATATAGCTCCAAAACTCATAAGGAACCATCTCAGCCATATCATATCGGAATCCATCAACTCCTTTGGCTGTCCAGTACAAGGCGATATCTCGGAATTTTTTCCATGAGTCAGGCACGTCCTTATCTTTCCAAAATTCAAAATGCACTTTGTATGATTTTGTTTCATACTCTGCCGGAAGCTGCGGAAAATCCTTCGAACCATCAGGACGAATACCATAATTCACTTTTACGGTTTCATACCAATCATTTTTGTCTGGCCTTGCCAACCTGGAACCATTTCCTGTCCACTTCGCTGGAATTTCGTAAAATTTACTATCACTTAAAGAATTAACCTCTCCGTTTAGTGGGTTTATCTCGTCTGGAACCTCAAATTGAGAATTAGGTATATAATAAAAATTATTATCTCTTTTATATTCAACAGTAACATCGTCATCTGCACCAAAGTCTTTTACTCCTAAGGGATTACTTTTTCCTTCGTATTTGCGTGCAATGTGGTTTGGCACAATATCAATGAGTAGCTTTAACCCTGCCTTGTGCGTTCTTACTACTAAAGCATCAAATTCTTGTAGGCGATTAGCTGGATCAACCGCCAAATCTGGGTTAACATTATAATAGTCTTTTACCGCATACGGTGATCCTGCTCTTCCTTTAACGATATCAGGATCGTCGTTAGATACTCCGATAGCGCTGTAATCCCCAATTAAAGCATGATGTGGAACCCCAGTATACCAAATATAGTTAACTCCCAAATCCTTAATTTCCTGTAGTGCTTTGTCAGTAAAATCATTAAACTTACCCACACCATTTTCTTCAATAGTTCCCCACTGCTTATTATTTGTGTTTTTATTGCCAAACAGGCGGGTAAACACTTGGTATACTACTATTTTTTTTTCAGTAGCAACCACTTTCTTTTCTGTATTCATTTTTAAATTTTTAGTTTTACAAGCTGCAGCCAGGAGGACTAAACTTATTCCAAAAACAATGGTTTTATTTTTTATCATTACTTAAAATATTTGTGACTATTTGAATTCATTTCATACAAAATGAGATACATGAATAATCAGTTTTTAAATTTACCATAATTTCTCAAACAATACCAAATTCATTTTTTTTTAGTATTCTAAGATTAGAATTAAAAATTGCACTACAACGAAAGAGTTGTCCTATTTGTTGATAACTTATAGATTTAATAGAAACAATCGAACTTCCATTAGCCATCAACTTATAAATAAATGCTAATATAGATTAGGATTGTTTCCTTTTTCATAAATTTGACAAAAACTAAATCCATTGAAGAAATTCCTGTTTTTCCTTTTCTATTGCTTGGCGATATTAAGTTCAAAATCCGTTTTAGCACAAGCAACAAAAAAAATAATTGTAGAGCATTCTGATTACGCGGATGTAAATGATGTCGAGATGCCTGACGCCTTCTTACTTACTGGAAATGTACGTGTTAGCCATGACGGAATAGTTCTTACTTGCAATAAAGCCTATTATTTTCAAAAAGAAAACTATATTAAAGCTTTTGGAAATGTGCAATTGGTTCAAGGGGACACACTATTTTTAAACAGCAAATATGCCGAATATAGCGGAAATGTAAAAAAAGCATTTGCATCGGGAGCAGCATTTATGAGTTCACCCGACGCGACATTGGAAACGGATACTATTAATTTTGATAGAAATATTCAGGAAGTCTATTATAACTCTCGAGGAACCATAATAAATGACGACAATACATTACGTTCTAAATCAGGAAGGTATTATGTATCGCAAAAAAAATTCCAGTTCCTTACGGCAGTTACAATAACAAATCCACGCTATGTAATAAAATCGAATCATTTGGATTACTATAGTAACTCTGGTCACTCCTATCTTTTTGGCCCTTCTACAATCACAAGTAAGAACAACTATATCTATACCGAAAAAGGCTTTTATGATACGAAGAAAAATCTATCGCACTTTCTCAGAAAATCTTACATAAAATACGACGACAGGCTAATTGAGGGGGATAGTTTATATTATGATCGAAATAAAGAATTTGCTTCGGCTACCCGAAATGTAAAAATAACTGATTCCGTCAATCGTGCAATCGTCAAGGGACATTATGCAGAAATATACAAAAAACAAGACTCCATGTTTGTAACCAAGAGAGCTGTCGCAGTAAACTTTACCCAGAACGACTCAGTGTATATTCATGGTAAAAGACTTATGGTTACTGGCAAGGAAAACAACCGCATAATTCGCGCGTTCAATAATGTCCGTTTCTACAAAACCGATATGAGTGGGAAATGCGATTCCCTTCATTCCAGTTCAAGGACGGCAATAACAAAACTGATTGGCAATCCAATACTATGGAATGCAGAAAGCCAAATCACGGGTGATTTGATGCATTTAATAGGGAATAACGGTACAAAAAAACTCGATTCGCTAAAGGTCCTGAATAATACATTTCTCGTCTCAAAAGACACTTTAGGCACTGGATACAATCAGGTCAAAGGTCAGAATTTGTATGGTAAATTTCAAGACGGAAAACTGCATGATGTAGATATAATAAAAAACACGGAAGTAGTCTATTTTATGCGAAATGAAGCAAAAGAACTTATAGGAATTAACAAAAATGTAAGTAGTAAAATCAATCTTATTTTTGAAGAAAGTGCCATAGAAACCATAACATTTTTTAATCAAGTTGATGGCGACATATATCCGGATAAGGACTTGCCAGAAAACGCAAGAAAACTTCGGGGCCTTATGTGGCGTGGAGACGAACGCATCAAATCTAAAGACGATATCTTTTCGGATGAAGAAAACGAACTCAATGATAAAATGATTGAAGCCGGCAAGAAAGAAGATAAAAAGGAAAATACCCCTATGAAGATCAGAAAAGAAACATTGAATTACGATAAAAAAGGGAAAGCTTCAAAAAAGTAGTCAGGCATCAATTTTTGATCATCAGCTACGCACTTCCGGTTTAAAAATAGTAAACCTTCCTAATTTTATAAAACGTAAAAACGTGAACAACGATTTCATAAAATACCAAGCTCAAACCTCTCCGTACCCACTAGGAATGCAAGTTTCTCATGCGGTGGGTTCTTATATTTACGATACTAGCAATAAAAAATACTTGGACTTTGTTGCGGGAGTCTCCGCTTGCACGCTTGGTCATCAACACCCTAGGGTAAATCAGGCCATCAAGGATCAACTAGACAAATATTCGCACGTAATGGTTTACGGGGAATACTCACAAAGTCCTGCCGTAGAATACTGCAAGCTACTCGCCTCGCTCTTGCCCAAACCTTTAGACAAAACTTACTTGGTAAACTCGGGTACCGAAGCTATAGAAGGCGCTTTAAAGTTGGCACGTCGCGTTACAGGACGGAGTCAATTGATTTCTTGTCATAATGCCTATCATGGAAACACTATGGGATCTCTGAGCGTAATGGGATTCGAGGAACGGAAGCAAATTTTTCGCCCGCTGATCCCTGATGTAGAATTTATCACTTTCAATAACGAAGCCGACTTAGATAAAATAACAACTAAAACGGCAGGTATTCTGCTGGAAACTATTCAAGGAGGAGCAGGATTTATACAACCACACAACGATTTTCTTAAAAAAGTTCGTCAACGATGCACCGAAGTTGGTGCTCTTATGATTCTGGATGAGATTCAACCGGGCTTTGGCCGAACAGGGAAGCTCTTTGGTTTTCAACATTATGATGTTGTCCCGGACGTAGTTGTTATGGGAAAAGGAATGGGAGGCGGAATGCCAGTTGGCGCTTTTACAGCTTCATCTGCAATGATGGATTTGTTGAGTGATAACCCAAAGCTAGGGCATATTACTACTTTTGGAGGTCATCCTGTCATTGCGGCAGCATGTTTGGCTACCTTGAAGGAAATTACCGAAACATCCCTAATGAACAGCGCTTTAGAGAAAGAAAAACTGTTTAGATCAATTTTGGTACACCCTTTGATAGAGGTAATTCGTGGAAAAGGGTTAATGCTGGCCGCAATGACAAAAAGCGCAGCAATAACAAATGAAGTGGTATTGAAATGTCAAGGCAAAGGACTTATTTTATTTTGGTTACTTTTTGAAGGATGTGCGATAAGAATTACGCCGCCGCTGACGATTTCTGAAGAAGAAATAAGAGAAGGTTGCGCAATAATACTAGAAGTCATGGATGAAATCCTGGCGTCAAATGAAAATTAATTGATTTAAAAACAACTGCAATAAAACACCACTTCCTTTTTTGTTAATTAAATTGTTCACAACAATTCTAATTTTCTTCCACAATAACAATAAGGATGCCTACTTTTAGACAGGCCAAATTCAAAAAAAAAAGTATGCAATTAAGCAACGAAGAAGAAGACTATAACTTATCTCTTTCAAAATTTGAGTCTATGTTGAAAACCGACACAGTTCTCTTTTTTGATTCCGAAGAATTTGAAGAAATCATACTTCATTATCTCGATATGGGTAAGGCCGCATTGGCAAAAAAAGCACTTAAATTAGCATTGGATCAACACCCAAAATCAACAGGCTTAAAACTAGTGCAGGTTGAAATGCTGGTTTATGATGATAAATTGGACTTAGCGGAAAAATTACTAAATGAGTTATATGCCATCGAGCCTACGAATGAGGAAATTTTCATTCAGAAAGCAAATATCTACTCGAAGAGGGACCAACATAATAAAGCAGTTGAACTTCTAAAAACCGCGTTAGAATATACAGATGATTATGCCGATGTGTATAATTTAATCGGCATGGAGTACCTATTCATGGATAATTTCGAAATGGCTAAGCAAAGTTTTATAAAATGTTTAGAAGAAGATCTAGACGATCAATCCGCTTTATATAATGTTGTATACTGCTTTGAGTTTTTAGACCAAAACCTAGAAGCAATTATGTATTTGAACAAATACATAGACAAAAACCCCTACAGTGAAATCGGTTGGCATCAGATGGGACGTTTATATTATGGAGTGAAAGATTACGATAATGCCATCCGCGCATTTGATTACGCCACTCTTATTGATGACGAATTCCTTGGTGCTTTCATGGAAAGAGCTAAAGCGTTTGAACGCTTAAACAAATACCAAGAAGCGATTGAAAGCTACAAAAGAACCATCGAATTAGACGATGCCACCAGTTATGCTTTACTTCGAATAGGAAAATGTTACGAAAAACTGGGAAACAAAGTTTTAGCGCTAAAATATTATAATGACACCGTACACGAAGATCCGCTTTTAGATAAAGGTTGGATTGCGATTACCGACTTTCATGTCCGTCAAAAAGACTTTCAGAAAGCATTGTTTAATGTAAACAAAGCTTTGGCCATAGACAATCAAAACCGCCTATACTGGAAACGTTACGCAAGCATAAACAAACAAATGAACTTCTTCGAAGAAGCAGAATTCGGTTACAGAAAAGCAGTCGAGTTTGGTGATCATGGATTAGATACCTGGTTGTTTTGGGTAGATACACTCCAGTTTTTAGGAGAGTTTGAAAGCGCTATACAAACTTTATTACAAGCCTCCGAATATTTTCCTGAAGAAAACGAAGTGGAATACCGCTTGGCAGGCTTATATTTTATGATTCAAGACAATAAGAAAGCAAAATTTCATTTGAGTAATGCCATGCGTTTAAACTTTGACAACTATATCCTAATTGAGGATATGTTTCCTGTAGTTTGGAAAAAGAAAATGGTGCAGAATTACATCGCAAAACATACGAAAGAATAATGACTGACATTGCAAAAAAACGATATGGCTTATTGGGCAAAAACATCAGTTACTCTTTCTCAAAAGGATATTTTAGCGATAAATTCAAAAACGGAAACTTTAGCTCTTGCAGCTACGAGAATTTCGACATTCAAGAAATAGCGGCATTTACCCAAATCACAAAAGACACAGCACACCTTAAAGGACTTAATGTAACTATCCCCTATAAAGAGGCGGTAATACCCTTTTTGGACAAACTGTCAAAGAAAGCCGCCAAAATTGGCGCAGTTAACACCATCAAAGTTACAAAAAAAGGAAAATTAAAAGGCTACAATACTGATTATTATGGCTTTAAAAAATCTTTAGAACCTTTGCTGCGTTCCCATCACAAAAAAGCACTGGTTCTGGGGACCGGAGGCGCATCAAAAGGCGTTGCTTTTGCACTAGATGAATTAGGCATTTTGTATACTTTCGTATCGAGAGAAGCTAAGGAAAATACAATAACTTATGGCCAAATTAACGCTGCAAATTTTGACAATTATCAAATTATAATTAATGCATCACCAGTAGGAACAAGCCCTAACGTTGAAGCGTTTCCGCTATTACCTTATGAGCTTTTTACTGAACAGCATATAGCTTTTGATTTAATTTACAATCCAGCTGAAACACAATTCCTAAAGAAAGCCAAGGAAAAAGGAGCACAAATCAAAAACGGATTAGACATGCTTATTTTTCAGGCAGAGAAAGCATGGGAAATATGGAATAAATGAGACGAATAAGTATTTCTAAAGATCAATCAAAGCTTCCAGCCTGTTTTAAGTTGGAAGCTTTTTTTAAATTAGCCGTTACTTTATCCTATTTAGTTGTAAAAGGGGAAACACTGCGGTAAATTTGATCAAAATCTTATTTATTGATTGCTCTAACAATTTACCGTCTACTTTGATATATTATGTTTTTTTTATTAACCTAGGCACAATTGCTTGTGAAATATTTTAACACAAATAACAGCAGTAGCATTTTTTTTCTCTATTATTGCAGAGAAAAAAGATAAAGTATATAGCAAGAAATTGTTTCGAAAAAACAAGTTCTCATCTTAAAACTGCTCTAAACAAACGATTTATTTTGTAATTCCATACTCCTTTACTATCTTTCGCATTCGATTAAAGTAGAAACCTTAAACATTGAAATAATGTTAGAAGAAAAGAAAGATAACCTGCAAGAAGCAGATGGAAATTTAAAGACTGATTCCATAGAGTCAATTCAAGCAGACTCAACAATTACAGAAACATCATCAACTGCTGATACTCCAGAATCAGCAACGACTGCTACTGCTACCGACACAGATGACACAACTGTTTCTCTAGAGGAAGAAGTACTCACTACGTCTGAAGTAATTGAAAATCAAAATCAAAAAGCATTAAGCTCCATTGATGAATCAAATGCTGAAGAGGGTGAAGATGAAACCTTGAAAGAACGTCACGAAATTCCGATGCAAGATTATGACAGTTTATCATTGGAGACACTTGTAAACGAACTAGATACTTTAGTTTCTACAGGAAAGGTGATGTCGATAAAAGAGCATGTAGAAGAAATCAAGCAAGCGTTTTTAGCAAAATACAATCACTTTATCGAAGAAAAAAAAGAAGAATACCATACTGAAAATCCAGATACGACGGAAGATTTTCAATATTATTCTCCTTTAAAAACAAAATTTGATCAAATTTACTCTCATTTTAGAGATAATAAAAACACGCACTTCAAGAGTTTGCAAACTAACTTGAAAACAAATTTAGAAAACAGGTTAGCTATTGTCGAGGAGTTGAAAGATCTTATTAATCCGCAGGAAAACATCAAGGACACCCTAAAACACTTTAATGACTTAAGGGAACGATGGAAGAATGCTGGACCGATACCAAAGGACAAATACAATCACGTATGGAATAATTATCATTTCCATGTAGAGAACTTTTACGACTACTTGCATCTTGACAGAGCGGCGAGAGACTTAGACTTCAAGCACAATCTTGAGCAAAAACAAAAAATCGTTGCCCGCGTTGAAGAGTTAGTTAACGAGGATGACGTAAATAAGGCTTTCAGAGAATTACAAGATTTACACAGAATTTGGAAAGAAGACATCGGTCCCGTTTCTAGGGAAAATCGAGATCTCATCTGGAACCAATTTAGTGATTTGACAAAACAAATGCATGATAAACGCGAAGTTTTGTTTGAAAAATTAAGAGGCACTGAACTCGAAAATTTAGAGAAGAAAAAAGTAATTATTGCTGATATTGAAGTTTTAGCAACTGTGAAAGTAAATGCACATTCCCAATGGCTTCAACAAATTGAAAAAGTAGAAGCACTAAGAAGTGCGTTCTTCTCTGCTGGAAAAGTACCTTCAGACGTAAACGAAGAAACTTGGGCAGCTTTTAAATCAGCAGTTAGAAATTTTAATTCTTTTAAAAATTCTTTTTACAAAGAGATCAAAAAGGAGCAAAACGACAATTTAAGCAAGAAAAACGCTCTAGTTGCGAAAGCTCAAGAACTACAAGAAAGTACTGATTTTGCAGTGACGACTCCAATCATGAAGAGAATTCAGGACGAGTGGAAGCACATAGGACATGTCCCAAGGAAATATTCTGACAAAATCTGGAAAGAATTCAAAGATGCTTGCAATAAATATTTCGATAAACTAAAAGAGCACAAGGACGAAGACAGCGCAGAAGAAACTGCAGCATTTGACAGTAAGAAATTATACCTTGACACCCTACGTGCGTATGAATTGACAGGTGACCACAAGACAGATTTGGATGCGATAAAGCTACATATCGAAACTTGGAAAAACTTCGGAAAAGTCCCTTTCCCAAGAAGGCATATCGAAGGAAAATTTAATAAAATTCTCGACGCGCTTTTTGATAAATTGAGTTTGAGTAAAAAAGACACCGATATGATTCGTTTTGCGAATCGAATGGATAGTTTATCTGAAAATAATGATTCCAGAAAACTGGAGAACGAAAAGATTTTCATAATGCGAAAAATTGACGAGGTTCGAAACGAAATTAATCAATTGGAAAATAACATTCAATTTTTCACAAATACACGTAACGCAAAAAAAGAAAATTCAATTGTTTTAGAGGTAAGGAAAAACATAGCCATTCATAAAGAAAGTATGGATACTTGGAAAGAGAAACTTAAACAATTAAGGAGTTTAAATCAAGAGTAATAAATTTAATTTGATACATCATCGACCTCATTCTATCGCTAGAATGAGGTTTTTTTTTTTATGCAAAATAGCATAAGAGTATGATAATTATCATTTTAACTTTTCATAAATCCGATTACTTTTGAATAATGACAAATCATATCTTATGAAAAATTCGTTGCTTCAAAAATACAATGTTCCCGGACCAAGATACACAAGTTACCCTACTGTTCCTTACTGGAATGAATCCGATTTTTCATATCAAAATTGGATAGACAGCTTGAAGATGACCTTTGTAGAAAGCAATTTAAGGGAAGGAATCAGCCTGTACATCCACCTCCCTTTTTGTGAAAGCATGTGTACTTTTTGTGGTTGCAACAAACGCATCACAACTAATCATAGCGTAGAAAACCCATATATTGCAGCTGTTTTAAAAGAATGGGTCTTGTATTGTAGAATTCTAGGTGAAAAACCACAAATAAAAGAAATTCATCTAGGTGGTGGAACCCCCACTTTTTTTTCTCCTAAAAACTTGGAGGATTTAATCAATGGGATTTTTTGTTATGCCACGAAAGCCAAAGATTATGAATTCAGCTTTGAAGGCCACCCTAACAATACAACGCATGAACATTTAAAAAAACTGTATGATTTAGGTTTCAGAAGAGTCAGTTTTGGCGTGCAGGATTATTCCGAAAAAGTGCAAAAAGCAATCCATCGCCAACAACCGTTTCATAACGTGGCAAAAGTGACGTTTTGGGCCAGGGAAATTGGTTATACTTCAATTGGGCACGACATTATTTTTGGCTTACCATTCCAACAAATAGAAGATGTCATTGACACCATAGAAAAAACAAAATCATTGCAACCCGACCGACTGGCGTTTTACAGTTATGCTCATGTGCCATGGATAAAAGGAAACGGCCAGCGCGGTTTTAACGACGAAAACATACCCAAAGACGAGAATAAAAAGATATTATACCAGACAGGCAAAGAGTTATTGCTTGAAAACGGTTATCACGAAGTAGGAATGGATCATTTTGCATTGGAAACAGACAGTCTCTTTGACGCATTTAAAAAGCACCAATTGCACCGTAATTTTATGGGATACAGTTCATCAAAAACCCAATTGATGATCGGCTTGGGAGTTTCCTCCATTAGCGACAGCTGGTACAGTTTTGCGCAAAACGAAAAAAATCTAGAGGATTATTACCAAATCCTGGAATGGGACAAGCTACCCATTTTTAGGGGGCACTTACTGACAGATGAAGACTTGGTCATTCGCAGACACATCTTGAATATAATGTGTCAGTTTGAAACTTCATGGGAAAATAAGCAGAATTATTTTGAAGAACTTCCAGAAGTATTGATTCAGTTAAAAGAGATGGAAAAAGACGACCTGCTGCTGATTGATGAAAGTTCCATTCAGGTAACCGAAAATGGGAAACCATACGTTCGTAACATATGTATGGCGTTTGACCTGCATTTGAAGCGTAAAGCGCCAGAAACTGAATTGTTTTCTATGACAATCTAGTTAAATCTATTTTGAACAAACAATCATTAATTTAGACACACAAAAAGAAAACCGCAAATTCGCAAATTACAGACACTAAACTGTCAGGCTAATTTGCGAATTTGCGGTCATATTTTGAAATCCAAAAAGGGGTAACAATTCAATTATAACCTATTCCGGTTTTTCGTCCTTTGTTAAAATACTGTATAATGCATCTTTGATAAACAGCAATTTTGCTTTTAACTCATGGGCATGTTCATCAGTGACCACCTCAACATCGGTATTTACACGGTGAATTTCGTGTTCCAATTCGTGATACTCATCAAACAATGTTCTAAAATGCTGATCGCTTACTTTTAGTTCGTGTATTTTTTCCTGATAATCAGGGAATTCATGTAATAAATCGTGTCTTTCCATCTTTGTTGCTTTTATTGTTATTGTTGAAATAGTGACAATTAGTGGCAATTTGGATTTTCCTGCACAAACAAACTCATATTGGAAGGGGAAACATATGGAATCCCTAGACCTAATCCTCTTAATATGAACAGAATTCCGATTAAAATGGCTACATAAGGAATAATTTTTTGAATCCTGTTTCGAATGGGAATGGTCAAAAACGAATTGATATAGATCACGCTACTCATCATGGGAACGGTCCCCAATCCAAATAAAACCATATACAATACCCCTAAACTTTCGCTTTGCATGGCAATCGCTCCAAACAAAGCTACATAAACCATCCCACATGGCAAAATTCCATTAAGTAAACCTATAGTAAACAGTGATTTATAACTCTTATTCTTAAACTGACTTCCTAATGTTGATTTGACTTTAGAAATCAATCTAAATATTGGTTTTGAAAAATTGTATTTTGAAAATATTTTCTCCGGAATCAGGATAACGGAAATCATTGCGACCCCAATAAATATGGAAAGGTTTTGTTGTATTCCGGCCATGAAAAAACCTTTGCCTACCAAACCAAAAATGAGACCGATAGTCCCATAAGCCGTTAACCTACCCAAATGGTAAGTCAAAATCTGACTTGCTTTTTTTGCAGGGCTATTTCTGTCCACGGGCAACATCATGGCGATTGGACCACACATTCCTATGCAATGGAAACTGCTGATTAAACCGAAAATAAACGCTGTATATAGCATAAAATAAGTCGTAAAGTCAAAAAAAATTAAGACTAGCTGGGTCTGGAATTCTCGATTAACTGTCTCTAATTAATATAAAAAGTCTCCTTAGTCAAATATTCCTTTCCATCGTATTGCCACTCCATGTTAATGTCCCAGCGACCGCCTACCAAATTTGATTTAGGTATGAGCAAAGTTGGACTAGATAACGAAATTGGTATTTCGAAGTCTAATTTCTTGTTAGACGGTCTATAAAGGGACAACTTTCCTTTTATTTTATTTGCCGTAAATGCAACGGGAAAAACAACTGATATACCGCCTGCAGTATTCACTATAAGGGGTTTTTGACTTAAATCCTCCGCGTTCTGGACTCTTTCCATTTCTTCTCCAAAAACAGCATCGTGCTTGTAATATTCTTCTAGCACTAATTCGTTATCATATTTTGGATTTACCTGTACTTTGATTACAAAATATAAAATGAAACTTATAAACAATACAATTGCTATGACGATTCCGCCTCCCCAATTAATTTTCATATCTGTAGTTTAAATTCTGAAGGTATACCTTCAATGGATTATTATACTAATCAAAACTTCGCGGACTTAAGAAACTTGTCGTACTAGTTTCTATTTTTTTATCGCCGTCGTACACTTCAATTTTTAATTGAATTTTATCACTTTCCAATACGAATTGGTTTATTTCTACAAACATAGTCCCCTCGCTCATATCTCGTTTTTTTACTTTAAAATGCTGTTTTCCAACCACATTCAAAGTCCCTTTTATTCCTTCCAATTTCAAATGAATATCATTAAAATCATTGTTGGTCTTATTTATAATTTTATACGTAAAAACATTGCTTATGTTATCTCCTTTATGCTGAAACAATTGTCCTGGCAATCTTAAAATGGTAGCTTCCACTTCCGTTCTCAAAAATAGTAAGCCAATCAAAATTCCAATTAAAATTACCAATATTGAAGTATAGCCTTTCATTCTTGCAGTAAATATGAAAGGAAGTTTTTTCTTTATTTCATCTTCTGATCCATACCGGATCAATCCTTTTGGATATCCTACACTCTCCATTATCAAATCGCATTCGTCAATACATGCGGTGCAATTCACACATTCCATTTGAGTTCCGTTGCGAATATCAATTCCGGTGGGACATACATTGACGCATTGTTTACAATCGATACAATCTCCCTTTCCTTTGCTTTCCCTGTCTTCTTGCTTATTAAACTTGGCTCTGCCCGCTTCTTTTTCGCCACGAACAAAATCATAGGCGACATTGATTGATTTGTTGTCCAAAAGAACCCCTTGGAGTCTTCCGTACGGACAGGCGATAATGCAAACCTGCTCCCTGAACCAAACAAACACGAAATAGAAGACACCCGTGAAAATCGATAAGGCAATCAAAGTACTCATATGGTTCACAGGTCCCTCCTTAATCATTTGCAACAACTTATCGCTACTGATGAGATAGGCCAGAAAGACATTTGCAATACCAAAAGAGATGACTAAAAAAACTGACCATTTAATCCCTTTTTTCCTTATTTTCACTGCATTCCATTCCTGTTTTGCCAACCTTATTTGTGCACCCCTGTCTCCTTCTATCCAATATTCAATTCTGCGGAAAACCATCTCCAAAAAAATGGTTTGCGGACAGATCCAACCACAAAATATCCTACCAAAAATTACCGTAAACAATATGACAAACACCACCCCAACAATCATAAACAAAACAAACAGATAAAAGTCTTGCGGCCAAAAAGGAAATCCAAAAATATTAAATCGTCTTTCTATAATATTGAACATCATGAACTGATTGCCATTGATCTTTATAAATGGATTTGCAATCAAGATGATTAACAGAAAATAACTGACCCACTTTCTATAGTCATAGAATTTACCTGAAGGTTTTTTAGGAAATATGAATTTCCTGTTTCCTTCTTCATCGATAGTACCGATCGTATCCCTGAATGTTTCGCCTGGTAATTTTGACATTTTTTTGTTTATATACTTTAAATGTGTCTTTAGTTCATAACCGGAACATCTGTTTTCGACTTAGTTTCCTCAACCCACAGTCCACCATCCGGTGCTTTCGGATCTATTGGATTACTGCCTTTCAAAGACAGAATATAACTTGCCACTTTCTGCATTTCTTTTGGCTTAAGTGTTCCTTTCCAGGCAATCATCCCTTTACCGTCACGCCCTCCGTTTACCAGGGTATGAAAAATATTTTTAATACCACCTCCCAAAATCCAATGTTCATCCGTTAAGTTCGGTCCAATTTGCCCTCCGGCATCCGCTCTGTGGCATGCGGCGCAATTAGTGATGAAAATTTCTTTTCCTTCCGCTAAATCAGCTGGTTTCAGAAGTAATGTCACCGTTTTTTCATCCATTAAATCCGGCGCTGTTTTCATATACTCAGCAACATCGATTTTGGCTTGTGCCAATTCCTTTTTCAGTTCCATTTCTTGGTCATCACCGCTCATTAATTCGAACCTAACTAAATATACCGCAGCAAAAACAATACAACCATAGAATAAATATACCCACCATGGCGGCAAATTATTGTCCAATTCCCTGATGCCATCATAGTCGTGACTTAGCAAAATATTTGCCTCATTTTCAACAGGCTCTCTTTTGGTCAATTTCTGCATTAGCGTTTGATACCAATCACTATCCCTGAAACCCAAATTGATTTCCTCCTCTAACCTTAATTTCTGTTCTTCGGTCAGCATTTGACGAATCACATTATCAATCGCTTCTATCGTGATTTCTATAGCTATTAAAATAAATAGAAAAAAGGCCAAAACCAAGGAAACCATAGGGTATTTTATAAATGCGGCACGATCGCCCGAGTCTATAAAATACTCCATTGCACCAAAAATGATGAAGAAAATTAGCGGTACTCTGACGTAGACTGGGATTAATTTTTTCATTTTAAATATTTTGAAATTATAACTTAATTTTCGTTAAATGGAATTTGACTCAATTCATTAATCTTTTCTTTTTTATAGCACGCAACCCAGATACCAAGGCCAACAAAAAAGGAAAAGAAAATCAATAACGATAGTATCGGATAAATCTCAACTCCCGCGATAGTTTCCATGTTGTGTTTTATTTGTTCAAACATGACTTTAATTTTTACTTAGTGTCTTTTACTTTGATATCGGTTCCTAACCTTTGTATGTAGGCGATTAATGCCACAATCTCTCTCTGATGCATTGGGACAAATTCCTCGCCTTTTGCCTCCGCTTTTTTCCTGCTGTTTTCATAACTTTTCACAAAGTCAGGGTCATTATGCAGATTATCTTCAATTATTTGAGACTGTTCTTTAATCGCATTTTTTGCATTTGCCACTTCTGCATCAGTATAAGGAACCCCAAGCGCTTGCATCACTTTCATTTTAGCTTCAATATCCGAAATATCCAAAGCGCTATTATCAAACAACCACTTGTAACCGGGCATTATAGAACCCGGAGAGGTACTTTGGGGACTCCACATATGGTTGAAATGCCAATTGTCATTGTACTTGCCTCCCACTCTCAACAAATCCGGTCCTGTGCGTTTTGAACCCCATAAAAATGGATGATCATAAACAAATTCTCCCGCTTTAGATTGGGGTCCGTAACGTTCCAATTCACTTCTGAAAGGACGTACCATTTGTGAATGACAACCCAAACAACCTTCACGGATATATAAGTCCCGACCTTCCAATTCCAAAGGCGAATATGGTTTTACGCTAGCGATCGTCGGAATATTAGATTTCACCATTATCGTTGGGACAATTTGAATAACCCCGCCAATTAAGATCGCAACAGTTGCAAGAATTGTCAACTGAATCGGTTTTCTCTCTAACCAAGGGTGAAATTTTTCTCCTTTTGTTCTGCCGCTGGTGATTTTTTGCAATTCTGGCGCTTCGGCTAATTCATCTTCAATTAATGCATTTGCCCTGATCGTTTTGGTGATGTTATAAACTAGAACAAACATTCCGATAATATACAAGGTTCCTCCCGCGGCTCGCATCCAATACATTGGCATAATTTGCGTCACAGTCTCAAGGAAATTACCGTAGGTTAAAGTTCCATCAGGATTAAATTGTTTCCACATTGAAGCTTGTAAAAAACCTGCCACATACATAGGTAAGGTATAAAGTATAATTCCCAGTGTTCCAATCCAAAAGTGGAAATTCGCCAGCTTTGCCGAAAACAAAGGTCCTTTTGACATTCTTGGGACCAACCAATAGATCATCCCAAAAGCCATAAACCCATTCCAAGCCAAAGCTCCCACGTGAACGTGCGCTATAATCCAGTCCGTAAAATGCGCAATGGCATTAACGTTTTTAAGAGACAACATAGGTCCTTCAAAGGTAGCCATCCCATACCCTGTAATTGCCACAACGAAAAATTTCAAAACAGGATCAACACGAACTTTATCCCAGGCACCACGCAAAGTCAGTAGTCCATTGATCATACCTCCCCACGACGGAGCCAATAACATGATTGAAAACACAACACCCAAGTTCTGGGCCCAATTAGGCAAAGCAGAGTACAATAAGTGATGGGGACCTACCCAGATATATAAAAATATTAGTGACCAAAAGTGAACGATTGACAATCGATAAGAATATACGGGACGGTTTGCCGCTTTTGGCACAAAATAATACATCAATCCTAAAAATGGGGTGGTCAGAAAGAAAGCCACCGCATTATGTCCATACCACCACTGTACCAAAGCATCTTGAACGCCTGCATAAACAGAGTAGCTTTTTATTGCAGAAACAGGCAACGCGAGACTATTAAAAATATGTAAAACCGCTACGGTTACAAAAGTCGCCAAGTAAAACCAAATCGCCACATATAAATGGCGTTCTCTTCTTTTTAGTATAGTACCAATCATATTGATACCAAACACAACCCAAATCAATGCAATGGCAATGTCTATAGGCCATTCCAGTTCGGCATATTCTTTTGAAGAAGTATAGCCTAAAGGTAAAGAAATGGCTGCGGCAACAATTATTAATTGCCAGCCCCAAAAATTAAGGTTACTCAAAAAATCACTGTACATTCTCGCTTTCAGCAGTCTTTGCAAAGAATAATAGATTCCTGCAAACATTGCGTTTCCAACAAAGGCAAAAATAACTGCATTAGTATGCAATGGTCTTAATCTACCGAAACTCAGCCACGATATTCCGTCAGTAAGGTTCGGGAATAAAAATAATGTCGCCAATAAAAGTCCGACTGCCATTCCGACCACTCCAAAAACAATGGTAGCGTAAATGAACTTTTTAACAATTTTGTTGTCATAGTAAAACTGTTGCATTTCCATAATTAATTCTGTTTTTCTTCTGTTGTTTGTACTTCATTTTGGGGTTTGATTTCGTCATCAAAAAGCATTCTGACGGATGGGGTATAATCGTCGTCATATTGCCCGCTTCTTACCGCTACTATAAATGCGATAAAAAAAGCAACAGCCACGAAAATACTGATGGATATTAATAAATAAATAACACTCATACCTCTAATTTGTGAGCGCAAAGTTAACTTGCTACTTATACTAAAAATATGACATTTATCATACTTCCGTTTTTTGTTAAATTTATTATAAAATCACTTCAGCCTTTTTGCATAATAATTACTCATCACCGTCACGAAGCTCACGATAGTAATGGTACTTAAAGGCATTATTATGGCCGCAACTAAAGGCCTTAAATTCCCTGTGATCGCAAATGACAATCCCACCACATTGTAAAGCAGTGATAATGCAAAACTCATCTTAATGGTAGTCATCGCTTTTTTCGAAAGCTTCAAGAAATAATGCAGTTTTTGAAATTCGTTGGCTTCCAGAATAGCGTCACAGGCTGGTGAAAAAACATTTACGTTTTCCGAAATCGAAATCCCGATATTGCTTTGCGCCAATGCGCCAGCATCATTCAACCCGTCCCCCACCATCATGACGTTCTTACCTTCTTCCTGCAATTTCCTGATGAATTCGAGTTTCTGTTCCGGCTTCTGGTTAAATACCAGTTCGGTTCCTTTGGGCAAAACATTCTCTAAAGTGGTTTTCTCCCCTTCATTGTCTCCAGACAAAACTTTGATCTTGTAATCGGCCTTTAAACTCTTAAAAAGACTCTCCAAACCCTCTCTGTATTGATTGTTGAATACATATTTCCCGTAATAAACCCCTTCAATTTTAATATGAACCGATGTTTGCATCGTGGCCCTTTCTTCTGATTTTTCAAGAAAAAAAGCGGAACCGACTTTAATATGTTTTCCGTCAATCGCTCCCTGAATTCCTTTACCGGAAATTTCCTCAAAATTGGCGGTTTTCATTCTTTTTCCGTCTGGCAGGAAGTCATAAAGCATTCTGCTTAAAGGATGATTTGAAGCCCGAAGCAAATTTTTGACAAGAATTGAATTCTCGCCGGAAAGCGGTGTGCCCTCATAGGAAATACTTGATTTCTTATTGGTGGTTATGGTTCCCGTTTTATCGAAAACTATCGTGTCCACTTTCGACAATTGTTCGATGACCAAAGCATTCTTCAGGTAAAACTTTTGTTTACCCAAAATGCGTAACACATTACCCATAGTGAACGGCGCTGTTAAAGCCAAGGCACAGGGACAGGCCACGATTAATACCGATGTAAAAACATTGAAAGCGGTAATTGTGTCAATAAAAATCCAATACCCGAATGAAGCAAAAGCAATCAACAATAAAATTGGAGTAAAAAAATGGCTGATTGTATCGGTGATGTTTTTGTGTTGTTGTTCCACGTCCTTTTGAAAAACATCATTACTCCACAACTGCGTTAAGTAACTTTGCGAAACAGAATGCAAGACTTCCATATCTATAACTTTCCCTACTTGCTTTCCTCCCGCAAATATTTTATCTCCTGAATTCTTGGTTATTGGAATCGCTTCACCGGTCACAAAACTGTAGTCAATGGTAGCGCTTTCACTAATTAAAATCCCGTCAACCGGTATCAACTCCTGATTCCTGATGAGCAATCGATCCCCTTTTTGAATATCGTAAACGGGAACACTCTCTTCTGATGCATCTGCATTGATTCTGGTAACGGCTATAGGGAAATAGGATTTAAAATCCCTTTCGAAGCTCAGGAAACTATAGGTCTTAATCTGAAACATTTTACCCAATAACATAAAGAAAATCAAACCCGTCAAACTATCAAAGAATCCGGACCCGTAATCAAAAGCGATATCTATCGTACTTCTGACAAACATTACAATAATTCCCAATGCGATTGGAATATCAATATTCAGCATTCCCGATCTGATACTCTTATAGGCGGAAACGTAATAGCCGTTAGCCGAATAAAAGAACGCCGGCAATGAGATAACAAAAATCAACCACCTGAAGAAAGGTTTGTAAGTGTCCAACCAATATTCGTTGACTTCAAAATATTCAGGAAAGGAAAGCAACATAATATTTCCAAAACAAAAGAAAGCCACACCCAATTTATACGTTAGGCTTCGATCTACATTATTTGTTCCCGTTTCATAATTTTCCAGACTGATATAGGGTTCGTACCCAATAGAGCTTAACCGATAAACTATGGTTTGGAGCGAAACCACTTCCGGGTTGTATGTAATCCTGACTTTTTTATCCGGAAAATTCACTTGTGAAGCGCTTATTCCTTTTTGAAGACGATGTATATTTTCCAGAATCCAAATACACGAGCTACAATGAATATGAGGAATGCTAAGTGAAATAATAGCAGTTGTATCTTCTTGAAATTCCAATAGTTTCGAAATAATACTTTCATTGTCTAAAAAATTATATTTACCATTTGTCTTTTGCGGAGTCGCTCCAGGGGATTTTTCGAAATCATAGTAGCAGGCCAAATTATTCAGACTGAAAATTTCGTAAACGGTTTTACAGCCGTTACAGCAAAAAACCCTTTCGTCAAAAACAATCTCCTCTACTTTAATTATATCCAAACCACAATGGAAACAGTTTTGTGTATCCATAATTTTGCTCTTTTTACCTGAGACAAAGGTGCTAAACGAATGTTAATTAAAATATGATATATGTCATATAAAAGCGTAATTTTACATGACTAACAAACACTTTTCAAGATGAGTAAATGCGAACAATGTATCGTTAGAGAGTTCAGTTCCCTGAAAGCACTCAACAAAAACGAGCTGCTGAAACTTGCCGATTGCAAAACAACGCGTAACATTAAAAAGGGCGAAGTGATTTTTGAAGAAGGAGAGAATGTAAACGGAATATTCTGCATTAAACAAGGCATTTGCAAACTCACAAAATTAAGCCCTAACGGAAAGGATCATATCGTTAAACTCGTTTCAAAAGGAGAATTGTTAGGTCAACGTTCCTTAATAAGTGAAGAAGCGGTAAATCTAAGCGCCGTCGCCCTTGAAGACATGGAAGTATGTTTTATTCCCAAAACCGAGGTAATGGGTTTCTTTGACAAAAACAACCAGTTTTCCATGAATGTAATGAAAACCATTTGCGGCGATCTGAAAGAATCCGATGGTCACACAGTTGACATGGCCCAAAAATCCGTCAAAGAAAGATTAGCAGAAACACTGCTGTATTTGCATGGCACTTTTGGCATAAATGCGGACAATTCATTAAAGGTCCAACTTTCGAGGGACGAATTAGCTAGCATGATTGGCACGGCAACTGAGAGCTGTATTCGATTGCTATCCGATTTTAATAAATCAGGACTGATTACGTTACTAGGAAAGAAAATAACACTTACAGACATCAGTAAGTTGAAAAAGATAGCAGAATAGTTATCGTTATTATCGCTATTGCTTCTTATTCATCACAAAATAATAAACTGGGATCCCCAGTACTACAATAAATAATCCTAGCCCAGTATTTAAGGTGTCATATATCAACAATGTAATGCAAATTGCAGATGTGACTAAAATGTAGAGCGCCGGCACAAACGGGTACCCAAAAGCTCTATACGGTCTATCTGCATTAGGTTCCTTTTTTCTTAGGATAAAAACACCTAGAATCGTTAAAATATAGAACAGCAATGATGCAAAAGTTGCATAAGTTAACAAGTCTCCAAACTTACCGGAAACACATAATACGCAAGCCCAAATACACTGAACCCATAATGCTTTTGCTGGGACCCGGTTCCTGTTCAGTTCAGTAGC
This sequence comes from Flavobacterium sp. W22_SRS_FP1, assembly GCF_052113685.1. NCBI lineage: Bacteria > Pseudomonadati > Bacteroidota > Flavobacteriia > Flavobacteriales > Flavobacteriaceae > Flavobacterium > Flavobacterium sp. W22_SRS_FP1. The sequence goes on from NZ_JBGQOE010000028.1 coordinate 38,234, forward strand.
TTGCTTAAAAAACAAGTTGTCTTTAGCCATGGCATAAAATAACCTTCCACCTGAAAGAATTAAACCACTATTACAGCCAAAGGTCGAAACCATTATTAACCCAGCCATAACGAATGCTCCCACATTTCCCAGAATCATATTTGCAGCTGCGGCTCCTACTCTATCGTTACTAGCAAACATAATTCCGTTACTAGCTATGTCATTCGCATTGGGTGTCCCTTGAATGGGTAACAAAGCTAAATAGGCAATATTTGCAAGTAAATAAATAATAGTGACAATTACAGTTCCCAAAAATAAGCTACGTGGAATATTCTTTTTAGGTTCTTTTATTTCTCCAGCAATAAAAGTAACATTATTCCAAGCATCACTAGAGAACAAGGAGTTAATTATGGTGGCCCCAGCAGCTCCTAAAAGCGCCATGCCGGCCAGTTTTGTCACAGTAACTGTTCCATCAGCTGCTACAACTGTTCTGCTGGCATCCCACATATGGGTAAAGTTGTTTGATAGAACATCAGTATGCAAACCAACGTATATCCCCAAAATTATAAGTGCAAAAAGCGCAAAAAGCTTAGCCGCAGTTAATACCAATTGAACCGTTTTTCCGCTTTCTACTCCTTTTGTATTGATATAGGTTAGCACAACTATACTCAAAATAGCTAAAACTTTTTGATATGAAAAAACAAAGCCAGATTCCCATTTAAAAAGGGAAGTATCTAATATAGGAAAAAAGATAGCCGCATAATTAGCAAATGTAACTGCGATTGCAGCAATAACTCCTGTTTGTATCACCGTAAAAACGGTCCATCCATAAAGAAAGGAAACTAACCTTCCATAAGAACGCTGAATGTAAACAAATTGCCCACCTGCTTTGGGCATCATCCCAGCCAATTCTCCATAACTCAATGCCGCGGCGACCGTAATCAGTCCTGTTACCAACCAGATAACTAACAACCAAGCTGCAGAACCAATGTCTCTAGCCATGGCCGAGGTAACTATAAAAATTCCGGATCCTATCATGGAACCTGCAACTAAACTCGTGGCATCAATTAATCCTAGAGAACGTTTTAACTCGGTTTTATTTTCTGACATTAAACTGTATAATTCTAAATGTTTTTTTCTAGCTTTTCGCCAAAAGTACATTATTTGTAGGGAAATAACTTAGCTTCCTTTAAAAATTGAGGTCACTAACAATTGCAGACTCTGAATATTATTTCTTTGAAGATTACTTGCAACCTTCCTACAAACTATCTATTTTTGGAATAGGATCCACATTCCTTATTTTGATATTTTTTTGACTTATTGTTTAATCTAAAGAGAATTGTAGAACAGCTCAACTGTACTAAATTTGTAAACTTTAGATCTTGCTGATTATGCTAATTGATTCTACTGATAATATTTATTTATCACAAATTCTACCTGATCAACCGTCAAAGTAATTAAATAGTTCTGCAGTTTGAAGTTCTATGGCGATTTATTTATACTCAACCCTACATGAATACTTTTTATATATCAGATCAAGCTCTTAGAATACTTAATCAAAATAGATATTATAAATTAAATATCTCAGATGCAAAACCAACCAATTGCTATAACAATATTCTAATTATAGATAAAAATCAAAATTAAAATGAAGACTCACAAAACAAAAAACAGCAGAAAGCTCTTGCTTCCTGCTGTTTAACAATTAAATTATGATCATCCCTAATTTTTTTAAGACTAAAATATAGCTGTTCTGATAAGTAATATTTTTGACTATCTCACTTCAATAAAATTAAAATTACCCTAAGTATGATTTTGTTTACAACAGTCAAATATATTTTTTCGTCGAATATTTACACATCTCATACTGAAAGAAGAAGTGTAATGTATTGACCCCTTAAATAATCGGACACAATTATAAATCAAAAACTATAATTTTGTACGATGGAAAAACGAAAA
>NZ_JBGQOE010000029.1:0-38326 GCF_052113685.1 Flavobacterium sp. W22_SRS_FP1
AAGCAAAGATATTTACTTATTTTGTATGTTTGTAAAACTTAAAATGTTAAAGTCCGATTATTAGGGGGTTAGACCACTGCCGACACAACTATTTGATAGTAAGGAAATATTTCAGATATTATATCGTAATATGCAGAAGTTTGATCATATGCACCAAAACGCCAATTTGCCAGCCCACCTATAGTATAACCATAAGAATGATTTGAGACTAAAAATCCATCTGCAGCAAACCTAGCCATTTCTACGATGTCTGAATCCCAATAAAAAGTTTTGGCAATCCCTTTATAGGCAATCCCTTTAGACTTAGAATCAATACCGGCACTCATAATAATTCCAGCAACGTGGGTAGCATGAGAACTTAAAGTAGCATAGCCGTCACCTAATAGAATTCTATCACTAATAAATTCTTGATGAGTCGACCTCACTTTTCCCCCATCCCAAACACCAGCTATTATCCCCAAGCCAGATAAATTTAGACCGAGTTCACCAGCAGTGTATAATGCATTTGCATTAATTGTTGTTCCAGACTCGGTATTATCAGTAGTAAAATAAATAGGTACTCCATTATATATCCTTTGCAAGGATCCTTTCTCAGAATCTACAATTGATTTATTGGTTTTGTAACTATTAATCAAAGAAAATTGAGATTTAAAATCACTTTTAAATCTCAATTTTAATTTAACTACTTTATTTTTATCATAGAAAGACTTAATTTTCTCTCTTTCAACGATCGTTTGACTGAAAGACATCTCAATAACCAAAAGCATAAAGACTATTTTCTTCATAAAAGTTTAATTAAAAAAACCTCCTACAATCAAACAGGATTATAGGAGGTTTTAAATACAATATCACAATTGATTAATAACCAGGATTTTGAGTTAGAGCATTTACATTAATTTCTCTCTGAGGAATTGGCAATGTAAATCTGTAATCTGTAACATTGATATTAACTGGACTTGTAGCAGAAGAATTTACAGCATCTTGAGCAAATCTATCAGTACCAGTTACACCTGCATCAGTACCTAACCTTTTAAGATCAATATATCTGTGACCTTCGAAAGAAAGCTCTTTTCTTCTTTCTAATAATACATCTGCTAAAGCCGATGCAACATTAGAATAAGTAGGTGCTACCACTAGGCCTCCAGTATAACTTCTAGCCTGTCTAACTTGACGTATCAAATCGGCTGCACCAGCCAAATTCCCACTTCTGATCAAACACTCTGCTTTGATAAAATAAATCTCAGACAATCTAAAAACTTTCAAATCATTAGCGGTATGACCACCATTTTTGCCCGGATATTTGTCAATAACAATTACCTCACTAGTTCTAGAAGCTGCATCAGGGGCGGTAGAGATTGTCGATGAACGATCAACGAAACACCATCTTCTATAATCTTGTGCTCCTCCACCAAGATCTTGATTATATGCATTGAACAAAGTCCTACCCATGTCGTATAACGGTCCGCCAGTAATGTAAGAACCATTAGTATTATAAGTACTACTAAAGTTAATTTTGTTAATTGGTTTGTCAATAGCAAATAAAATCTCGCCTTGTGCAGCATCCACCCACATTTTTCTATAAACAGGACTTCCAGCAGATACCCATTGATCAACTTGATATAATGCTCTCTGAATAGGAAAAGCTGATGTAGGATCAACATTGATAGTATTTGCGCCATTAGCAGCACCATTAGGTACTGTAGTCGCAGACGTGGAAGGGAAATTAGCTACCGTAATTGTCGATGTTGAAAGAACTAAACCAGAATTTGTGATAGCATCATCCGCATTAATCAATGCTTGTGGATAATTTTTTCTGTACAGATACATTCTTGCTTTAAATGCTCTAATAAAGTTTCTGTTAATGAACTTATATGCAGTAGGACCAGTTGGATTTATTAAGTTAGCTTGAGCAAAAGCTAAATCGCTTTCAATAAAACTAAAAACTTCACCATTTGTTGATCTAGGGATATCTTGATCAGGAGTTGGTACAAAATCTACAAGCATAACACCTGGAGCCGCATCGCTACTTAAATCAGTAGAAAAATACGTTAACAACTGAAAGTGAGAAAAAGCTCTCAAAGCTCTAGCTTGTGCCAAAATTGAATTGTATTGTGGCGTTTCTTCAGCTGTCGGCGTGTACAAAGCAGCTCCTCTAATCAGTCTGTTACAATAATTAATTGTATTGTAATGACTATTCCAAATGTTAGAAGCAAAACCGTTTGTAGTCAACAGGAAAAACCTTTGAGTCTCATTTGAAATCAAACCACTACCAATTGCAACCTCATCCGTTAATAGTGACGAAACTATTATTTCGTTTTCAGTACCTAACCTGTCATAAGTTTCATTAAGAAATAACTGTATGTTATTTACGGATGTAAATAACCTAGCGTCATTTAACTCCCCTGCTTGTAAAATATCAGTTGCGTCAGAGCAAGAGAAAAATACTGCCAAAACACTTAATATTAATATTCTTTTTTTCATTTTTTTATTTTTTAAAAATTAATATCTACGCCAAAAGTGTACAATTTCGGAGTTGGAAAGTAACCCGTTGTAGAAGCTTTGAAAGTTTCAGGATCGAATCCTCTCCATTTTGTCCAAGTTAATATATTTTCTCCTTGTACTCTAAAACGAACACCTGTAAGGAAAGTTTTTTCTAAAAACTTAGATGGAACATCGTACCCAACACTTAAGTTTCTTAAACGTATGAAAGATGCATCTTGTAAGAATCTATCAGATATATCAGCCGTATCTAGATTAGTAGCATCCCAAGAAGGTACATTTGAATTAGTGTTAGTAGGAGTCCAAGCATTCAAAATATCAGTAGATACTGTAAATACTTCTGCATTTCTAATATCCATAAGACCTTGATAATCAAAATCAAATCTATAAAAATTAGCAGAGTAAGCAAAAGCCGCATCTAAGAAAAACCCTTTGTAAAAAGCATTTAAACCAAATCCACCTTGATATACAGGTAAATTATTTTTCCCTGTTAATCTTCTATCAGCATCAGTAGGACTTTCTGTATCAGCACCATTAATGTCAGTGAACAAAAGATTTCCATTTAATGGGTTAACACCTTTGCTAGGAACAACAAAGTACTGGTTTGCTGGACCTCCAATTGCATTTGCAAAATCATTTCCTATACGTTGTTTACCCGTACCGTCGTTTAATACTCCTAAATCAGTGATTTTATTTTTGTTATAAGCGCCATTGGCATAAACAGCAAGTTTTAAATCAGTGCCTTTCAGAACGTCATATCTAAGTGCCAACTCTAAACCCTCATTAGAAAGAGCTCCATTATTACCCGCTAAGTTTGTAATACCGTTAGATGATGATACAGGTATATTAGTATACAAATCAGTTGTTACTCTTTTGTATATATCAAAAGAGCCAGATAATCTATTTTTGAAGTTAAAATCTATCCCGACGTTAGCTTGAGAAGTAGTTTCCCACTTTGCATTTACATTCGCAATAGAAGAAACACCGAATGAAGGTGCATTACCGTAACCTGATTGCGTACTGTTCAAATCACGAACAATCTGTACACCATTAAAAATGGTCGCAACATCACTATCTTCATTTCTGGCAATAATATTCTGGTTACCAGCTGTACCATAAGAAGCCCTCAATTTTAAGTCAGTCAAAAATTTACTGTCTTTCAAGAAATCTTCTCTACTAATATTCCATCGTCCCCCAACAGAATAAAAAGTAGCCCATTTATTTTCATTGATAAATTTTGAACTAGCATCTCTTCTTACTGTAGCAGCGATACCATATTTTGAATCATAATCATAATCCAATGTACCAAAATAAGAAAACAAACCTGCATCTATTCTTGAAGCACCTACAGAAGGAGCATAAGTGAATGGCAATGCTAAGCTATACGGTATGTATCCGGTACCAGCACCAGGAGCCCAAGTCAATGGATTCAATCCTGTTTGTTGGTAAAACAATGATCTTCTGTGAGCTTTTAGATATTCCACATAAGCAGATGCGTCTAAAGTACTTTTACCAAACTCTATATTATAATTCAACTGATTTGTTGCATTAAAAGAAAATTCCCTGTTTGATTGTTGTCTTTCAAGACCATGAAACGGCTGGCCTGCACCAGTTGCTCTTGCAACAGATAAATAAGCTTCTGGACCAATCGCGAAAGTTCTCTTGTCTTCTGCATAATCAGCTCCAGCTGTACTTCTGAATGTCAAATCTTTAGTTATTTTGAACGCTAAATTAGCTGAAACAATCGTCTTCAATTCTTCGAAAAAACTAGGAGCATTGTTACCGTTAAATAAATCTAATAACATGTAAGGGGTTATATCTAGCGCAGGAGATCCAAAGTCAGCAAATAATTGGGCTCCACTTTTGTATCCGTCTGGACTTATATAAGCTGGCGACAATATATACCCTGTAAGCGGATTTTGAAGAACATTACTATTAATACCTGCTCTAGTTTCTTGCTCTAATTGCTTTCTTTTAGAAAATGCAGCAGTAATATTAGTACCATATGTCAATCTATCATTTGCAGATTTACCAGAAAAATTTGATCTTAAAGTAAATCTTTTAAAATCTGTTGTTGGCACAATACCATCTTGCTGGAAGTAACTTAAAGAGGTAAAACTTTTTGTGTTTTCACTACCTAAAGTAAAACTAACATCTTGACTTGAAGTTTTTCCTTGTCTAAAAAACACTTTTTTCCAATCCGTATTTATAGCGTAAGCATCAATATTATTTACATCAACAGTAACACCAGGACCAACGCCAGAAAAACCTGGACCAGCACCGTATTCCTTTTGAATTCCTAAAAGCTGTTTAGCATTAGTCAAGTTGTAATCATCACCTCTAAATTCTGATACTCCATAAGAAGAAGAGAAATTTACAGCTAGCGGAGAATTAAAATCCCCTTTTTTAGTAGTTATAACAATAACACCATTTGTACCTCTATTACCATAAATAGATGTCGCAGATGCATCTTTAAGTACAGAAACACTCTCAATGTCATTTTGATTCAAATTTCTGAAAAATGCCTGAGTCAATGGCACCCCATCGATAACATACAGTGGCTCAAGACTCGCATTTAATGAAGAAGCCCCTCTAATAATGATATCAATTTTATTACTACCAGGCTGACCTGAAGCTAAGGCGATATTCGCACCTGCTAATTGCCCTTGCAATGATTGCAATACATTCACATTAGGTCTTCCTTCTAGCACTTTTGAAGTAACGGTTTGCGATGAACCTATTGCTTTTGCTTTTGTAGATGTTTTTCCGTACCCCAAAACTACCACCTCATTTAAGCTTTCACCACCTTGCATCGACACATTGATGGTGCTTGCTGATCCAACTACTTTTGAGACATTCTTCATACCTATGAAGCTGAATAATAAAACATCACCAGTCTTTGCTTTGATTGAATACCTCCCGTCTAAGTCTGTTTGCGTACCTCTTGTAGTGCCTTTAACTGCTACATTTGTGCCTGGTAAACTTCCTGAAGCATCAGATACAACACCGGTAATTGTTTTTTCTTGAGCGAAAACAAATTGCATTGACATAGCCAACAACAACGAAAAAATCCATTTGAATTTTGATCTCATATTAAATAGTTTGAATTAGTTATCTTACAAAGATTCATTATTAATAATTAATTAACCTAAATTTAATAGTATATTTTATATATTTAACATTTGTGTATGTACATACTTTGTTTTTTATTAAACTAATTGAGGAAAGCAGATTAAACAGAATATTAAAACAGCAGCAGTTTTTTGTTTATTTGTTATAATTATACTTACAAATAATTCCAAGAAGGAATAATTCTTGCGACTTGAGTTAACTCAAGCGGAGGTGAATATCGCAATTTCCCAGTTTTGCCAGGACTCTTAAGTAAATCAGCTGATATTAAAATGCCACTACTTACGATATTTATCATTTAATATAAAAACATTAACTCCTATTAGGCGAAATAAAAATTAACAAGTGTATACTACCATTTTCGCATTTGCAACATTATTTCCTAAGTTCTGACTTAAACAGATAACTTAAAAAAGATTTTGGTTCTATATTTGTAAAAAAAGATGCTTTTAACTAATTTTTCGAAAATTATTCTTGAAGCCGGAACTGACGAGGCTGGACGTGGTTGCCTTGCTGGGCCAGTTACTGCAGCAGCGTTAATACTGCCGGCTGATTTCACAAATAAAACTCTTAACGATAGCAAGCAGCTTTCGGAAAAAGTAAGAGAAAAATTAAAACTTATTATAGAGGAACAAGCTCTTTGTTTTTCGGTTTCGCATTTAGAACCTAATGTAATTGATAAAATCAACATACTCAATGCTTCGATAAAAGCGATGCAGGAGTGCGTCTTGAAACTTGTACCACAACCGGAGTATATTATTGTTGACGGAAGCGCTTCGTTTATCCACAAAAATGGAATTACAAATAAAGCAGGAAAAATTTATACAACAGCCGAAATTGAAATTCTCCGTTCTATTCCTAGTATGAGTATTGTTAAAGGAGATTCAAAATTCATGAGTATTGCAGCCGCTTCGGTTTTAGCAAAAACCTATCGCGACGAATACATGAATCTAATTCATGACGAATACCCGATGTACAACTGGAAAAAAAATAAAGGATATCCTACCAAAGAGCATCGTGAAGCGATAAGAAAATATGGAGTGACAAAATACCACAGAATGAGTTTTCGATTATTGCCGGAACAGTATTCTTTTGATTTATAATTTAAGATTTCTTAAAAGTAGCTTCAAAAAGATTGGAAAAATGTTTAAGGATTTTTTCTTTCACTTCTTCTTCATCCACTTTTACCACACCAAGTTCAACATTTAAAGAGGTTACTGCTTTACCGCGAATCCCGCAAGGAATGATATTGTCAAAGTAACCTAAATCAGCATTTACATTCAGAGCGAATCCGTGCATAGTCACCCAACGAGACGCTCGCACTCCCATTGCACAAATTTTTCTGGCAAATGGCGTTTCTGCACCTAACCAAACTCCGGTTTCGCCTTCGCTACGTCCACATTCCAAACCATATTCTTGTAATGTAAGGATTATTGCTTCCTCGAGAAAACGCAGGTATTTATGAATGTCAGTAAAGAAATTTTCTAAATCAATTATAGGGTAACCTACGATTTGTCCTGGTCCGTGATAGGTAATATCACCGCCGCGATTGATATTGTAAAAAGTTGCTCCCTTGGCCTCCAATTGCTTTTCGGACAACAACAAGTTACTTAGATCTCCACTTTTGCCCAAAGTGTAGACATGCGGATGTTCTACAAAAAGAAAGTAATTTGGAGTTACAAGATTAAGTTCTTCTCTCCTATTCCTAATTTTTAAATCAACAACTCCTTTGAATAATTCTTCTTGATATTCCCAAGTTTCTTTGTAATCTTTATTTCCTAAATCTTGAAGTTGGATTGTTTTATTCATTTTATGGGGCGCAAAGGTTTTCATTTGCAAATGTACAAAGATTTAGATTGAAGTAGCAACCGTGCAAATCAAACTAAAAATTTAGTTTTCCAAAATCACTTCCAGATTAGTGATTTTAAAATTTTCTATTAATTCTCCAATTGTTTTTTAATCTTCTATGTTCTAAAAGAAAATATTTTTGCTTTAAACCAACTCTATTAGCCCAGATTGAAGTGTAAATCCTTTTGTTTTTTCCTTTAAAAAACAAAAGATTGAAACGGAAAGCTGGAAATTGCTCCTAAAAAAACTTTGCAACTATAAAACTTTGCAACTTTGCGACTTATAAAGTATCTTTGCGCTCTTAAAATCAGCATAAAATGGCATTATCCGAACAAGAAATCCTTCGTAGAGAAGCACTCACAGAATTGCGCAAATTAGGAATAGATCCTTATCCGGCAAATGAATTTGTAACTACCGCTCATTCGAGCGAAATCCTTGCCAATTTCGAGAAATACGAAGGGAAGGAAGTGATTCTTGCAGGACGATTGATGGGAAAACGCATCATGGGAAAGGCTTCTTTTGCAGAATTGAAAGATGCTGAAGGACGCATTCAAATTTATGTTTCTAGAGATGACATTTCGGATGATGAGGAAAAAACAATGTACAACGTAGTTTTCAAAAAACTATTGGATATTGGTGATTTTATTGGAGTTCGCGGAACGGTTTTCAAAACACAAGTCGGTGAAATTTCGGTTCATATTTATGGCTTGAGAGTTTTGGCGAAAGCCTTGAAACCACTTCCTGTAGTAAAAACAGATGCTGATGGAAAAACGTACGATGCATTTGCTGATCCAGAACAAAGATACCGCCGTAGATACGTGGATTTAACTGTGAACGATCATGTAAAAGAAACGTTTATCAAGAGAACAAAAATGTTTAACGCAATGCGTTCTTTTTTTAACGATAAAGGCTACCTTGAGGTTGAAACTCCTGTTTTACAACCAATTCCTGGCGGTGCCGCAGCGAGACCTTTTATTACGCACCACAACTCTTTGGACATGCCTTTGTACATGCGTATTGCCAATGAATTGTACTTAAAAAGATTAATTGTAGGCGGATTTGAAGGGGTGTATGAGTTCTCAAAAAACTTCAGAAATGAAGGAATGGACCGCACGCACAACCCTGAATTTACTGCCATGGAAATATATGTAGCCTACAAGGACTACAACTGGATGATGAAATTTGCCGAAGATCTTTTAGAGCATTGTGCGATTGCCGTAAATGGAACTTCCGAAGCTACTTTTGGAGCGCACAAAATCAACTTTAAAGCTCCTTATGCTCGAGTTACAATGACTGATTCTATAAAACATTTTACTGATTTTGATATTTCAGGAAAAAACGAAATAGAATTGTTTGATGCTGCCAGAGCCATGGGAATTGATGTAGACGCTACCATGGGTAAAGGAAAATTAATTGATGAGATTTTTGGTGCAAAATGTGAAGGAAATTACATTCAGCCGACGTTCATTACGGATTATCCAAAAGAAATGTCCCCTTTATGTAAATCACACCGTGACAATCCAGAATTGACGGAACGTTTTGAATTGATGGTTTGTGGGAAAGAAGTAGCCAATGCCTATTCTGAACTGAACGACCCGATTGACCAAAGAGAACGTTTTGAAGAGCAACTAAAACTGGCTGCAAAAGGAGATGATGAAGCAACTGAATTTATCGACGAAGACTTCCTTAGAGCCTTAGAGTATGGAATGCCTCCTACATCAGGAATGGGAATAGGAATGGACCGTTTGATTATGTTTTTGACTAATAATGCGTCGATCCAAGAAGTGTTATTGTTCCCACAAATGAGACCAGAGAAAAAACAAATTCAGGTGGAACTAGAAGAGGACGAAAAACTGATTGTAGCACTTTTACAAACCAATGAGAACCAAATGGAATTTGGTTTATTGAAGATCAAATCTGAATTGAGCGGCAAGAAATGGGATAAAGCCATGAAGAATCTTTCTTCTTTAGGATTGACTGAAGTGGTTGTAGCAGGAGATATTAAAGCGTGCCGATTGAAAGAGTAAATACTACTAAAGCATATATATCAAAAGACTAAATTCAGCTCACCAATCTAATAGCAAAAATTGTTTTGTGCAATATTTTTTCAGGACAAGACATAAAAAAAGCGGCTTGAAATTTTAAGCCGCTTTCCTATTTTATGCTATTTCCAATTATGGAATTTTTATGTTTGATAGCTCCGCTTTATAAAAACGAAGCAGGTCCTGAATCTTCCCATTTTCAGAAGAAAGATTAGGTAAGAACAAGCTTTGATAATACTCAATTCCTTCTCCTAAATTCTTCTTGAATGAATTCCACTTTTTAATTTGGCCGGCCGTTATCTCCTCAGAAACAGTTGCAATTTCATTCTTCAAATAATCAAGATACATTTTCAATTCTTTGACGAACATGTTTGGGCGATTCATTTCAGTCAATACCGAATCATTTCCATAAATATGTTGTACCATTTTTGAAAGTGACACTTCTTGATCGAAATAAGCCATATTAGGCCCTGGACAAATTACAACTCCTTGAGCCTGTCCTTTAATTTTAATCTCGTTTTCTAAATAGGATGCATTTGCTAAACCTACACAAAGACACGATTTTTCAGTAATTTTATTTTTTGCATTCTCGAACGTTTCAGCAGAAAAAGTATCTTTTTTAGTTTCCAATTCCGCTAGTTTTACGTCTTGGTATTTTTTAGAAGCAGTACAAATTCCTTTATAGCCAAATTCTTTGCTTAGCGCCAAAAACTTTTTGGGACAGGAGCTTCCTGCATTACTTTCTTGTATGCGTTTTTGTTTCAGCATTTCATTTGTTGTTCCTCTCAAGGTATTAAAAGCAATTCCCAGAGGGGAAATATGACTCAAGTACAAATCCTCTTCTTTGGCTTTCGCCAATAATTTACGTGTGGATTCATCAACAGACGTAGCTTCCGGAACCAACAAAAATGGCGAACCCCAACCTACGGAATCAACTTGATAATAATCTAATAAGAAGTCGTGCTCTTCCGCGGTTCCTACTCCACCCTGGACTGTGATTTTTAATTCCAACGGCTTCTCAGGAACGTATTTCTCTTTAATCGTTAAAGCTTTGACCATCAATTCATGTGCAGATTGAATCAATTGTTCTTTTTTCTCTTTGAATTCTTCTAAAATTGGGCCCAGTAAATAGCCCTCAGTAGCAAAAGCATGTCCTCCGCAATTAAGACCAGATTCTATTCGGTATTCCGAAACCCAAAGGCCTTTCTTAGCAAGAAAATTTCCTTGTATCATAGCCGATCTAAAATCGCTAACTTTAAGGATGATTTTCTTATTCAAATGGTTATTAGCATCTGGAAAAAAGATATCAAAACTTTCAAAATAACTGTACAATCTCGGATTCATTCCAGCTGACAGCACCACCGAAGAAGTCAGCGTACTATTAGCAAAACCACGAAGCGAAGCATGAGCATCATTAAATTTAGTAGCTAATTGCTCATCTTTGATAAAATTATCTTTATCGACTTTCGTCATGATATTAACATCAATATCACCTGTAGTCAGATTGTTTTCAAGAAAATTTTTGATATTTTCCTTAAAAGCGAGTCCATCATCTACTAAATTTTGTAAACCCAGTTTTATCTCTGATTTATTTGGCAACATGGCAATATAATTATCCAATGCCTGTTTACTTTCAGCCAACTCATTTTTGAAATTGTCGAATTTGTCCTTTACGATTTTGTCCACCAAATTCAAATAAGAGGTGATTCGTTCTGCGCGATAATCATGAATTTTTTGAGTAATTTCCTGATAAGGAACATCAAATTTAGCACTGTAAAAAGCGCTCATTTTTTCAATAAGATCATCATCTATTATTGAAATAACGGAGGAAATGCCATACTTTGCTACTCGAATTGGACTATCAATAGTATACGCTAATCCCATTACCGGAATGTGAAATGTATGTGACGGTTTAGTTGTTGTCATGGAAATATTTTTTGAATATTAATCCACAAATATTAGTGTTTTACTGCAGTAAAAAGCTGATATATATCATGTGAGTATTATTCTTAAAAAATTAAACCCAACGCCTTTCAAGAAAGTTGTTGGGTTTAATGAATAAAAAAACGTTCTTTTTTTTCTATAAAGTATAATTTAAATTTAAGCTCCATCTATAATTAGCTTCTATTCTTCCGCTCGATAAGTTTTGACTTAAAGGCAGCATAGCATTAACTCCTACTGAGAATTTATCTTTCCCTACTTCGATACCAAATTTACTAAAGAGAACATTACCAGAAGTATCTGGTACCGCTTCACCATATTGCTTATTAGTTTCGTAGATTTCTCCCGCTAACCCTAACTGAGGTACAAGTTGAACCGAATTCAAATCTAACAAATAAAACAAGGTACTTCCATAGTTTAACTGGTTCCCAAACTGATATCTTTTGTCATTTTCTGTTTTTAAAGTATAATTCAGCATAGCATTTAATCCCAAATCTTTCCTTTTTATAACATACTCTGTTAGTAAAAGGTAATCCCAACTTCCCGTACCTAATTGAAAACTTTGATTTACAGTGCCTAGATTATTAGATTCTTTAAACTTTCCTGTAGGCATTTTTATACCTCCACCCACTTGCAAATTATGAGCAAATACCGCACTATCTTTTTGAGTTTGATATACGGAGTAGGTCGCCATAATAGTCACATCTCCTAGCCCACTGATCTTTTCTGCACCAGATGTCAACGCTCGATCGTGAAAGTGATACGGAATCAAAGCCGCAATCTGAATCTCATCAGTAACAGGGATTTTTGCCCAAACTTGAGTCGTATTAAAATTTTCATCAATCCACGGAGAGTTAGCAAAGATTCCGTCCCTACTACTATAACTTTGATTAAAGTAGCGAACTCCAACAAAATTAGCATTAAGCATCGAGCTGAACCCCATACTACCGCCACTAGCTGAACAACCGCAGGCATCGCAGTCAAAATCCATTACAGCCTCCAATTGCATTTTCTGAAATGTAAAACCTGAAATGCTGTCTTTTACCGTTTTCGCTGTTGCCAACTGAACAGCTAATAAAGTAAAAAGAGATATTATGATTGTATTTTTCATTGTATTAATATTCTGAAAATCGTTTATCAGTAAGATATTGATTGTCGGTTAATGTTTTTAAGAAAGCAATTAATTGCACTTTTTCTGTTGTCGAAAGTGAAATCCCAAGTTGGCCATTTTGCTGTAAAATAGGGTCTAAGGTTTTTGATAGGACAACTCCAGAACTATAGTGATTTAGTACTGATTCTAGCGAACCAAAACGGCCATCATGCATGTAAGGGGCGGTCATCTCAACATTACGTAGACTAGGTACTTTAAATTTATAATAATCTTGCACCAACTCTGTTACTCTGTAACGCCCCACATCATTAATCAAAGGGTTTATGGCAAGACCGTTGTTTCTAAAAGAATCATCAGTCATTAAATCCGTTGCGTGGCAAGAAGCACATTTCGCTTTAAAAATAGTGTATCCAGCAGTTTCTTCATTACTGAAAGTTCCCGGTGCTTCATTGCGTCTATAATGATCAAATTTAGAATTAGACGATGTCAACATCACCATAAATTGCGAAAGCGCTTTTAGCATATTCTCAACAGATACAGCACCATCAGCAAAAGATTCTTTATACAATTGCTTATAGATTTTATCTGCTTTCATCATAGCCAGAATAGCATTTAAATCGCCATTCATTTCTATAGGACTAGTCAACGGTATTATGGGTTGTAAGTCTAAATGGCTTGCAGCTCCATCGTACATAAATACAGATTGATAAGCTAAGTTTTGAATAGAAGGTGCATTTCTAGTCCCTAAAGCGTTATCAACACCATGACTTACAGTGTGTCCGTGATGGGTAAAGGCATCTTCTTGTAAATGACAAAATCCGCAAGACACTAGTCCATCCGAAGCTAAACGGCCGTCATAAAATAATTTTTTACCTAATTCAAATCCTTTTTCTGTAGGGGGATTTAAGCTGATATCATATTTCAAATCAGGGAAATTTGAGGGTACTGAGAAATCTAAAGGAAGATTAACATATGCATCATCCTGATCAGAACAACTAAATAATAACGGAATGAGTAACCAAATAAAATGATTTAATTTCATGGTTTTAGATTTAAATAAAAGCACAAAAGCTTTGATTTAGCCCCGGTTGTAGCGGCATCCTTTTTTTATTTCAAAAAAAGATATAGCGAAAGACGGGACCTAATTTCTTTATACAAAACTCTTGTGCTCCTAAAAATGAAATTAATCGTTGTGAACGTGGTCTACTGAAAACATAGTTGCAACGTTTGCTGTAACTAGTGGTAAATTAGCACCTCCCATGATATTTGCACCCGTTCCATTAGGATTATTATCAGAAAGCTTAATCACATTTGTGCTATTTAAAATCTTAGCCAGGTCAGTTATAATGTGAATTTGCGGTGTAATTGTGCTTCTTACTAATGCTTTTGTCTGTAAGTCCAGCGCAACAGTAGTATAGTTATAATCAGTACCTGTTTGTCCTGTATGTACTTTAAAACCTACTGGAGTAGTAACTGTTGCTGATATAAAAGTTCCTTCAAAAGCTACAAATTTGTAACCCGCTGACCAGCTCCACATCATTCCTGCTGCTTGCGCCGTTGCTAAGAAATCACCTTGACCTGTTGCTCCGGCCTCCCATTGCTCTTTATCGACTCCAACACCAAAAGTAACTTTAGTATAATTAGCAGCAGGAAGGTCTTTAAGATTCAATACATGTGTCGCTATATCAGCTTCGTTTACTATGAAATAGCTTTCACTTTTTGGATTTGTAAAAGTGGTTCCATCTTCTTTTGTAAGGACAATATTACTGATAATGTATTTTATACTACTAATTTTAAGGACTTCGTTAGTCCCTGTAGTATTAGCTTGTGTATCTAAAATTAGATCATCTCCTTTAAAAGAATTATCGAATTCTATTGCTAAGTTTCCTGTTCCTGAAATTGTTTCGTCGTCATTAGAACAAGCAGTACATGTGGCGCTCAAAGCTAAAACAGCTATGGCCTTGTATATTAAATTTTTCATTTTTTAAGGGTAATTTCTTTTTTTATAAATTTTAAAATAGGGCGTATCACTAAGATTCCAATTGGACTTTCGCCAAAGGAAATAGAGGTACTAAAAGTTTATTTACTATTTAAGAAATGAAAATGGGTGGGTGAAAAATAGAATTAGAATCCAAATGCGAATAAAGATTTCTGCATTTTGAATTGAATGAAGGTTTGTTTTTATTAACCAGAAACGCGAACTTAAACGAATCTTGTTCTCCAACAAAAAGGTCAATTAATTTATTTGTACTTTGTTTTTTTTCAGTGGAATTGGTTTTATCATCCTCTGAAGCTTTTGCCAATTCTTTCATCAGATGACACTTTCCATTACATTTGAGTTCTGGTTTTGCTTTATTGATACAAAGTACTTTTGAGATGTAGTCATAATTAACGGCATAATCTATAACCGGGAATATTGGTTTTAGAAATAGAATTATAATAATTATGACAGCCATTTTTTTCACTGTGCAAAGATATAATTCCATTATTTAATATGTCTTATAAGTATCTCCTTTTATTAAACTTTTGTTAAGGATTAAACCACAGCTAGACATCCCTGTCTTACTACTATAACTTTAAAATAATAGAAATGAAAAAATTAATTATTGCCGCATTACTGCTTGTTGGAATGACAAGCTTTGCACAAGAGAGAAATAAAATGGGAAAAAGAGACGGAAGAGCTGAGATGGAAAAATTTACTCCTGAACAACGAAATGAGTTGATGCTGAAAAAAATGACATTAGACTTGGACTTGTCAGTGAAACAGCAAGATCAAATGAAAAGTATCATTGCCGAAAAAAGTGGCAAACGTGACGAAATGATGAAGGCTCATAAAGAGAAACCGACAAGAGACGAACGTTTTGCTATGAAAAGCAAAATGATGGATGAGCAAATTGCCATGAAAGCAAAAATGAAAATTATATTATCTCCTGAGCAATTTGCAAAATGGGATACCATGAAGGACAAAAACCATCATAAAAAAGGAATGCATCAAAGAAAAGAAATGGATGGAAAAACCAATAAAAACTAATTTTAAAAAAAAACTCTCGATATCAACCGAGAGTTTTTTTAACTAAAAATTTTTAGAAACTTTATCTACGGCTTGAATGGTGAAATCCAAATCTTCATAAGTCAATGCATCTGTTATGAACCAAGTCTCATAAGCTGATGGCGCAATATAAATCCCTTCTTCTAAAAGTCCGTGGAAGAATTTTTTGAAGGTTTCATTATCTCCATTTCCTGCAGACTTAAAATCAATTACTGGCGTCGCATCAAAATGTACAGAAATCATCGAGCCTATTCTATTAATTGTAAAAACAACATTATTAGCTTTCAAAACTTTATCAATTCCTTCGTGTAAGTATGCTGTTTTATCGGCCAATCTTTGAAAAATGGCAGGGTCCTTATCTAATGTTTGTAACATCACTAATCCAGCAGCCATCGCCAAAGGATTCCCCGATAAAGTCCCTGCTTGATAAACAGGTCCTAGTGGAGCTAAATAATCCATTATTTCGGCACGCGCGGCAAACGCGCCTACTGGCAAACCGCCACCAATTACTTTACCAAAACAAACTATATCTGAATTAACTCCTGATAACTCTTGTACTCCACCTTTTGCCAAGCGAAATCCTGTCATCACCTCATCAAAAATAAGCAATATGTCATTGTCTGTACAAAGTTGTCTTAATCCTTCTAAGAAACCTTTGTTTGGAGGAATGCAACCCATATTTCCAGCAACAGGTTCTACAATTATTGCTGCAATTTCATTTTTATTAGCTTCGATTAGCGTCCTCACATTTTCAACATCATTGTAATTAGCTAACAAAGTATCTTTAGCGGTTCCTGCTGTTACTCCCGGACTATTTGGCGAACCAAAAGTGATGGCACCACTTCCTGCCTGAATCAAAAAGGAATCTGAATGACCGTGATAACAACCTGCAAATTTTATTATTTTGTCTTTTTTGGTGAATCCACGAGCTAATCTTACAGCACTCATACAAGCCTCTGTCCCCGAATTAACAAACCTGATTTTATCAATGTTAGGTACCATAGAAACTGCTAAAGCTGCAATTTGTGTCTCTAACTCTGTTGGCATACCAAAAGAGGTCCCTAGCTTTGCTTTCTCAATCACTGCTTGCACCACTGGATCAAAGGCATGGCCTAAAATCATTGGTCCCCAAGAATTGATGTAATCTATTAATCGGTTTCCGTCTTCATCATACAAATAAGCACCTTTAGCACGTTGTACAAAAATTGGAGTTCCTCCTACCGCTTTGAATGCTCTAACTGGTGAATTTACACCACCTGGAATTACCTTTTCTGCTTCAGCAAAAAGCTGACTACTTCTTTTATATAACATTTATAATTTTTGATATTTTAGTTATGATAACTGTATTAATTTTTTTGGAATTCTAATTCACGATCAATTTTTGTCCAATAGAAAGCGTGTTAATCAAAAGCTTATTTTTCTGCTTCAATTCATCTACTAATAAATTATATTTTTTCGATATGGAGTATAAAGTATCTCCTTTTTGAACTTCATATAACCTACTATCTTCGTTCCCTAAACTGGCTATTCTTATAGTTGATGGCTGATTTTCAACAGGAACATAGTTTCTTCCCAAAACTTGGGAGTCGAATTGCCCTAAATCATATCTTTCAATATATGAAATTAATTTCTCTGGATATCTTGGATCGGTGGCATAACCAGCACTTCTAAGTCCTTTTGCCCAAGCCTCATAATCTTCTTTTGGCAAAGAGAACAAACTAGAATATCTGCCTCTCCCCGTTAAAAACAAAGCATGATCCTTGAAAGATTCGGAAGGGTCATTATATTTTCTAAAACACTCCTGGCTGGCATCATCATCATGTCTGACACTTTCGCCCGTCCAATCGTGGCATTTTATGCCAAAATGATTGTTAGCTCTATTAGCCAAATCTCCTTTTCCTGCGCCAGACTCTAATATTCCTTGTGCTAAAATAATGCTAGCGGGAATACCATACATCTTCATATTACTCATAGCAATATCTTTATATAAGGCAATGTAATTAGCCACGATATCAG
Organism: Flavobacterium sp. W22_SRS_FP1; assembly: GCF_052113685.1. NCBI lineage: Bacteria > Pseudomonadati > Bacteroidota > Flavobacteriia > Flavobacteriales > Flavobacteriaceae > Flavobacterium > Flavobacterium sp. W22_SRS_FP1. The sequence goes on from NZ_JBGQOE010000029.1 coordinate 17,636, forward strand.
TTGAAACGGTAGTTCTCGAAGTGGACTCTATTACTTCCTCTTTATTTTCCTTTGCTATAACTGTTTTTTTAACTGGTCTAGCAGCTGGCTTCTTTGTAACTGCTGGAGCTGATTTTGTAGTAACAATAACTGATTTTGTAGTATTGCAACTTATTAGTAAGAGAACCGTCAAAATTACTAGGGCTTTTTTAAACATGTATGTCTATTGTTGGTAATTGTTTGTTTTTCAATTTCTTATTCATTCCTTGAATTCCTTGAATTCCTCCCGTGTGAATCAATAAAATTTTTGATTGGTCAGGGAAATAATTCTTTTCTATCATGTCCATAACGCCAAAAACCATCTTTCCGGTATAAATTGGGTCTAAAGGAATATTATTTTTGTGATGAAACTGGTTGATAAACGCAATCAAATGCTCATTCACTTTCCCATATCCGCCAAAATGATAATCCGTAATTAGGTCCCAATTATTATTCTGTGCAAAAATACGAATTTCATCTTTCAAAAAATCACCTTTTAAGGCCGGAAATCCTAAAACTTTCTGATGAGGCAAAGCACTGTTTATAATTCCTGTAATAGTCCCGCCTGTTCCTATCGAGCAGCAGATAAAATCATAATCAGCGTCGTCTTTTGTGAGGATTTCTTGGCAGCCTTTTATAGCCAACTCATTGGTCCCACCCTCTGGAATTAGATAAAAATTCCCAAATTCTTTTTTCAAGTTTTCCACGAATAAAGCTTCATTTTTTAACCGATATTCTGCCCTGGAGACGAATTTGAATTCCATTCCACAATTTTGCGCAAAAGTTAAAGTTTGATTTTCAGCTATTTGATCTCGCAACTCATCGCCTCGTATAATCCCTATCGTTCTAAATCCATTCTCTTTTCCTGCATAGGCTACTGCAGCAATATGATTTGAAAAAGCTCCTCCGAATGTGAGCAATGTTTCGAAGTTTTTTTCTTTCGCTTTCAGCAAATTATACTTTAGCTTTCTGAACTTGTTTCCTGACACGAATGGATGTATCAAATCTTCTCGTTTGATTGAAACGGCGATTGATTTGGGAAATTCTACAATAAGCTTTTGATTCAAAATAGATGATTTTCAACAAAGGTAAAATTTAAATGCAACAAAAAAATGGAATCGCTATTGGATGTGTTTTTACCTTACTTTTTTCAGTACAAAATCATTTTTTATGCTTTCTTCTCCATTTGCAGCTTCACCATTATCTACAAATTTTAACCCCGCTACTTCTATTCAAAATACTAATGCTTGGTACCGTTGATGTATTTTGTGAAACTAAAAAATCTTCTTTTTTTCAAGTAGCCGGCATTCAATTCGTTATCATAAGCTTCCCGCTCAAAACTAATATTTCGGTAGGCTAAATTCCGGTTTCCATATTGGATGAAACGAAGGAAGTATTCGATAATATAGATTATAAAAAAAGGAAGTATTAATAGTTCCAACTGTTGTCGCAGATGAATTTTTTCATGATTAATAAAGACTGTGTTTTCTTTATCACGGCGGTATTTCACAAATACAAAAGGAAAAGCGGTCAATCCGCGAAAACCTTTGGGAATTAAATATTTAGTGACAATTAGAAACATTAGTTATAAAATTTATAAATTTGTCCTAGTAAGAATATAACTTTTAAAGAAAAATACAATTTATTCCAAAAATGACAATTCAGTTTTATTAAAAGAGATTAAAGTTAAAATATGGTTAAGCAAAGTAACGAAGAAAAATTAATTGAAAACGAAGATTTTTATTATACCCCAGAAGGATACAAATGCTTTACAGAAAAACACCACTTAAAAAGAGGCTATTGCTGTAAAAGCGGTTGTCGGCACTGTCCTTACGGTTACGATAAGAAAACGGGAAATATAAAAAAACAGTAATTGTTGAATATAACCTTTGATGGTATTTTTAGTTTTTCAAACAATAAAAATCAAACCAATTTAAATGGATATTTGCTCACAGAAATTTAGGATTCGAATTCACAAATCCTACCATCGATCGGATATTCGTTATCCATAGTAGTTTAATTACTGTAAAAATCCAAAGGACGTTCCAAAGGTGTTTTATACCGAATTAATATTTTACTAAATTAACGAATCAACATTTAAGATGACTTTCCAAGAACAAATCCAACAAGGAATTCCTACCATACTACCTAAGCCTAAACCGTATGAGGCAGACATTAATCATGCTCCAAAACGTAAAGAAATTCTATCCACAGAGGAGAAAAAATTAGCTCTTCGTAATGCTTTGCGCTATTTTGAGGTGGAACATCATCCTGAGTTAATTCAAGAATTCCGACAAGAATTAGAAACTTACGGTCGCATTTATATGTATCGCTTTCGTCCAGATTATGAAATGTGCGCGCGTCCTATCAATGAATATCCAGGAAAATGCGAACAGGCAAAAGCCATTATGCTGATGATCCAAAACAATCTAGATTATGCCGTAGCGCAACATCCTCATGAGTTAATTACTTACGGCGGTAATGGTGCCGTTTTCCAGAATTGGGCACAATATTTATTGACTATGCAGTACCTGTCGGAAATGACAGATGAACAAACGCTAACCATGTATTCTGGACACCCTATGGGGTTATTCCCTTCACACAAAGAAGCGCCAAGAGTCGTAGTCACAAACGGAATGGTAATCCCTAATTATTCTAAACCGGATGATTGGGAAAAAATGAATGCATTAGGAGTATCACAATACGGCCAAATGACTGCAGGAAGTTATATGTACATTGGTCCGCAAGGAATAGTACATGGAACTACAATTACGGTTTTGAATGGTTTTAGAAAAATAAAAAAACCTCCAAAAGGCGGTTTATTTGTAACCTCAGGATTAGGAGGGATGAGTGGCGCCCAACCTAAAGCCGGTAACATCGCCGGATGCATTACCGTTTGTGCCGAGGTGAATCCCAAAATAACCCACATTCGTCACAGCCAAGGTTGGATCAACGAAGTTGTCGAAGACATTGATGAATTAGTAAAAAGAATTGCTTTCGCGAAAGCTAATAAAGAAATAGTATCGATTGCCTACCTTGGAAATATAGTTGACGTTTGGGAAAAATTTGACGAACAAAACATCCATATCGATTTAGGAAGTGATCAAACTTCATTGCATAATCCTTGGGCTGGAGGATATTACCCTGCAGATATGTCGTTTGCAGAAGCTAACGAAATGATGGCTAACGATCCTGATTTATTCAAGGAAAAAGTACAAGAAACATTACGCAGACACACCGCAGCAATCAATAAACACACCGCCAAAGGAACTTATTTCTTTGATTATGGAAATGCATTCTTACTTGAAGCTTCCCGTGCAGGGGCCGATATTATGGCCGAAAATCATATTGACTTCAAGTACCCAAGCTATGTTCAAGACATCATGGGCCCTATGTGTTTTGATTTTGGCTTTGGACCTTTCCGTTGGGTTTGCGCTTCTGGAAAACCAGAAGATTTACAAAAAACAGATGATATTGCCTGCGCAGTTCTAGAAGAAATGGCAAAAACAGCTCCTATTGAAATTCAGCAACAAATGCAGGATAATATTCAATGGATAAAAGGGGCACAAGAAAATAAATTGGTGGTTGGTTCACAAGCCCGCATTCTATATGCTGATGCAGAAGGTCGTATGAAAATTGCAGAAGCTTTTAATCAGGCTATTGCCAAAGGAGAAATAGGAACCGTGGTTTTAGGTCGGGATCATCATGATGTATCAGGAACGGATTCCCCTTACAGAGAAACTTCGAATATTTATGACGGCTCGCGTTTTACTGCTGATATGGCGATTCAAAACGTGATTGGAGATAGTTTTCGCGGCGCAACCTGGGTTTCTATCCACAACGGTGGCGGCGTAGGTTGGGGCGAAGTAATTAATGGTGGATTTGGGATGGTGCTTGACGGCTCGAAAGAAGCATCAGGACGTATCGAATCCATGCTTTTCTGGGATGTCAATAACGGAATTTCAAGAAGAAGCTGGGCGCGCAATGAGGGCGCGGTTTTCGCCATAAAAAGAGCTATGAAAAGCCAACCTTTGTTAAAAGTGACTCTTCCTAACATTGTTGCCGATAATTTGTTGGATTTTTAATAATTAGAGCGTACCTTTAGTAGACATTTAACAATCAAATATTTAAATCATGAAAGCAATTAAAATTCTTCCCATATTCTTTCTATTTATACTGGTTTCCTGCAGCTCCATTAGAGTACATTCTGATTATGACAAAGCGGTAGATTTCAGTCAATACAAAACCTATGCTTTTCACAAAAGAGGTATTGACAGGGCCGAAATATCAGGTTTGGACAAAAAAAGAATTCTGAATGCAATTGATTATGAACTTGGTAAAAAAGGGATGATTAAAAGTGAAAATCCAGATTTATTGATTAATATATTTACCAAAGAAAGAGAACGTATTGATGTTGATCAATTCAATGCAGGTTGGGGATATGGTTGGGGATATGGCTGGAACCCTTACCTTTGGGGAGGACGCTCCTTTGTTTCTACTTCTGTCGAAGGAACGCTATATATTGATTTAATTGATGCTAAGAAAAAAGAGCTCGTTTGGGAAGGTGAAGGTGTTGGCTACCTAACGGAAAACCGAGAGCGAAAAGAAAGCCAAATCAATGAGTTTGTAGCGAAAATTCTAGCACAATTCCCGCCAAAATAGAAATACCCATAATTACTTATTCTATATAAATCGCCTACCTTTGTGTAGGCTTTTTTATACCCCATTATGACACAAATTAAAGATATTACCACACTTGACGACATCAAATTATTAGTTGACACTTTTTATGGCAAAGTGCAAAAAGACGATTTTATTGGCCTTATATTTAACGAGAAAATAGCGAATCGCTGGCCAGAACATTTGGAAAAAATGTATCGCTTTTGGCAAACTATTTTACTTGAGCAACACACTTATACCGGCAGCCCATTTCCTCCACACAAACATTTACCTATTGATAAAGTGCATTTTGACCGCTGGATGGAAATTTTTACTGCAACGGTAGATGTCTTATTTACTGGCGCCATTGCTGATGAAGCGAAACTACGCGCCAAAAACATGGCTGAGATGTTCAATTACAAGATCAACTATTTTAGAGATGCTGACCAAAAAGGAGATCTTTTAAATTCAAAATAAAGTTTCATGCGCAAATTATTACTTATTGCTTTTTTACCGCTTGCTTTTATTTCCTGTGCTAGTTTAAATAGTACTGATAAATCCACTCCGAATCCCTCGCTGAAACTCATCAATACTATTGAAATTCCCTTCAATCAAGAATTTAAAAATACGGTTGTTGGCGGATTATCCAGTATCGATTATGATACTAAAAATGACTTGTATTATTTCATATCTGATGACAGAGCTATTTACAATGATGCTCGTTTTTATACTGCAAAAATTCATTTGGATTCCGATACAATAAACAAGATTGCTTTTAAAAATGTAGTTTCATTAAAAAATGCAGCTGGAGAAAAATACAGCAATTGGGAGACAACGCCATCTGAATCTATCGATCCAGAAGAACTGCGTTACAACCCGAAAACAAACTCGGTGATATGGAGTAGTGAAGGTGCTCGTGTTATTGCAAAAGACTTTTCGGTGCTGCAAAACCCTACATTACAAACAGCAGATTTAAATGGGAATTATTTAAATGAATATCATTTACCGGCTAACCTCAACATGCAAAAAGAGGAAAAAGGACCGCGCAGTAATGGCGTTCTTGAAGGAATAGCATTTAATAAAAATTACACAACGCTATACGCAAACGTCGAAGAGTCTTTGTACGAAGATGATTGCGAAGCGACCACTGCAAAAGGCGGTATGATACGTTTATTTGAGTTTGATGTGAACTCCAGAAAAAATACCGCACAATACGCCTACCTTTTAGATCCCATTGCACACGAACCAAACCCTGCAGCTGGTTTTGCCGTAAACGGAATATCAACAATTCAGTATTATGCTAAGAACCAACTCTTAGTTGTAGAGCGTTCCTACTCTGTAGGGCGCCAAGCATGCACCATAAAAGTATATTTATGTGATTTCTCCAAAGCAACTGATGTAAAAAATATAGCTTCATTGCAAGGGCAAGAATTTACCCCAGCATCAAAAATACTGATTCTGAACATGGATGATTTAGGTATTTTTATTGATAATATCGAAGGAATTACTTTTGGTCCGAAACTGGCAAATGGAAAACAATCCTTACTTTTCGTTTCTGACAATAATTTCTCTAATAAACAGAAAACACAAATTCTACTTTTTGAAGTGAACTAAGATTAATAGCAGCTCCATGTCAAATACAACTCTCTTGACCCCGGGTGAAAAGGAAGCTTTTACAAAAAAATTCCAATGAAAAGCGGAAAATAGCTCCTAGAATTCGTACTTTTGTATGTCAACTACAACGTTTTCGACATGAATCCAACTATTGAAACTAATCCGTTATTAGACCGATTGCCAAAACACTTAAAGCAATTTATTAAGCCTCAAGATTATAGCGCTTACACGCCTATCAATCAAGCTGTATGGCGTTATGTGATGCGCAAAAATGTGGATTACCTTTCGAAAGTAGCACATAATTCTTATCTCGATGGTTTGAAGAAAACGGGAATAGAAATTGACAACATCCCAAGCATGTATGGCATGAACCGAATTCTTACTGATATTGGTTGGGCTGCGGTTGCAGTAGATGGATTTATTCCGCCCAACGCTTTTATGGAGTTTCAAGCGTATAACGTTCTGGTTATCGCTTCGGATATACGTCAGTTGGAACACATTGAATACACGCCCGCTCCAGACATTATTCATGAAGGTGCTGGCCATGCTCCTATTATTGCCAACCCAGAATATGCGGAATATTTACGCCGTTTTGGAGAAATAGGCTGCAAAGCGATTTCATCCGACAAAGATTATCAAATGTATGAAGCGATTAGACTGTTATCGATAGTCAAAGAAGCAGAAGACACGCCACAAGCAACTATCGATGCTGCCGAAAAGGCGGTGGAAGATTTGCAGAATAATATAAGCGAATTGTCTGAAATGGCGCAGATCAGAAACTTACACTGGTGGACTGTTGAATATGGTTTGATAGGCACAGTTGAAAACCCAAAAATATACGGCGCCGGTTTGCTCTCTTCTATAGGCGAAAGCGCACATTGCATGACAGACAAAGTGAAGAAACTCCCTTATGATCTATCAGCCGCAAATCAGAATTTTGATATCACTAAACTACAACCACAACTTTATGTAACGCCTAGTTTTTCACATTTAAGTTTAGTACTTGAAGAGTTTGCTAATAAAATGGCATTACGAACAGGCGGTTTGTCCGGAATAGAAAAACTAATCGAATCTGGCGCTTTAGGAACTATTGAATTAAGCACAGGCTTGCAGGTTTCAGGTGTTTTTACTAAAGTGATTGCACATGAAGGCAAACCTATTTATATACAAACTGCAGGGAAAACTGCTTTGGCTTCTCGAGAGAAAGAATTAGTTGGTCACGGAACACTTAGTCATACAGAAGGTTTTGGTAGCCCAATAGGGAAACTAAAAGGTATCAATCTAGCTATTGAGGACATGAGTCCCAAAGACTTAAGTGCGTATAACATAACAGAAGGCAATAGCGTAAAACTAGAATTCGAAGGTAACATTACTGTTGAAGGAGATATCGTTACGGGATCTAGAAACTTGCTAGGAGAAATTATCCTTATCCGTATGAACAACTGTACAGTGACCAATGGCGAAACTGTTTTGTTTCAACCGGAATGGGGCGCTTATGATATGGCAGTGGGTAAGAAATTAGTTTCGGCTTTTTCAGGCCCGGCTGATGCTAATAGTTTTGATTTGATTACAGATCTACCGTCCAGCAAAACTATTAAAGCAAAACATAGTGCTGAACGTGCTAACCTGGAAAAATTATATCAAGCCATTCGCTCAATAAGAGAAACGAAAGACTTAGAAACTTCATTAGTCCCTATTTTTAATAAATTAAAATCAGATCATCCTAATGATTGGTTACTCACTATTGAAATCGTTGAACTCTTGAAAGATAGAAACAAAACTCAACTACTAGAAGAATTACTGGATTATCTTGAAAATTTAAAACAAAGAAGGCCTGAAGTCGCGCATTTAATCACTGGAGGTTTGGACTTGATTTTCGAAAAAGAAAAGGTGTAAGTTTTTTAGCCACAGATTAACTGATTTATTTCTATTGAAAGTGAAGAAAAAAACCAACCGCTAATTCGCAATATTTAATTGGTAAAAAAGCGGTTCTCTTATTTAAAACTATAATAAGTAATACCCTCTTCTTGGCATAATTAAAATTTCATAAGTGGATATTGAGCTACCAACTTACTAATTTTTGCCTTGAGATTGGTTTCAAATTTTTGATAACTTTCTGAATCTGGATTGAAAGGCCTGTGCTGTAAAGACTTTTGAACTGTCTCGACGGCATCCATTGTAGAGAATGCTGTTTCTGCGATTGTCGTTTCCTTAAAACGCTTCCAAATATAATCAATAGCCACTTGGCTAGGATGTAACATATCATCGGCATAGAAACGATAATCTCGAAGTTCATCCATCATGATTTCGTAACTGGGAAAATAATTAACAGTTGATAATTGACATTTGATAATTTGATGCAGTGCAGCTATTAAATTCGATTTACTCCATTGATTCTCCACAAACCCATCTTTGATGTGGCGCACTGGCGAAACTGTAAAAACAACATTGCAATTGGAGTTTACGGAATGAATTAATTCCAATGTATTGGCAATAGATTCTTGAATTTCATCAACTGCTAGTAATTCTTTCTTGAATTGCTTTTGCGACACTTTATGGCAATTTGCAACTATAGTATCACTTTCTATATTTCGATAGACCCAGGACGTACCATAAGTGATAATAATATGCGTAGCTTCTTGTAATTGATGTTTAGTAGATTTGATTATTGTATTCAAGGATATTAATAGTTCCTCCCTATTTGAATTACTTAAATCCGAATGCACATCATAACAATGCCAGCGTTCGTTATGAAAAAAAACATCTTTTTCTGTGTATCGCTTTCCAAAAATAGTAAAATTGATCATTTTCTCAATCGCCAATGGGTGAAACAAAATCCCAAACGGATTACAGACATGCTGCAACTTAAAATAATCCAGCTTCTCGGACATATTTACGGCAAAGCAAGATCCTAAAGAAACAATCTTAGAGTTGTAATCTATTTTATAATTGTTTTGAGAAATAGGAACAAAAGTTCTGAATTGCATGATTAAATATTTCTAAAAATTTAGTAATTTATTAATAGAAGTACTTTGATTTCAAGTAATCCGAATTTCCATTAACAGGCATGACAGCCTCTGAAATCCTTTCTGTAGGATAGCCATCTTCATCGTATTTGAAAGTACTTTTATAAAAATTTGCCGAAGAGATTATTTGATCATTTTGGGCAGAACTATTAGTGAACACAGTTATTAAGCTATTGTTTGCTGAAATAAAGTCATCGTGCTCCAGTAACTTTTCGTATCCCAGGATAGAATAAAACGGATTGTTTTTAGAGTCATACTCAAAGTCAACACTATAGGTAACGGTAACTCCCGAAGGAGCATTATCAAATGTCCTTTCGTCTTTGCTTAAATTTTTATTTTCAAAAAATAAAACACCATGATAAATTTTAACTTTTCCCCCTCCCGTGTTTATTGAGAATTTTTCATAGGCAATCGAGCCATCTGAATTAGGCATGTAATTTATTATATAGTTGTCTACAGACTTCGCGCTTACTAACTGTCCTCTCAGATAACTATACTTAGTGGTAGTGACCTCTTGGTTTGTTTTATCTAATACTATAATTTTAGTAATAAGCCCATCCATATAACTGAAATCTGTACGCTGCGTAGGCCCATCAATACTTTTTATTTCATTTCCATTATAGCTATAGTCAGTTGTCACCGATGTTCCGTCAGCATCTATCTCAACTAATTGTTTCAGCAATTTAACATTGGCATCCTTGTCTTTAGAACAAGAGTAAAAGACCGCAGCAAGGACGGAGACAATTAAAAATATATTTAGTGCTTTTTTCATTAAGGGACTATTAAAGAATAGTTTATATCCTTCTGAATACCAACAGTTTCAATAACTACAACCAAATGTACGAAATATAAACTAACGAGCCGTATCTTTAAATCAAATGTAGACTTCAAGCATAAGACTGGGCTTGCTCGCCACGGCACGTTTTTTTCTATCATTATTTTTTGGTGTTGCTACTTTATAAACTCAATCGCTTTTTCCAAAGCATGTTGAATTCCATCAATATTTTTTCCTCCAGCTGTGGCAAAGAAGGGTTGCCCTCCTCCGCCTCCTTGGATAAACTTACCCAATTCACGAACAACTTGTCCGGCATTAAGTTTCCTATCAGCTACCAATTCTTTGGAAATATAGCAGCTAAGCATTGGTTTTCTTTCCTCGGCTGTCGCCAAAACAAGAAATAAGTTATTCCCCAAACTACCCAACTCATAAGCCAAATCTTTTGCTCCTTCCGGACTCAAATCAACTTGCTTTGCTAAAAATTGAATACCGTTTATTTCTTGCAATTCTTTTGCCAACTCCCCTTTCATGTTCTTCGCTTTATCTTTTAACAAGGAATCCAACTGTTTTTTCAATTTGGCATTATCTTCTTGAAGTGCTATAACGGCTTTTAGTGAATCTTGTGGGTTTTTCAACGCAGTTTTAATTTCAGTTAATAGCTCTTCCTGTGAAGCAAAAAATCCTTTTACAGCATCACCAGTAATCGCTTCGATACGGCGAATTCCTGCCGCAACTGCTCCTTCTGAAACAATTTTGAAATACCATACATCAGCAGTGTTTTTTACGTGAATTCCTCCACAAAGTTCCATACTGTCGCCAAACTTAATAGCACGTACATGATCACCATATTTTTCTCCAAACAAAGCCATTGCCCCTTCTTCTACCGCTTGCGCGAAAGGAATATCTCTTCTTTCTATCAGCGCTATTTGCTCTTGAATTCTTGCATTTACAAAGTCTTCTACTTGCTGCAATTCGCCATCAGTCACCTTTGCAAAGTGAGAAAAATCAAAACGTAGATTTTTTGGATTTACCAATGATCCCTTTTGCTCTACGTGCGTTCCTAAAACAGTTCGCAAAGCCAAATGCATTAAATGCGTAGCGGAATGATTCTTAGCAGTCGCAGCTCTTAAATCCGAACTTACTTTTGCAATAAAAATCGCATTTACATTCTCTGGCAATTGCTTTGTGAAATGTAAAATAAGATTATTTTCTTTTTTTGTGTCGATAATTTGGATCGTCTCATTTGCCGAAACCAAAGTTCCTTTATCACCTACTTGGCCTCCTCCTTCTGGGTAAAACGGACTATTATCTAAAACGATTTGATATAAAATACCATCTTTTTTAGAGTCCACTTTACGGATCCGAGTAATTTTCGCTTCTGATTCCGTTTGATCATAACCTACAAATGTTTCTACATTCCCCGGAATTAAAACGGACCAATCCTCCGTAGAAATTTCGGAAGCAGCACGCGAACGTGTTTTTTGTGCTAGCATCGCCGTATCAAAACCAGCTTCATCTAACTCTAGACCTCTTTCTCTTAAAATCAAGGCTGTTAAATCCTTTGGAAAACCAAAAGTATCATACAATTCGAATGCCTTGGCACCTGCAATTCCATTTCCTTCTGTCTCTGCAATAACATTTTCTAACAATTGCAATCCTTGGTCTAATGTTCTCAAGAAAGAAGTTTCTTCCTCACGAATTACATTAGTCACTAAGTTTTGCTGCGACTTGATTTCTGGAAAAAAATCACCCATTTGATCTGCTAAAACTGCTACTAATTGGTAAATAAAAGCTTCTTTTGTATTCAAAAAGGTAAATCCGTAACGAATAGCACGACGCAAAATCCTGCGAATTACATATCCTGCTCCAGTATTTGACGGCAATTGCCCATCGGCAATGGCGAAAGCTACAGCGCGCACGTGGTCTACAATAACACGAATAGCAATATTCGTTTTGTTTTGCTCTTCGCTAATGTTTTTTACTTCGTTTGAAGTATATTTCAATCCTGTGATTTGTTCTACTTTTTCAATCAAAGGCGTAAATACGTCGGTATCATAGTTTGAAGTCACATTTTGCATTGCCATACACAAGCGCTCAAATCCCATTCCGGTATCTACGTGTTGCGCTGGTAATTTTTCTAATGAACCATCGGCTTTACGGTTAAATTCCATAAATACATTATTCCATATTTCTACCACTTGTGGATGATCCGCATTTACTAAACTTCTTCCAGTTACTGTAGCTCTTTCTTCGTCAGTACGTAAATCAATATGAATTTCAGAACAAGGTCCGCACGGTCCTTGATCTCCCATTTCCCAAAAATTGTCTTTTTTGTTTCCAAGGATAATGCGATCTTCAGGAACGAACTGTTTCCAAATATCGAAAGCTTCTTGATCAAAAGGAACATTTTCTGCTTCATTGCCTTCAAAAACGGAAACGTATAAACGGTCTTTGTCTAATTTTAAAACTTCAGTCAAAAATTCCCAGGCCCAAGGCAAGGCTTCTTCTTTAAAATAATCACCAAACGACCAGTTTCCTAACATCTCAAACATAGTGTGATGATAGGTATCAAAACCTACATCCTCAAGATCATTATGTTTTCCAGAAACACGAAGACATTTTTGTGTGTCAGCAATTCTAGTACTTTTTGGCGTAGCATTCCCTAGGAAATATTCTTTGAATTGTGCCATACCCGAGTTGTTAAACATCAGAGTTGGATCGTCTTTAAGAACTATTGGGGCCGAAGGAACAATTAAATGGCCTTTGCTTTGAAAAAAATCTAGAAATTGTTTACGTACGTCTTTTGAGTTCATTGTTTTTATTTAAATATTAAAAAATTAGTTAGAATTGAATTTTTCAATCTTTTAATCATTCAATCTTTTAATTTATTTTGCCCCAGATAGTAGTGGAAAGCTTAGAGATATGGGAATCTATTTTTTTCTTGATGTTACAGAGCGACCAAAGGAAGCTCCTGAAGCATCATTAGAAAAAAAGATTCCTAATCGAGAACTTGCAACAAATAGCTGGAATAGGCACATTATTTTATTTATTACTGAAAAAAGTGTAGAACAAATGAAACATTTATTAAATTTGTTTAAATAACACTTTACAAAGTGCAAAAATAGGGTATTTTAAAATATGGCTAAGGTAAAATATTATTACGATTCGGAAAATCTAGCGTATAGGAAAATAAAAATTAAAAAACGAAAGAAGATTGGCATAGCTGCCTTGTTTTTAGTGGCTTCCGCACTATTTGGATTTTTAAGTTTTGTCATTCTATTGAACACCCCCTATTTTGACACCCCAAAAGACAGACTACTGATCCGCGAAATTGATAATTTGAAGTTGAATTATGACGTTTTGACTAAAAGAATGGATCAGATAGACAATGTAATAGCCGCAATTGAAGACCGCGACAATAATTTATACCGCACCTATTTTAATACTTCACCAATACCGAAAGAAGAAAGAAAATCGGGATTTAAAGATGCAAATCGATATGCTGTTTTAGAAGGATATGACAATACGCAGCTCGTATCAAAAACTACTAAAAGAGTGGATATCCTTACTAAAGAATTGGCAATCCAATCGAAGTCGTTAGATTATATTTTAAAATTGGCCAAAGAAAAAAATAAATTATTGTCTGCCATTCCTGCCATTCAGCCTGTCAGAAATGAAAACCTAAAGCGTATGGCTTCAGGGTTTGGTTATAGAACAGACCCATTCACCAAAGCACGTAAAATGCATGAAGGGATGGACTTTACAGCCAAAATAGGAGCACCCATTTTTGCTACCGGCGATGGAATCGTTTCTCAAGCGGACAACACGGCCTCGGGATATGGTAAACATGTAGTTATTAGGCACGGTTATGGATATGAAACATTGTACGCACATTTGAGTAAGTACAACTGTAGGGCGGGGCAAAGAGTTAAGCGAGGAGATATAATAGGTTACGTAGGCAGCACAGGAAGATCAGAAGGCCCGCACTTACACTATGAAGTTCACAAAGATAAAAGAGTAGTGAATCCACTAAATTTTTATTACGGAAATATCTCGGCAGTGGAATATGTTGCCATTTCAAAATTGGCGAATCAGGAAAATCAGTCACTGGATTAATTTATAATTAAAATTTATATAGCGGAGGGTTTGACTTTAAACGCGTAACATTAAACTTTCAACAGAAAAATGCATATTGAACTTTCAAAAGATAAAAGATACTATAGCATTGGCGAACTAGCCAAAGCATTTGCTGTAAACGCATCGCTAATTCGCTTTTGGGACTCCGAATTTGACATTCTGAAACCAAAAAAAAATGCGAAGGGTAATCGAATGTTTACTCCTGAAGATGTGACGAATTTACAGCTGATTTATCATCTGGTAAGAGAAAGAGGTTTTACACTAGAAGGTGCCAAAACCCATCTGAAAGAGGGACAAAAGAAAACCTTAGATAAGTTTGAAATTATTAGAAAATTAGAAACCATAAGAACACAATTAACAAACATTAAAAATCAACTTTAAAATTAAATAAACATGAAAAAATTCTTGCCTTGGATTATTGCAGCCGTTATCATTATTGGAATGTACAGCTGGGTTAAAGGAATTAACAATAATGCTGTAACATTAAATCAAAGCGTAGAGCAATCTTGGGGAAACGTGCAAACAGCTTACCAAAGGCGTAATGACTTAATAGGGAACTTAGTAAATACCGTAAAAGGCGCTGCAGATTTCGAAAAAAGCACTTTGACTGCAGTTATTGAAGCTCGTGCAAAAGCGACGTCTACAACTATTGATCCTACGAATATTACTCCGGAACAATTAGCTGCATTCAACAAAGCACAAAGCGGAGTTTCTTCCTCTTTATCAAGACTATTGGTTTCTGTTGAAAGATATCCTGAATTGAAAGCAAATCAAAATTTCTTGAAGTTACAAGATGAACTAGCCAGCACCGAAAATCAAATTTTGACGGCAAGAACACGTTTTAATGAAGCGGTACAACCGTATAATACGCACATAAAAACATTTCCAAACAGCCTATTTGCAGGTGTATTTGGATTTAAAGAGAAAGCCTATTTCACTGCTGTTGAAGGAGCTGAGACGCCAGTTGAAGTGAAATTTTAAAACTTACCCAAGAGGGAATTAGTTTTACAACAAAAATCTTGGAAACCACGGACTTTATGGTTCGTGGAATTCAGGTAAAAAAAATGATAAATGTCAAAAGTAAAAGATTTTTTAACAAAGGAAGAAGAGCAGGAAATTATTGAAGCCATTGTTGTCTCCGAAAAAAACACCTCTGGAGAGATTCGCGTTCATTTAGAAAAAACAACCGCTTTAGATCCATACGATCGTGCAATGGAAGTTTTTAATGAACTAAAAATGGATCAAACCCAACTTAAAAATGGTGTTCTGATCTATTTAGCTGTCGAAGACAAAACCTTTGTAATTTGCGGTGATCAAGGAATAAATAACATTGTTAAAAATGATTTTTGGGACAGTACCAAAGATATTATGGTCGCTCATTTTAAAAACGGCAATTTTAAACAAGGTTTGATTGACGGTATTTTAAGAGCTGGAGAAGAATTGAAAAAACATTTTCCATGGTCCGAAGATGATACGAATGAATTATCAAACGAAATCTCAAAAGGATAATATGATTATATCTAAATTAAATAGCTCACTTTTTTTAAAACTACTTGTTTGTTTTTTTATTACTCAAATAGGTTTTGCACAATTTACAATACCAGAAAAACCCGATTTTCAAACTAGTGTTTATGATTATGGAAAGGTATTAAGCGCATCTGAAAAAGCGCAACTTGAAGAAAAATTGATCCATTATGCAGATTCCACTACAACGCAAATTGTTGTAATCACCATTGAAAGCTTAATAGGCGAAGACATTGGTATTCTTACTCCAAAATGGGGACAGGAGTGGGGCATTGGTGGAACTGAGAAAGACGATAACGGAGTCCTAATTTTATTAGCCAAAGCGGAAAAAAAAATATGGATTTCACCAGGATATGGACTTGAAGACAGGTTAACGGCAGGTATTGGAGGAGAAATAACCCGAAACATTATCATTCCCGAATTCAAAGCTGGGAGCTACTACAGTGGACTCGACAAAGGAACGGATGCTCTTTTTGACGTTTTTAACGGCAAGTACAAAGGAGAAAGAAAAAAAGCAACCAAAGAAAAGGGGTTCCCTTTTTTACCTTTCATCATCATCATTGTTATCATCCTAGTCCTTATTTCAAGAAATAAAGGAGGAGGAGGAAATTCTGGAAATCGTGGTGGAGGTATCGGTTTACTTGATGTCATTCTTTTGAGTAGTCTAGGAAGTGGCGGCAGAGGTGGCGGATTCGGCGGCGGTTCATCTGGAGGTGGATTTGGAGGTGGAGGCTTTGGAGGCGGCTTTGGAGGCGGTGGATTCTCTGGTGGCGGATCTGGCGGAGGCTGGTAAAAAAACTATTGACTAAATAAATAAAAAAGCTGCAAATCGCAGCTTTTTTTGAACTCAGTTTACATTAACAAAATCAAATCTACTTAAAATAAATAGTCTGAAAAACATCGGTTAAAAAAAAGACATTTAGTTTTAATGACTGATTATAGCAACTTATTTTAAACAAAAATTAACGCACTTTACTCTTTAACACAAAACGGTGCAGTAATTTCGGGAAAAAGCGTTTTAAATAAACACCTACAACTTCTTTGCCGCCAATGTAAGCTTCAAATTTATTTGCCTCTACAGCCTTAACTAATCTTTTAGCAAAAACAGTGACAGACATTCCATTTAAGGTCGCACTGTCGTCTTTGTTTTGCTTTGAACCATCAGCCGTAAGCGCATTAATAGCCACCTTCGTCTGGATAAAACCAGGACAGATTAGTGCTACATTGATATTGTCTTTTTCGTGTTCCATACGCAACACATCAAAAAAGCCATGCAAAGCATGTTTAGCGCCGCAATAACCGGAACGATATGGAGAACCAAATTTACCCATCAAACTGGTAATGGTTACAAAATGTCCTTTCTGATTTTGAATAAAATGCGGAAGCAGGGCTTTTGATAATGCAACGGTGCCGAGATAATCGACTTCAATTAATTTTTTATCCACGTCAAAATCAGTTTCTACTAGAAGCGAACGTTGACTTACACCTCCATTATTGATGAGAATATCAATTTTTCCAAAAAATGAAATCGCAGTCGCGACATGATTTTTGGCATTATCAAAATCAGTTAAATCAAATGGTAAAATAGCCACTTCTGAATTGGCACATTTCGACTTTACCTGTTCTAAATTTTGAACGTTACGTGCCGAAAGGATGAGTTTACAGTTTCTTTGCGACAGCTCGTAAGCTAAAGCCTCCCCTATTCCGCTTGAAGCTCCCGTTATCCAGACGACCTTACTATTTATCGATTCCATTTTTCCTATAAATGTAAAAAAGTTTATCGAGTTATCACTAACTCAATAAACTTTCTAAAATAAGTACAGGAATAAAAACTATTTTTCTCTAATATAAATATCAATTGGCACTCCTGAAAAGTCCCAGTTGTCTCTAATTTTATTTTCTAGGTAACGCTTGTAAGGCTCTTTTACATATTGCGGCATATTCGCAAAAAATACAAATTGTGGTGTTTTCGTAGGCAACTGCATGCAATATTTAATTTTTACATATTTTCCTTTTGTAGCTGGTGGCGGATACGCTTCAATTACTTTCAACATGTATTCGTTGAATTTTGATGTAGCGATACGTTGTTGTCTGCTTTCGAACACTTTTACTGTAGCTTCAAGTGCTTTTAGTAATCGTTGTTTTGTTAAAGCAGATACAAAAAGAATAGGCACATCCGTAAATGGCATTAGTTCTTCCCTGATTTTTTCTTCATAGTCTCTTGTTGACATAGTCTCCTTTTCGACCAAATCCCATTTATTGACTAGAATCACAACCCCTTTTCTATTTTTTTCGGCCAACCAAAAAATACTTTGATCCTGACCTTCAAATCCACGAGTGGCATCAATAATCAAAATACAGATATCCGAATGTTCGATTGCACGTACGGAACGCATTACAGAGTAAAACTCCAAATCTTCCTTAACTTTCGCCTTACGACGGATCCCAGCTGTATCAACTAGGTTAAATTCGAAACCAAAACGATCAAATTTTGTATCAATAGAATCTCTGGTAGTTCCTGCAATATCTGTTACAATATAACGGTCTTTACCAATCAAAGCATTTATAAAACTAGATTTACCTGCGTTAGGACGTCCTACAACGGCAAAACGTGGTAATTCAATTTCTTCTTGCGTTGGTTCTGGCTTAATAGGAAATGATAGGATTAATGCGTCCAATAAATCTCCAGTTCCGCTCCCTGAAATACTAGCAAAAGTGTAATACTCACCTAATCCTAGGTTATAAAACTCAATGGCGTCTTTCTCACGCATAGCATTATCAACCTTATTTACAGCAAGTAAAACTGGCTTCTTTACCTTACGCAATAGTCTGGCAACAGTATCATCCATTGGTGTAATACCTTCCTCAACATCAACTACAAATATGATAACATCTGCTTCATCGATGGCTAATTCCACTTGCTTACGGATCTCACCTTCAAAAACGTCATCAGAACCACGAACATATCCTCCTGTATCGATTACAGAAAATTCCTTTCCATTCCATTCACTTTTTCCATAGTTTCTGTCACGGGTAACTCCCGAAACTGAATCTACAATAGCTTCTCTTCTTTGTATCAGCCTATTAAAAAGGGTTGATTTCCCTACATTAGGTCTTCCTACTATCGCAACAATGTTATTCATAATATAAATTCAAATATTTTGCAAAGGTAGTGTAAAAAGCGTGAATATCAATTATTTTACTATCTTAGCTAAGAGCGAAGCCGTAATACCTTAAAAAATACTATATGGATCCTGAAAATGAGATAACACTTCGGCTGCGTTTTTACAAAGACATTGAAGAAAATAGCGCTTCCTTCCTTCTTAAATTCGAAAAATACACTAACCTAAAGTCGTTTAATTTCACTGTGAAAACTAGTAACAATCATATTTGGCTAGACATTACTCCTTAAAAAAAGATATTTTAGATACCTCATCTGCATTTAGAAATAGGACCAAAAAATCATTCAGCAACTCATTTGAGAAGAATCTTTGAACCAGACCCTACACTTTGCCAATTCTTCATATTTCTTCATTTTATAAGAGCCTCCCTATTTTTGTTTTTAGAGATATAAGTTACTCTGATTTCGTATTAAGTAATGTTAATAACTTTAGACATTACCATTATGCTCCTTATGAAAGTTTTTTAGTTTTCACTCTACTATTTGTCTAAGGCTATCAGGAGAAAAATTCGCAAGCAGTTGAAAGAACTCGATAGCTACTTTAATACGATAAGAAAATCCTCAAATAATGAATGCTAACTCATTTGAACATGAAAGTCCCCATATAACCTACAGGAGATTATATGGGGACTTTCTAAGTTTCTACAATGATTTCACAAGATACTTTATCGCTAAAGAAGGCTATTGATTGTATCCGAACCGTTTCAACATATTCACATTACTTCTCCAGTTTTTATTCACCTTAACGTAAAGCTCAATATGTATTTGTTTACCAAAGAATTTCTCTAAATCGGCACGAGCATCCATCCCTACTTTTTTTAGCGCAGCTCCTTTGTGGCCAATTATAATTCCTTTTTGGGTTTCGCGCTCTACCATTATCAAAGAACGGATTCTAATGATGTTTTCGTCTTCAAAAAACTCTTCTGTAACAATCTCTACCGCATAAGGTATTTCTTTGCTGTAATTCAATAAGATTTTCTCACGAATGGTCTCATTAACGAAGAAACGCTCTGGTTTGTCTGTTAGTTGATCTTTTGGATAATAAGCTGGTGATTCTGGCAACAGAGAAATTATCCTCTGAAAAACTTCAGGAACATTAAAATTCTGCAAAGCTGATATAGGAAAAATTTCAGCATTAGGTACTTTTTCCGCCCAGAACGCTACTTGCTCTTCTAATTTCTCCTGATTTGAAGTATCTATCTTATTCAATAATAAGAGCACTGGAATTTTAGCATGTACTATCTTATTGAAAAACGCTTCATCTTTCAAATCTTGCTCTCCTATCTCCACCATGTAAATCAATATATCGGCATCTTCGAAGGCGGATTTGACAAAGTTCATCATGGACGCTTGCATTTCGTATGCTGGCTTGATGATTCCAGGTGTATCAGATAAAATCATTTGAAAATCTTCGCCGTTCACGATTCCAAGGATTCTGTGGCGTGTTGTTTGCGCTTTGGACGTAATGATAGACAACCTTTCCCCTACAAAGGCGTTCATTAATGTTGACTTCCCAACGTTTGGGTTTCCTATGATATTTACAAAACCGGCTTTGTGTGACATGTATTATAGTATTTAATTTGCAAAGGTAGTTATATCAACTCAATAGATGAAAGAAAACATTTTTTAAAATTTTTGTTGCAAATGCCAAATTTCGTTGTACCTTTGCAGCCGAAACAACGCGGGATAGAGCAGTAGGCAGCTCGTCGGGCTCATAACCCGAAGGTCACTGGTTCGAGTCCAGTTCCCGCTACTAA
>NZ_JBGQOE010000030.1:0-36370 GCF_052113685.1 Flavobacterium sp. W22_SRS_FP1
GAATGACAAGAGTGTGGGAATGACAATTGGGGCGGAGATTCCTCGTTCCTCGGAATGACAAGAGTGTGGGAATGACAAGAATGTGGGGATGATAAGAGTGCGGGAATGATAATGGTGGCGGAAAATTGGGACGGAGATTCCTCGTTCCTCGGAATGACAAGAATGTGTGAATGACAGGAGTGTGGGAATGATAAGAGTGTGGGAATGACAATTGGGACGGAGATTCCTCGTTCATCGGAATGACAAGAATGTGGGAATGACAAGAGTGTGGGAATGACAATTGGGACGGAGATTCCTCGTTCCTCGGAATGACAAGAGTGTGGGAATGACAGGAGTGTGGGAATGACAGGAGTGTGGGAATGATAAGAGTGTGGGAATGACAATTGGGACGGAGATTCCTCGTTCCTCGGAATGACAAGAATGTGTGAATGACAGGAGTGTGGGAATGACAAGAGGTTTTACCGTTCTGTTTGTCATCTCGACGCAGGAGAGATCTCCGCACAGTGAAGCTTAATTTGCACTGACGGAATAGGAAAATTGGGGCGGAGATTCCTCGTTCCTCGGAATGACAAGAGTGTGGGAATGACAAGAGTGTGGGAATGACAAGAATGCGGGATACTTAAAACAGAATACGAAGACAACATAAAACACGAATAACAAGGAATAATATCATGGATAACACACCACAAAAAGTAGCATTAGTAACAGGAATTACGGGTCAAGATGGATCTTATTTAGCAGAATTATTATTAGAAAAAGGATATATGGTTCATGGAGTGAAACGTCGTGCTTCTTCTTTTAATACGCAACGTATTGATCATTTATATCAAGATCAGCATCAAGAAAATGTAAACTTTAAGTTGCATTATGGTGATTTGACCGATTCTACTAATATTATACGAATTATACAGGAAGTACAGCCTGATGAAATCTATAATTTAGGAGCCATGTCGCATGTAATGGTTTCTTTTGATTCTCCTGAATATGTGGCTAATGTTGATGGTCTAGGAACCTTGAGGATTCTTGAGGCTGTTCGTTTGCTAGGTTTAACAAAGAAAACAAGAGTATACCAAGCTTCTACTTCTGAATTGTATGGAGGATTGGCAGAGAATAAAAATGTAGCAGGTTTTTATGACGAAAGCTCTCCTTTTTACCCACGTTCTCCTTATGGAGCGGCTAAGATTTATGGTTTTTGGATTACTAAAAACTACCGTGAAGCCTATGGTATGTTTGCTTGTAATGGTATTCTTTTCAATCATGAATCTCCAAGACGTGGTGAAACTTTTGTTACACGTAAAATCACCATGGCTGTAGCTGCTATTGCTAAAGGGAAGCAAGATTGTTTATACTTAGGAAACTTGAATTCTCAAAGAGACTGGGGACATGCTAAGGATTATGTAGAAGCGATGTGGCGAATTTTACAACAAGATACCCCAGAAGATTATGTAATTGCAACCGGTGTAACTACTTATATTAGAGATTTCGTTATCATGGCTTTTGCAGAGGTAGGTGTTTCATTACGTTTTGACGGCGAACAAGAAAAGGAGACCGCTACCGTTGTTGCTTGTTCTAATCCCTTGTATCAGATTGCCCTAGGTACAGTTGTACTTAGAGTTGATCCGGAGTATTACCGACCTACTGAAGTTGATCTTTTAATTGGAGATCCTACGAAGTCAAAAACACAATTAGGATGGAAACCACAGTATGACTTGATTACCATGATTAAAGAGATGGTGGCGAGTGATTTGAAATTGTATTAGTTCGATAACAATATTGCAAAGTGGTAGTTGATACTATACCGCTTTGAATTATTTTAAGCAGGAAAAAGTTTAATCGTTTTAGGAAAAGTTTAATCGGTTAGGAAAGATTAATCGTTTAGGAAAAGTTTATTTGTTTAAAAAAAAGTTCAATCGGTTAAGAAAAACTTAATCGATTAACCATTAGTTCGATTTACGAATTAACCCTTTCGAACAGCAATTAACTAGTTAAACAAATAACAGATAAAATAATTCACCGAAAACAGGATGCTTAGTTACGATTAAACAGTTAACCAATTAAACGATTCACAGATTCGTTTTCAAAAAGCATATAAATAAGGAGGGTATTTCGTACCGATATTTTGATTTTTAGTCTCACTAAATTAGGTGATTTTTACCAGAAAGCGGTGGGTCTAATTTTTACTTTAGTTAATTGACTTTTAATAGCTTAGTTTTATATTTTTATAGATGAAATTTTGAGGTGGATTAAATACCAAATTTAAATTTAGAATTTGGTTTTTTTTAGGGCTACCTTCGCCGACTAACGCATCTTTTAAAGAAGATAGCTTTCTTGTTTAAAAAATAATTAATTGAAATTTTGTGAGCCAATTGTGGGAGTCACAACGGCGAAGCCATTTTGTGCTAAGTCTGTTTTCTTTTTTTAGTAAAAAAACAAATAGAACATTAGTAAAATAAGAATCGGTTTGATAGAATTTAATTTTTAATCGGATTTAACTTGACTATATAAATTAATATGAAAAAAATAATACTTAGCTTTTTATTGTTGTTTGCCATTTTTCAAACAAACAGCGTGATAGCGCAAGATTTGTTAAAAGGGACTGATTTAAGTACTATAAAAGTAGATAATTTATCTGAGGCTGAGGTAGCGAAAGTAAAAACGCAATTACAGGCTAATAATGCGACTATCGAGCAGCTGGAGCCTATGGCTTTGGCCAAAGGAATGTCTTCAGCCGAGTTTGCTAAATTAAAAGTACGATTGAGCGCAACTGCGAACAATAGTATGATTAAAAAGGACGCTGATGATTCCGATGGCGAATATACCAGAACCCAAGAGGGAATAGTTAGTGAAAAAATAAAAGACAATCAAAATTCGTTGGTTTTTGGTTCTGAACTGTTTGACAATCCCACGCTAAATTTTGAGCCCAATTTAAAATTGGCTACTCCCATGAATTATATTCTGGGTCCTGGCGATGAGTTGCAAGTTAGTGTTTATGGCGTGCAGGAATATAATGCGAGCATTCCCGTCTCAGTTGAGGGAAAAGTATCAATTCAGTACGTGGGACAAATTTCCGTTGCAGGAATGAGTATTGAAGCGGCCACACAAAAAATAAGAGGGGCGATGGCTAAAGTCTATAGTACGATAGGCTCAGGACAATCTCAGCTTGCTGTGAGTTTGAGTCGCATCAGGACGATTCGAGTAACAATAATAGGAAGCAAGCAACCAGGAAATTATTCTATTTCCTCACTGGCAACAGTTTATAACGCCTTGTTTTTAGGAGGAGGTCCGGGGGAGAACGGAAGTTACAGAAACATAGAATTGATTCGGAACAATAAAACATATAGTACTATTGATATCTATAAGTTTTTGGTCAATGGGGATCAATCGGACAACGTAGGCTTAAAAGACAATGATGTGATCCGGATTCCGGCATACAGCCAAAGAGTTACTCTAGAAGGGGAAGTTAAACGTCCGGGAATTTTTGAAATGAAACTAGGTGAAACTTTTTCTGATTTATTGTCGTTTGCCTCAGGTTTTACTGCGTTTGCTTATACTGCATCAGTAAATGTACTTCAGAAAACAGACAAGGAATTTAAAGTGCAAGATATCATGGCATCTGAATTCGATAGTTATAAGCCGCGTTCTGGAGACGTGTTCAGAGTAGCTAAGATCTTAAATCGATTTGAGAACCGAATCATAATTGATGGGGCCGTTTTTAGACCGGAGACTTATTCCTTTTATCAAGGAATGCGTGTTTCTGATTTGATTGCCAAGGCAGATGGCTTAAAAGAAGATGCCTATAGCAAAAGGGCAAGAATTATTCGGGTGAAATCTGACTTGACAACAGAAATCATCAACGTAGATCTAGAGAAAGCTTTAGAGGGAGATCTCGAAGCTGATATCGCTTTGAATAAGGAAGACGTGCTAACGGTTTATTCTATATTAGATTTCGTGGAAAAATATAAAATAACGATTGATGGTGAAATTAAAAAACCAGGGACTTATGTTTATTATGAGGGTTTGACTTTAAATGACGTATTTGTTCAGGCAGGTGGTTTAACGGGTTCTGCATCGAAGAGAGTAGAAGTAGCGAGGATGATTGTATCTGAAGAGATTGATTATACTAACTCCAATAGAGTCGAATTGTTTAATTTAGAAATTACTCCTGATAACAATGAGCAAGCTATCAATTTTTCATTGCAGCCATTTGATGTAATAAATATTCGAAAGATGGCGGTGTACGAAAAACCAGAGATGGTAACCATTAGTGGAGCAGTAAATTATCCTGGAAAATACGTGTTGGTTAGTAAGAAAGCAAAAGTATATGATATTGTAAAAAGATCTGGTGGCTTGACTTCCGTTGCTAATGTGGATGGTGTTAAGATAAAACGTCCCATTCAAGCTAAACAAATTGAATCCATAGAAAGTATTGATTTGAATTTGGGTAAAAAAGACAGTATTCAAAATAAAATAGAGAAAAAATTAAAAGAAGATTTGAAGTTTGCGGTTATACCTGTAGATTGGAAGTCTGTTATGGAAGACCAGCAGAGTAGAACTAATGTAACTCTTTTCCCTGGAGACGAAATAGAAGTGGCTGTGTTTAATGAAGGCGTTAAAGTGACGGGTAGTGTCTTATTGACTTCAGAGATTCCTTATGCTAAAGGCAGAGGGTTTAGATATTATTTAGATGCGGTTGGAGGGATTGATGCCAAGGGTTGGAAGAAAAAAGCATATATTATTTACCCGAACGGTAAAGCGGCAGTGGCCAGTTCTTTCTTTGGTATAAACTCTTATCCGAAAGTAACACCAGGTTCTCAAATTGTAGTCCCTGAAAAACCAGAGGTTAAAAAGATGAGTACTGCTGAGTTTGTCAGTATTGGAAGTGTCATGGCAAGTTTGGCCTTGTTGATTTTGACGGCTTTTAGGTAGTGAGTGGTGAGGAGTGAGAGGAAAATGGCAAATAGTTTTCGTCCAAAGAGTAAAGAATATAGAATAAAGAAAATAGAACAGCAAGCAAAGCAGATATATGAATGAACAAAACCCAAACGACGAAATATCGTTAAAGGAATTGATTGAAAAAGCAAAGGAATGGTATGCCTATTTGCTGTTTCAATGGAGAGTTATTTTATTAGCCGGAGTTATAGGAGCCGCTATAGGATTAACCTATTCCTTTATTAAAAAACCGGTTTATACAGCCACATTATCATTTGCCCTTGAAGACGAAAAATCTGGAGGTGGATTAGGTGGTGCTTTGGGTCTTGCCAGTTCGTTTGGTCTAGATCTTGGAGGCGGAGGCGGTAGTATTTTTACTGGATCTAATCTCACGGAGTTGTTTAAATCTCGCAGAATGGTGGAGCAAACCTTACTGACCCCGGTAAACGTAAACGGAAAAAATATTTCTTTGGCTGAAATGTACATCCAAAATAATGAATGGAGAGAGGACTGGAAAGACAAAGAGCAGTTTGCAGGAATTCAGTTTGCCCCTCAAGCCGATCGAAAAAAATTTACTCGGGTTCAGGACAGTATTTTGGGGGTGATCTATTCAAATTTGTCCAAAACAGCATTAACTGTAGGTCAAAAAGATAAAAAAGTGGCCATCATCAATATTGATGTCGTTTCTACCAATGAATTATTTTCTAAATATTTTAGCGAGGCCTTGGCTAAAGAAGTTTCTGATTTTTACATAGCAACAAAAAGCCAAAAATCAAGAGAGAATATGGCCATTTTAGAAAAGCAGACCGATTCTATTCGTCGCGAATTGAATAGCGCCATTACTGGAGTAGCGGTGGCTAACGACAATACCTTTAGTTTGAATCCGGCCCTTAATGTGCGTCGGGCACCATCGGCCCGGAGACAGGTCGATGTGCAGGCGAATACTGCCATACTTACAGAACTAGTCAAACAGTCAGAATTAGCGAAAGTGACTTTACGCAAGGAAACACCTTTAATTCAGATTATAGATAGCCCTATCTTGCCTTTGAAGAAAGAAAAATTTGGAAAAGCAAAAGGAATTATAATGGGCGCTTTTTTAGCTGGTTTTTTGGTGGTGTTGGGATTGATTTTAAGGAGATTGTTGAAATTGATAACTAATTAATTGTTTTGATATAAATAATATATTTAAAAAAATGAATATTCTCAAATTAATAGGCAGAGAAGAAGAAATGTTTGATAAAGATATTTTGACTTATGAAAGTGAATTGTCTAAAATTGTCAGTACTTCTTCTTTTTTGGTTATCGGAGGAGCTGGATCCATAGGTCAAGCGGTAAGCAAGGAAATTTTCAAACGGAATCCATTAAAATTGCATGTTGTTGATGTCAGCGAAAATAACATGGTGGAACTGGTTCGTGATTTAAGAAGTTCTTATGGGTATATTGATGGAGATTTTCAAACTTTTGCTTTGGATATTGGATCTATAGAATATGATACCTTTATTAAATCAGATGGTAAGTTTGACTATGTTTTAAATCTTTCGGCTTTAAAACATGTACGAAGCGAAAAAGATCCATTTACCTTAATGCGAATGATTGATGTAAATATTTTCAATACGGAGAAAACTTTACAGCAATCCATAGAAAAAGGCACCAAAAAATATTTCTGTGTTTCAACCGATAAAGCTGCGAATCCAGTCAATATGATGGGAGCTTCAAAGCGAATTATGGAGATGTATTTGATGCGAAAAAGTGAACAAATTACAATTTCCACTGCTCGATTTGCCAATGTGGCTTTTTCAGACGGTTCTTTATTACACGGTTTTAATCAAAGAATTTTAAAGAAGCAACCTATTGTTGCGCCCCATGATATCAAACGGTATTTCGTTACGCCAAAAGAATCGGGTGAACTTTGTCTGATGTCCTGTATATTCGGAGAAAATAGAGATATTTTTTTTCCTAAATTAAGTGAAAGTTTACATTTAATTTCTTTTGCTGACATAGCGGTTAAATATTTGGCTGAAATTGGTTATGAACCTTATTTATGTGAAACAGAAGAGGAGGCAAGAAATAGTGTTGATGATTTGGTCGCACAAAAAAAATGGCCTTGTTTATTTAGTGGCAGTGATACCACGGGCGAAAAAGATTTTGAGGAGTTTTATACTGATGATGAAACCTTAGATATGGATCGATTCTATAATTTTGGAATTATCAAAAATGAGGCTAATTTTAACTCATCAAAATTAGTTAGTTTCACAAAACAAATTGAACAAATGAAATCAAATTTAAATTGGAATAAAGAATCAATTGTTGCTTTATTTCATAATATGATACCCAATTTTGCTCACAAAGAAACAGGGAAATATTTAGATTCAAAAATGTAATTATGTCAGATTTTAAATCGGTTATATTCTTTATCAAAGACCAGTATAAAACAGAAAGTTTTATACCCTTGCACGTTCCTCATTTTGGAGGCAACGAAAAAAAGTATCTGTTAGATACTATAGACACGACTTTTGTATCTTCTGTAGGAGCTTATGTAGATCAATTTGAATTGATGATGCAAAGTATTACACAAACTGAGAAAGCAGTAGCTGTTGTCAACGGTACTGCAGGTATTCAAGTAGCTTTACGTTTGGTTGGGGTAGAAGCAGGAGACGAAGTATTGACACAAGCTTTGACATTTGTGGCTACTGCAAATGCTATAGCGTATCTAAATGCAACTCCTGTTTTTTTAGATGTTGATTTAGATACTATGGGATTGTCCCCTAAAGCGGTTGCTTTATTTTTAGAAGAATTTGGAGATTTGCGAGAGGACGGCTGTTACAACAAAAAGACAGGAAATAAAATCAGCGCTTGTATTCCAATGCATACTTTCGGTTTTCCAGTACATCTAGATGAATTGATTACAGTTTGTAACAAATGGAAAATTCCGATTGTGGAAGATGCTGCGGAATCATTGGGGAGCGAGTATAAAGGTAAGCCAACTGGAAGTTTTGGAAAAGTAGGAGTTTTTTCTTTTAATGGGAATAAAATCGTCACTAGTGGCGGTGGTGGAGTAATTGTCACTAATGATCTTGCAGTAGGAGAAAAAGGGAAGTACCTTACCACTACGGCTAAAGTTCCACATCCTTATGAATATGTTCATGATGAAATGGGGTATAATTTTAGAATGCCTAATTTGAATGCCGCTTTGGCATGTGCCCAATTGGAACAGTTGGAATATTTTTTAGAAAATAAAAGAAAATTAGCAAAAGAGTATCACTCTTTCTTTGCGACAAAAGGAATAAAATTCAGAACCGAAACAGCTGAAACAAAAGCGAATTATTGGCTGATGTGTGTAGAATTGGAGAGCAAACAAGAAAGAGATTTGTTTTTGGAAACAACGAATGCTACTGGAGTGATGACCCGTCCTATTTGGCAGCTAATGTATCGTTTGCCAATGTATGCCAATTGTCAGAGAGACGAGAATGCAAATGCGGAATTCTTAGAAGAACGAATAGTAAATATACCTAGCAGTGTTAGATAAAAAGACAATTCTTATTGGTTATTCTGGACATGCTTTTGTGGTTGCTGAAACGGCTTTGGAAAATGGATTAAAAATTATCGGTTATTCCGATAAAGAAGTGTCGGGTTCAGACCCCTATAATTTAGTCTATATAGGATTTGAAAAGAATGATGATTTTGCAGGATGGCAGATGGAAGTTTCCTTTATTCTTGGAATAGGCGATAATAAGTTAAGACAAAACATAAGCATTTTGATTGAGAGCAAAGGAAAGACAGTCGAAACGATTATACATAAGACAGCTCACATTTCAAAGAACGCGGTGATAGGGCGTGGTAGTTTTATTAATAAAAATGTTCTTGTCAATGCTCTTGCAGTAGTTGGGAAAAATGTAATATTAAATTCCGGCTGTATCGTTGAGCACGAATGTGTTTTAGCTGATGCGGTTCATATAGGGCCAGGAGCAGTTTTAGCAGGAAATGTTACTGTTGGCTATAGAACATTTGTGGGAGCCAATGCGGTAATAAAGCAAGGAATTGTTGTTGGAAAAGATGTTGTAATAGGAGCAGGAACCGTAGTTATTACTAATATACCAGACGGAAAAAAAGTGGTCGGAAACCCCGGTAGAATAATTTAAGTATGAATAAAGTAATTATTATAGCCGAAGCAGGCGTAAATCATAACGGTGATATTCAAGTAGCTAAAAAGCTAATTGACGTGGCTGTAGATGCTGGGGTTGATTATGTTAAATTTCAGACTTTTAAAGCAGATAGTTTAGTAAGCAAATCTGCTAAAAAAGCGGAATACCAGAGCGTTAATATCAATGACGATGATAACTCGCAGTATGCTATGTTGAAGAAATTAGAATTGAGTCATGAAAATCATTTAGAACTAATGTCCTATTGCTCTGAAAGGAATATTCAGTTTTTCTCTACCGCCTTTGATGTGGAGGGTGTGAATTACCTTAATCATCTTGGACTTTCTTTTTTTAAAATTCCAAGTGGAGAAATAACGAATTATCCTTATCTCAGAGCAATAGCTTTATGCGGTAAACCAGTTGTCATGTCAACTGGAATGTGTTCCGAAATTGAAATTAAGCAAGCAATGGATGTTCTATTGAAATTTGGTTTAAAAAAGGACAACATATCAATATTACATTGCAATACAGAATATCCAACGCCTATGAAAGATGTAAATCTAAAGGCGATGTTATCAATTCAAAAAACTTTTGGAGTACAGGGTGGTTATTCCGATCATACTCTTGGTATTGAAGTTCCAATTGCTGCAGTGGCGATGGGCGCTACAATTATCGAGAAACACTTTACATTGGATAGAACGTTGCCTGGACCTGACCATGTGGCTTCATTAGAGCCAGAGGAATTAAAAGCAATGGTTAAGGCGATACGAAATATTGAATTGGCCTTGAGTGGAGATGGGAAAAAAATGCCAAGTGAGAGTGAATCAAAAAACATCTCGATAGCAAGAAAAAGCATCCATTTGAAAAAGAATTTATCAAAAGGGCATGTTATTTCGGAAGAAGATATTATTTCTTTACGACCAGGTGACGGAATTTCTCCAATGGAATGGGAAAATATTATAGGTAAAAAGTTAAATTCCGATAAAAACGAATTTCATAAATTATTATTGTCAGACTTGATATGAGAATAGGAATATTAACCAGCTCAAGAGCCGATTATGGAATATATCTTCCTTTGCTTGAAAAAATGAAAAGGGATTCTTTTTTTGAAATGGAAATTATCGCTTTCGGAACTCATTTATCGAAAAGTCACGGATATACTTTAAAGGATGTGGAAAAGGATGATTATCCTGTTATCCATTCCGTTTCATCATTGATTTCCAATGATGATGAACAGTCTATTGCGTCATCTTATGGCTTAACCGTGTTGAAGTTTGCCGACTTTTGGACGAATCATATATATGATTTAGTTTTTTGCTTAGGAGATAGATTTGAAATGAGTGCCGCGGTACAGGCAGGAATTCCTTTTGGAGTAAAATTTGCCCATATACATGGGGGGGAAACCACATTGGGAGCGATAGACAATATTTACCGACACCAAATCACTTTAGCAGCACAGTTACATTTTACAGCTACGGATGTTTTTAGGGAAAAAGTAATAGATTTATTAGGTTTCTCAGAAGATACTCATTCTGTTGGGGCGCTGAGTTTAAACGATATAAAATCTTTTGTCCCTATAGATAGGGCTACTTTCTTTGAAGAATTTAAAATTCCTACCGAAGAGTTTGCCTTAGTGACCTTTCACCCAGAGACAATGTCTTTACAAGATAATGCTCAGTATGCCCAAGCGATGGGAAATGCTTTAGCAACAATTTCAAAAAAAATGTTTTTGATTATCACAATGCCTAACGCCGATACACAGGGATCGGTTTATAGAGAGGTCATTGAAAAGTTAAAAAAAGAATTTCCCGACCGATTTTTATTGATTGAAAACTTTGGTAAACTTAATTATTTCTCAGCGATGCATTATACGAAAATTTTGATAGGGAATACCTCTAGTGGGATATTGGAAGCGGCATCTTTTGGTAAGTACGTAGTTAATGTTGGAGACCGACAAAAAGGAAGGGTTCAAAGTGAAAATGTTTTGAATTGTGAATTTAAAGAAGGGGCGGTAATTTTAGCTGTAACTAAAGCAATGAATTTCGAGAAATATAAAGGTGGAAATATTTATTTCAAACAAAGAGTTGCTGATAATATTATTAAAATCGTAAAAGAATTTTTATGAGAATATACAAAGATCATTTAATTCTTTCAGGGAGTACGGTAAAACAAGCCTTACTACTATTGAACGAATTATCTCAAGACGCCATTCTTTTTGTCGTGGATTCAGATGATAAATTAATTGGTGCACTGACTGATGGAGACGTAAGACGAGGATTGATCAAGGGGTTTACGATAGATAGTTATATTGATGAAATTATTCAAGATGATCCCAGATATATCACCAAAGGAGAAAATAATCTAGAAAAAATTATTGAATACCGTGAAGGTGATTTTAGAATTGTACCCATAGTTGATGAAAATCATAGAGTGGTTAACGTTATTAATTTTAGAAAAATTAGATCTTATTTACCTATTGATGCCGTGATTATGGCGGGGGGCAGAGGACAGCGGTTACAACCTTTGACTGACAACGTTCCAAAGCCCCTTTTAAAAGTGGGGAGTAAGGCAATTATGGAACATAATCTGGATCGATTGGCTTTATTTGGGATTGATGATTTTTGGGTTTCGGTTAAATATTTGGGAGAACAAATTGAAAAGCACTTTGGACAAGGAAAAGAAAAGAACATTAAAATAGAATATGTTTGGGAAGAAAAAGCGCTCGGGACAATAGGCGCTGTGTCTCAAATTAAAAATTTTGAACATGACTATATTCTAGTCACTAATTCGGATTTGCTAACCAACATAGATTACGAACAGTTTTATCTGGAGTTTATAAAACAAGGGGCTGATTTAGCTGTGTTGACCATTCCGTATCAAGTAAGCATTCCGTATGCCGTTTTGGAAACGATTAATGGAGCGGTAAAAAGTTTTAAAGAGAAACCTACTTATACCTATTATGCCAATGGAGGGATTTATTTGATGAAAAAAGAAATGTTGAAGTACATTCCTCAGGATACTTTTTTTAACGCAACCGATTTAATGGAAGAGTTGATTAAGAATGATTTAAAAGTAATATCCTATCCATTTGTTGGTTATTGGCTAGATGTGGGTAAACATGAGGATTTTGAGAAAGCTCAAATTGATATTAAGCATATAAAAGTATGATGAAAATACTCTATTTAATACCAGCAAGAGCAGGGTCTAAGGGATTGCCAGGGAAAAACACTAAATTGTTAGGGGGTAAACCTCTTATTCTTTATTCAATTGATTTTGCAATGAAGAATATTAATAAAGGGGACGAATTGTGTATATCAACAAATGATAAAGATGTGTTGACAATTGCTTCTGACCTAGGAATTCATGTTCCTTTTAAAAGACCGGAAGAATTATCGTCTGATATAGCTACGTCCTATGATGTTATTATGCATGCAATAAAATATTATGAAGAGAATAACAAATACTTTGATTTGGTATTCCTTTTACAGCCTACATCCCCTTTTCGGAGCCAACAAGATTTTGAAAATCTGATTCAAAGTTATGATGAAGATGTTGAAATGGTAGTTAGTGTAAAAAAAGCAAAGGAGAACCCGTATTTTACCCTTTTTGAAGAAAACGAATACGGTTTTTTGGATAGAAGTAAAAGAGGCAATTTTCAAAGACGACAAGATTGTCCTGATGTCTTTGCTTACAACGGTTCCATGTATTTAATGAATGTAAATGCTTTGAAAAGTGCAAAGCTCCATGAGTTTAAAAAAATTAAAAAAATAATAATGCCGGAAGAAAGAAGTATCGATATTGATACAATGGCAGACTGGGTTTTAGCCGACTTTTATTTAAATAAACAATGAAAACAGTAAGAATAATACCCAAGTTAGACATTAAAGGACCAAATTTAGTTAAAGGTATCCATTTAGAAGGTTTAAGAGTCTTGGGAAAACCATCTGATTTTGCTAAATACTATTATGAACAAGGTGCTGATGAATTGATGTTTATGGACGTAGTAGCTTCATTATATGAGCGTAATAGCCTTCATGATATTATTTCAGAAACAGCGAAAAGTATCTTCATCCCTATTACCGTAGGTGGGGGAATAAGAAGTTTAAATGATATAAAATCAATGCTACGGATAGGTGCCGATAAGATATCCATTAATACTGCTGCAATAAAACGCCCTGAATTTATAAGAGAAGCTTCTGAAGAGTTTGGTAGTTCAACTATTGTTGTATCGATAGAAGCAGTAAAAAATCCAGATGGCAAATATTATGCGTTTATTGATAATGGAAGGGAATTTACTGGTATAGAAGTGATTGAATGGGCCAAGGAAGTAGAAAGATTGGGTGCGGGTGAGATTGTAATTACATCCGTAGATAAAGAAGGAACTGGTAAGGGGGTAGATGTTCAATTGACTAAAGAAATTTCATACGCTATTTCATTACCCGTAATAGCCCATGGTGGAATTGGATCAATGAACGATGTTGAAAACTTACTTGAATCAGGAATAATTGATTCCCTTGCAATTGGATCGGCATTACATTATGAGGCTCTAAAGAATTTTAATTTAGATTTAAATAACAGAAAAGAAGGTAATGTAGATTTTCTTCTTAGTGGAAGAAGCTCTAGTGTTTTTAAGAGTTTTGACTTGAAAGAT
The DNA here is from genome assembly GCF_052113685.1 of Flavobacterium sp. W22_SRS_FP1. Classification (NCBI taxonomy): domain Bacteria; kingdom Pseudomonadati; phylum Bacteroidota; class Flavobacteriia; order Flavobacteriales; family Flavobacteriaceae; genus Flavobacterium; species Flavobacterium sp. W22_SRS_FP1. The sequence continues at coordinate 13,720 of NZ_JBGQOE010000030.1, forward strand.
TTAAAAAAGCATTTGCATTCAAAGTCAATTTATTGTAGATAATTATGAATAAGAAAAAAGTAGTGATTATTGATTATGGTCATGGAAATCTATATAGTATAAATCAAGCATGTATCCATCTTGGATATAGCCCAATTATTTCTTCTGATCAAAAAGATATATTAAGTGCAGATTCATTAATTTTACCTGGTGTAGGAGCTTTTAAAGTTGCCATGGATGAATTAGCTAACAAAGATTTGATAGAACCAATTAAAGAATTTGTAAAAAAAGGTAATTATATGATGGGAGTATGTTTAGGCATGCAATTACTTTTTGAAACTAGTGAAGAATTTGGAATTAACAATGGGTTAGGGCTTATAAATGGTGATGTCAAAAAATTCCCTTCTACGTTTAATGGAAAAAAAATAAGAATTCCTCAAATTGGGTGGAATAAAATATTAGAAGATAAGAGCATAAATAAATGGGAAAGCACTCCATTAGATGAGATTACTGAAGAAGATTATATGTATTTTATACATTCGTATTACGCCAATCCAAGTGATGCTAAAGACGTTTTAAGTTTTTCATATTACCAAGATATAAAGTACTGTACTTCTGTACAAAAAGAAAATATTTTTGGCTTTCAATTTCATCCAGAAAAAAGTGCTGAAAAAGGGCTAACAATTTATAAAAATTTTTTAAAACTATAAAATGGAAAATAAAAACACTCAAGAACGTTATAATTTACCTGCAGAGGTTAAGTTTTGTGTTAAATGCACAATTTCAAATCAAAGACCAAGAATTACATTTGATGAAAAGGGAGTATGCTCAGCCTGTAATTTTGCTGAATTTAAGCAAAATAAAATCGATTGGTCAGAAAGAGAGCGAGAACTAATGTCGCTGTTGGATAGGTATAGAAGAAATGACGGAAGATATGATGTTGTTGTCCCTTGTAGTGGTGGAAAAGATGCGGCTTATATCGCTCATGAATTGAAGCACAAATACGGAATGAATCCATTAACGGTAACGTGGGCACCACACCTTTATACTGATATAGGCTTTAAGAACTTGCATGAAATGATAAGGGTTGGCGACTTGGCTAACATACTTGGATCGCCTGCTGGGGCAACCCATAAAAAATTAACTAAATTATCGTTTGAGATATTAGGGGATCCATTTCAACCGTTTATATATGGGCAAACTAACTTCCCTTTACAAATTGCCGTTCAACATGATATACCGTTAATTATGTACGGTGAAAATGGAGAAGTAGAGTATGGTGGAGATATGAAAAACGCATTTAGTCCGACTAGAGATTATAAGGGAGATCATAAAAAACATTATTTTTCTGGTTTGGGACCAGAAGATTTAATTAAATACGGCGTAAGTGAGAATGATTTAGTTCCCTATATGGCTCCTCCTGTGGAAAAATTGGATGCGTTAAAAGCTGAAATTCATTTTTATGGATATTATAAAAAATGGATTCCTCAGGAAAATTATTATTACTGTGTTGAGAATACAGGTTTTGAAGCGAATCCTGTAAGAAATGAAGCTACTTATTCTAAGTATGCCTCTTTAGATGATAAAATTGATGGTTTCCACTATTATTTAGCTTATATAAAATTTGGACTTGGCAGATGCACTTCTGATACGGCTCATGAAATTAGAGACGGACACATTTTAAGAGAGGAAGGTGCTGCACTTGTGAATAAATTTGATAGTGAATTTCCAGAGAAATATTTTAAAACTTTCCTAGAGTACTGTGATATTACTGAAGAATATTTTATAGAACAGGTTGATAGCTGGCGTTCACCGCATCTTTGGGGTAAAAACCTAGAGGGAAACTGGAAATTAAAGCATAATGTTGCTGGTACGGGGTTAGATGATTAGTATAAAGATTTGAAAATTAAATTTAGAATGGGATCATCTTTTTGTGATCTTATTCTAAATTTTTAGATGATTAACATCGATTAATGATTCGATACAGATAAAAATATTTTGTTGTGAAAATAATTGCAATAGGAAGGTAGTAATTAAAAATATGGGAATCCTAAAAGGGCATTCATTCAATATTTTTTTAGCTTTTATTAATGAACTTTCTTGTGCGAGTTTTTATAATTTGATAGTCTTGGATGGGGGTGTGTAATATAATTTAGTATGAGAAAGTAGTATAAAGATGGGATAGTGTTCGTCAAATGAAAAAAAAACAAGACTTTCATTAATATATAATTCTGTTAAAATTTGATTAATTTAAATAGATGTTTAAAATTATAAATAAAATAAAACCTTTAATAAAACATAAACAGGTTCTTAATTTTGTAAATTATTATATTTTCACAATAATTAATGCGGGGATAAGTATATTTTCTATTTCGTATTTGACAAAGCATATACTTCCTGAAGATTATGGGATGATTGGGATTTATGGTAGTGTTTTGTTTTTTTTACCTTCAATGATGTCGTTTTCTGCAAATGGATTACAGGCAATAGAGATTGTTGATCTTGAAAGAGATAAATATTTAGTTTTTAGGAATAGTTATATCTCATTTGTTTTAATTTCATCTGCGATTAGTTTTGTAGTTGCGATTTTGTTATCCTTCTATTTTAAAGAATTTGGGTTCGTAATCATTATGGCAACAATTATGGGATTCATCCAGACTCTTAGTTCAATCCATAATACAGAGCTTTTTCAATATTCACAGCCTACTCGTTTTGGTTTGATCTCAACAGGAACTGTTTTGCTAGGGTTTATGTGTACGGTTCTGTTTATTTCTTTTTTTAACTTGAATTGGAAGTCCAGGATTTTTGCTTTATTAATTTCCGAATTTGTTTTTTTATTTATTAGGCTTTACTATTTAAGTTCAATAGGTAGTTCTTTCAGGTTTACTTTTGATAAAGTACAATTTAAATACCTTTTGAACTACGGTGCGCCGTTAATGCTCTCAGTTTTTGCTGGCTGGGTATTAAATCAGTCTGATCGATATTTTCTTCTGAATTATTTTAGTCTAAAGGAAGTTGGATTGTATGCAGCTGCTGCAGGAATAGCTTCATTTATTGTTATGATTAATTCAAATATGATAAAAGTAGTTTATCCATTAGTTTATAGAAAGCTAAGTAAAAGAGAAGGTAAAAGGTTTATTTTAAAATTAACGGTTTTATATTCGGTCTTAATTTTGATAATTTCAACTGTCTTTTGCATAGGATTGCACTTTTTTGGCCATTTAGTTTTAGGTAAAAAGTATGAATCAGCTATGCCGATTATTTATATCATGTGTGTTGCGCAATCCTTTTTTGGAATATATACGACAACCGGTTTAGTAATTGATTATTTTAAGATGACGAAACTTAAAACAGTTTTGGTTGTTCTTAGTGCAATTCTTGTAATTCTTACATCATTCGTTTTAATTCCAATTTTCGGAATTTATGGGCCGGCAATTGCTACTTTAATCTCTTTTTTATTTTTGTCAATATTGTCATTTTTCATATCGTTAAGATTATTTAAGAAACATAAAATTGTTTAAGAATGAGTAGGTATATTATTAATGTTTTTCTATTTCTAAAAATAGACATTTTAATAAATTTTTTAAAAAATCAATTGTTTTTAACTGAGCTTAAAAGAATTGAAAAAAAATGCGGGTGTAAGATTAATTATGTGAATCAAGGTTTCAATGGAGTTAAAATAATGAGTGCAAATGGAGATTATACAAGATTTAAGATCGATATAACCAGTCATTTGAAATCTGACACTATAATCGAATGTTCAGGCGGCGTTTTAATAGGTAGATATTTTCACCCAGGTAAAGGTTTGACAATATTTTCGACAAACCACAATTATGATAGTAAATTTTCAATACCTTATGATAGCGTTGATTTGATAGCGCCTGTTATGATCAAAGATTTTGTGTGGTGTGGCGCAAATGTAACTATAGTACCCGGAGTATCGATAGGCGAGGGAGTGGTTATAGGTGCAGGAACAGTGGTGACAAAAGACGTTCCTGATTATGCGATAATAGGAGGCAACCCTCATAAAATAATAAAGTATCGTAACATAGAAACCTTTAAGAATTTAAAAGAGAATGGTCAATTCTGTTAAAAAAGAAAGCAAAATCATTATATTTTGTCAGGCACCAGCTGATATTCCTTATGTTTTGTCCTTATACGAGAAATATAAAGAGGAAAAGCTGATATCCGTTTATGTGATTAATGTTGAGAATGTTTTTAAATTCATACAAGGTTTAAATCTAAATTTATCAGCACTCGTTTTTATTCCATATGTTTTGGGTACATTTAAAAGTGTCTTTCAGATTATTAAGGAAAGGAAAAGGATTAAAGCTTTAAAAAAACAGTATTTCGATCTCGTGATTAATACTGATGTCTATTTTTTTTCCCGGTTTGAAGATTGGTTGACTTCATCATTTGTGGTTGGTTTAGAGAAAAGAAATTCAATTTATTATATTGATCATTATGATAATTCTGCAAATTTTTTTGCTGAAAAAAGTAGGTCAATAAAGGTTGAGATTTATGGATGGATACTTAATTACCTAACTGGAGTTAGTTTTAAATTGGATATCGTAGAGAAACTTCCTGAGTTTCCAATAAATAGATATAATATAAATAGAGAGGATGCAGTATTAAATCCAGATGTGTTTGTTAAGTATTCGTATTTTGTAAACGTTCCTTTTGAGAGTAAGGATAATGTGCTATTTTTTATTTCAGAATGTGAAGAGACAATTTTTAATTCTAATTTTTATAATGAAAAATTGAAGAGTATAATAACTGATATTAAAACCATTGGTTTTAAAGTAGTTGTCAAAGGTCATCCTCGTATTGGTATGCCAGAGAGTATCAAATTAATATCTGATTATGAAATCCCTAGTTATGTGCCAGGAGAATTTATTGATATTGAGTTATTTAGGTTTTGTTTGGGACTTGAAACCAATGCCATCTGTTATTTTGCTAAAAGTAACAAAATACCAACTTATTCATTAATTAGAATGTTTCCTTCTAGGAACATTGATATGATTGAAATTCTCGTAAATTTCTTGAAGAATCAATCAGATAATGAAATTATATTTATAGATAATGAAGAGCAGTTTTGCAATGTTATGAGAGAAAACTTTAGGGATGAGTAATAAAAAGTGTATTTCAATTATCACTGTTGTATTCAATGGTGTAGAAAATATAGAAGATACTATAGTTAGTGTGATAAATCAAACCTATGATAATATAGAATACATTATTATTGATGGAGGTTCAACAGATGGAACTCAAGATATTATAAAAAAATATGGAGAGAATCTTTATTATTGGGTTTCTGAACCAGATAAAGGAATTTATGATGCTATGAATAAAGGGATTAAGGCATCAACAGCAGTCTGGGTTTTGTTTTTAAATGCTGGAGATGTGTTTTTTAATCAAGATTTACTATCATCATTACAAAGTTATTTGCATAATTGTGATGTTTTATATGGTAAAACTGCTATAAAGAAAAAAAATGGAGACACTTCAATAAGAGATTATTACCCATTAAGCGTAGATTGGAAGGTTATTCCATACTGTCATCAAAGCGTATTGATAAAGAGGAAGCTTTTGAAACAGGCATTATTCGATACTAATTATAAAATAGCAGCTGATTATAACCAATATTTTACCCTTAAAACCAAAGATGTTAAATTTAAATCAATAAATAAAACATTTAGTATATATGATAATGATGGCTTCTCATCTCTTAACCAGAAAGCATTATTAAGCGAGTACAAAAAAATATCGTTGCTAAACCATTTTGGTGTTTTAGAGAAAATTAAGATAAGGTTGTATTTCTGGAGTAAAAATATTTTTAATAAAAGTTAGATGGGTTTATATCTAGGTATTTTTATTTCTTTATTTTTAATTAGTTTCATTTCTTTATTTGAAAAAATTAATAAATACTATTCGGTTTTAATTTTTGTCGTACTGTTTTTGTTTGGAGCATTGCGGTATAAGATAGGTATGGACTATGAGAGTTATGAAGGGATTTTCGATTCCATAGATAACGTGCCGATGTCTTTCGCAAGATCGCTTGAGCTTTATATTGAGCCTGGTTATGCTATTATTGTGTCATATCTTAAATATGTAGGTTTTGGAAAAATAGGGCTATTTGGAATACATATTTTATTATCGTTGTATTTTACCTATAAAGCAATCCTGAAATATTCTAGTAATGTTTATATTTCATGGCTTATTTTATTTGGAGTTTATTACGCAAATTTGTTTTTCAATGGTATTAGACAAGGTTTATTTATCGCTATCCTTTTTTATTATTTGCCAATTTTATTAGTAAGAAGTAATAGAAGTATTATTATTATATTACTAATGACTTTTTTATTGAGTTTTACCTTGCACAAAACCGCATTAATATTACCAATAATTTATTTTCTATGTCTTTATAATCCTATTTATAAATATAAATGGATTATCCTCGGAGGTTCTATAATTTGGGCATTTACCGGTTTAGGTAATGTACTTGTTCAAATTGGAGGTTTGTCGTTTTTAAAAGACACATCTTATTTAAGTGTAGTAGATTTTTATTCGAATAGTGAGGCGTTTGGAACCGAAATTAAGTTTTTCAGTATAACTGTTTTACATCGATTAGCAATATTGGTATTAGCTTTATATTTTTCTAATTTTAATTCAGCAAATTTATTATTTAAAAAATTAACAAATATTTATTTTTGGGGCATTGTTATTTATTTTATGTTGGTTCCTTTAGGATACATGATGGCAACAAGAATTAACATGAATTTAAAAATATTTGATGTAGTACTTATTCCATATTTTATTGTTTTCTTAAAAGAATATAAATTTAAAATGATAGGCTTAACCATTGTTGCACTATGGTCATTTGCTGTAATGCTTACAAACTTTTATATTCCGGGCAATTATGAGTTTTATGTACCATACCGAAGTATTTTTAGTAAAAGATAATATGAAATACGATATAGCAATGATAACTCCATTCATAAATAGCGTCTATATTTATGAATTTTTAAAAAGTTTAAAAAATATTAAGCAAGTAACAATCTGTGTCATACTCATAGATATGCTCGACGAACCTATAATTTTAAGGGGACATCAATACGTACAATCAAGTAATGTAAAATTCATTCATTTAAAAATTGGAAAAAGGTTAAGTTCGTCTGAGTCAAGGAATGCAGGATTGAAATATTTATTTGCTAATATTAAAGAATATAGCTATGTTATGTTTCCAGATGACGATACCACTTTCAATTCTTCTTTCTGTAAAGAATTTCTTAAATTAAAAAAGGGGAATTACATATTGAATGTTATAAACAAGGGCACTAATGAATCTTATGCTAAATATTCTAAAGTAAATGGGACTTTGATGAATAGAAGCGACATCGACTTTGTTGGTTGTGTACGATTTTTGTTCTTAAGAGAACTGATAAATCAATTAGGTTTTTTTGATGAACGCATGGGTATAGGGGCAAGATATGGAGCAGGTGAGGATGGAGATTATTATTTACGTGCATTAGAATTTGATTCACTATATTATAATGAATCTTTATATACATTTCATCCAGCTCCAACTGATAAATATTCAACTATGTCTTTGAATTGTATTGTGAAACGTTTTTCCAACTATGGAAAAGGGGCTATGTTCTTATTCTGTAAACATAAAATGTACTTTAAGGCGATTAAGATGATTGTAAGAGGGGCCGGCGGGAGTTTTTTTTTATTGTTTAAGTTTCAGTTTAAATTGTCAGGAGCATATTTTGTTGCATTTTTAATTCGATTAAAATATTTAATTATGTTGAGTGTAAAAGGGGTTGATTAATTTATTTAAATTCATAAAGAATGAAAGGGTTATTTCAAAGATATTCGTTTTTGCAACTTTTTAAGTTAGCTATAAATGTTATTAGAACTAAAGTTGTATTTCCAAAGGCGAGGATTATTCGTTTTCCACTTGATTTAAGAGGTAAAAAATATATTAATGTGTCAGAAGGTTTTACAACAGGGGTTGGATGTAGGCTTGAGGGGTATCCAAAAGGCGAAAATAAAGTTTTACATATAGGTAAAAACGTGCAAATAAATGACTATGTACACATTTCAGCGATGGAAAATGTTACTATAGGTGACAATGTGTTAATAGCAAGCAAGGTTTTTATCTCGGATTTGAATCATGGAAGTTATGGAACAGATGGAATACACGATTCTCCTAATACACCACCAAAGGAAAGAGAATTATATGCCAAACCTGTAGTCATTGAAGATAATGTTTGGTTGGGTGAGTTTGTTTCTGTACTATCGGGTGTAACTATTGGTAAAGGTACTATTGTCGGAGCTAACGCGGTAGTTTCCAAAAGTCTACCGCCTTATGTAATTGCTGTTGGTACGCCTGCAAAGCCTATAAAGAGATTTAATTTCGAAAATGAACGTTGGGAGAGGTTTTAAAATTAATATAAATGAATAAAAAAATAACTTCCTGCATCGTTTTGTATAGGAATGATAGAACCATGTTAGAAAAGGCAATAAATTCTTTTCTGAATACAGAATTGAATGTAAAATTGTACTTGGTTGACAATTCTTCTTCTGATGAATTAAAAACACTAGGAATGGATACAAGAGTAGAATATATTCACAATCCTTCTAATCCAGGTTTTGGGGCAGCTCATAATATTGCTATAGAAAAAGCTATTGAAGAAGGTTCAAAGTATCATCTAGTTTTAAATCCCGATATTTATTTTGAGAAAGGAACTTTGGAAAAACTTTGTTTATTTATGGATTCTAATGCTGATGTTGGTCATGTAATGCCAAAAGTAACTTATCCAAATGGTGATTTTCAATATTTGTGTAAAACGAATCCAACTTTTTTTGATCTGTTTGCACGAGGTTTTATGCCTTCTTTTCTTAAAAAAATATTTCAAAAAAGAATGGCTGCTTATGAATATAAAAATCAGGATTACAATAAAATAATCTATGACATCCCTTATTTGTCGGGTTGTTTTATGTTTTTAAGGACTTCTACGCTTAAAAAAGTAGGTTTTTTTGATGATAGAATCTTTATGTATTTAGAAGATGCAGATTTGACCAGACGGTTTCTTGAGATTTCCCATACAGTATATTATCCAGAAGCACATGTTTATCATCATTTTGCGAAATTGACTCACAAGGAGTTTAAATTCAAATGGATAACAATTCAAAGCGCTTTTATTTATTTTAATAAATGGGGTTGGCTTAAAAGTATTTATTAAATGGATATATTAGTAACAGGAGCGAATGGTTTTTTAGGTAAAGCGATAGTAAAAGAGTTAGAAAAGGATAATAAGTTATTCTGTTTGTCTAGATCTTCGGGAAACTATCAAATTTTATTAGAAAGAGAAGTCCCAGAGTTTAAACAATCATTTGATTTGGTAATACACGCTGCAGGAAAAGCGCACTCTATACCTAAAACAGAATCTGAAAGAAAACAATTTTATGATGTAAATATAATTGGAACTCAGAATTTATTAAAAGGATTAGAAAAAAGAGGAGTTCCCAACCAGTTTGTTTTTATCAGTTCGGTTTCGGTTTACGGGCAAGAGTTTGGAAAAGCAATAAAAGAAGATCATAAACTTGAAGCCAAAGATGCTTATGGTTTAAGTAAAATAGAAGCAGAAGGATTATTAACGGAATGGTGTAAAAAACACAATGTGGTTTGCACTATTTTGCGTTTACCATTGTTGGTAGGCAAAAACCCTCCAGGAAACTTAGGGGCAATGATAAAGGCAATCGATAAAGGATATTATTTTAATATTGGAGGAGGTGAAGCTAGAAAAAGTATGGTGTTAGCGCAAGATGTTGCTGCTTTTATACCTATTGTTTCTTCGGTTGGAGGAACTTATAACCTTACGGATGAACATCATCCAAGCTTTATGGAGTTGAGCAGTGCCATTTCGATACTTAGAAATAAGAAACAGCCTTATAACCTGCCATTAATTGTTGCTGTTGCGATGGGTTTTTTCGGAGATCTACTCGGAGAAAAAGCCCCTATCAATTCTTTAAAAATCAAAAAAATTACTTCTGATTTGACTTTTGATGATTCCAAAGCAAGGAGTTTATTGAACTGGAAATCTAAACCTGTGTTAGAGTATTTGAAAACTAATTTAATTTAGCTTGTTAAGCTACTTTAACTTTTGTGTTAGATTAAATAATAAACAGAATATTAAAAAAAGAGAATAATTTTAGTTCTCTATTCAATAAAGTGAAATTACAATATGACCATTGAAAAAACAACAATACAAGATTTACTGATTATAACCCCCAGAGTTTTCGAAGACTCTAGGGGATTCTTTTTTGAAGCCTATAATCAAGTTAAATTCCATGAAAACGGGATTAACTATCAGTTCATTCAGGACAATCAGTCTTTCTCAAAACGAGGAGTTATTAGAGGATTGCACTTGCAAATCAATCCTTGTGCACAAGCCAAATTGGTACGTGTACTAGAAGGAAAAATTCTTGATGTGGCAGTAGACTTGCGTAAAAATTCGTCTACTTATGGACAGCATTTCAGTGTGGTATTAAGTGCAGAAAATAAAAAGCAATTGATGGTGCCACATGGTTTTGCACACGGTTTCTCTGTTTTGAGCGAAACGGCTTCAGTAATGTACAAAGTAGACCAATTATACAATAAAGAAAGTGAGAGAGGAATCCGTTATGATGATGCTACTTTGGCTATTGATTGGCAGTTAAGTCCTAAGGAGATTATTGTTTCTGAAAAGGATTTGGTTTTGCCCGGGTTTGATGAAGTGGATTGGGAGTTTTAGGTCGTGAATAGTGAATCGTGAGAGGTGAATGGTGAGAGGTGAATGGTGAAAGGTGCGAGGGGATATTTTGTATAGCAGAACATACAGTTTTTGTATTTTGGAATCTATAAAAATAGTTTTAAGATAGATGGAGTGAACAATAATCTATTATTTTGTATTGTGTAGTGAACAAAAAAACATTTAAATTGAACTGAATTATGGAAGAAGATATTCGATGGAAACAGCGATTTGGAAACTATCTGAAGGCACTTGGACAGTTGCAGAAATTTATTGCGAAAGATAATTTAAACGAGCTGGAAGAACAAGGACTTATTCAAGCTTTTGAATTTACACATGAGTTGGCTTGGAATGTAATGAAGGATTATTTTGAATACCAGGGAAACACTACTATTACGGGGTCTAGAGATGCTACAAGAGAAGCCTTTCAAAAAGGATTGATTCAGGATGGGGCACAATGGATGGAAATGATAAAAAGTAGAAACCAATCTACACATACTTATAACGAAAGCACAGCACACGATATTAGAGATAGAATATTAAATTATTATTACGATTTGTTTGTCTCTTTTAAAGAAAAAATGAAAGGATTATAGAATGATACAATTTGGCTTAAAACAGGAAGATGTAGACAAAATTAATCAGGTCTTTGAAAGCTATGAAGGCATTGACAGCGTTGTTGTTTATGGTTCTAGAGCTAAAGGGAATTTTAAAGTAGGTTCTGATATTGATTTGACGATCATCGATAATTCATTAACCTTTCCAGAGGTTTTGGAAATAGAGAATACATTAGATGATTTATTACTCCCTTATAAAATAGATTTGTCTCTAAAACGAAAAATATCAAATGTTGATTTGCTTTCGCATATTGACAGAGTTGGGAAATTGTTTTACAAAAGAGGAAATAGGTCGGAGTGACGATTGATTATCTAAAGTTTGAAAGAATGTTTAACCGTTTAGCTGTTTAACCATTTAAGGTTGTCAGTTAAATCGGGAGTTGGTTTTAATTACAGAATTTGAAAGTCAGATTGGCGTAGTAAATGCTATAAGTCTTTAACTAAAAAACAGAGTTGGCTTGTAAATGAGAAAGTCAATCTAATATAAAAACATAACCGATATCTTTGTACCTAACGCCTTATCGGTGAAAAAACAACAATGAAAAAAATTTTAGTTACAGGAGCAACTGGACAATTAGGTTCAGAACTGAGAGTGTTATCAGAAAATTATGCGCAATACGAATGGGTTTTTGCGGATAGAACGCAAGTTTCATTGGATGATTTATTGGTATTAGAAAATCAATTGAATGGAATTCGTCCCAATATCATCTTGAATTGCGGAGCTTATACTGCAGTGGATAAAGCAGAAGAGGAACAAGAATTGGCGGATCTTATCAATCATCAGTCGGTTAAGATAATTTCCCAATATGCTAATAACAATCAGGTAAAATTAATCCATATCTCTACAGATTATGTTTTTGATGGGACATCAGCAGTTGCCTTGACAGAAGATGCAACTACAAGGCCCATCAATGTATATGGCGCAACTAAAAGAGCGGGGGAATTAGCCTGTCTTGAGGCAAACCCAGATGCTGTTATAATTAGAACGTCATGGGTGTACAGTCGATTTGGAAATAATTTTGTAAAAACCATGCAGCGCTTGTTGGAGGAACGGGATACGATAAGTGTAGTTAATGACCAGATAGGATCACCTACTTATGCCGCCGATTTAGCTCAAGCCATAATGGACATAGTAACTGCGCAGGAATGGGTTCCGGGGATTTATAATTATTCGAATGAAGGAGAGATTAGTTGGTATGAATTTGTGCTGGCTATCCAGGAAATTGGTAGTTATGAATGTGAAGTGAAGGGTATTCCTTCAAGCTCTTATCCTACTCGTGCCAAACGTCCTGCTTTTTCATTATTGGATAAAGCGAAAATTAAAGAAATATATGGAGTTAATGTGCCGGATTATAAAGATAGTTTGAGAATATGTATGGGGTTGTTGAAGCGTGAATAGTGAATAGTAAAGAGTGAGTGAATAGCAAAGGAAGTTTTTTCTTTTTTGCTTGATCAAAAAAGAAACAAAAAAATCACTGCCTGAAAATCCAAAACTTAAAAACTACCTCAAAACTACGTTCCGCAGCCCGAGCCGTTTGCCTTTCAGGCTCAACTCGCGGACTGCTGCCACTTCATTTTTTCGTTGTTTTTCGACGTTTTTAATTTAAGGGCGGGTTTTAGAAAACCTGATTTCTCTATATGGTGATGAGTTGTGAGAAGTGTTCAGGAATTTAATGAGAGAATGTAGGTCAAAAAGCAGGTTGGCTGTCCAGATGCCTATTAGGATTACAATTCTTGGAATGATAGTTATTGTGCTATCTTAGTGCCTTTGTGGTTGAATAAAAAAATTTGAAAAAAATGAAAAAAATATTAATCACCGGGGGTGCCGGGTTTATTGGGTCTCATGTAGTTCGCCTTTTTGTAAAAAAATATCCGCAATACCAAATATTCAATTTGGATGCCTTGACCTATGCAGGGAATTTAGAAAACATCACCGATATAGAAAAGGAGCCGAATTATACTTTCATTAAAGGGGATATTGTAGATGCTGCTTTTATTGACGCCTTATTTGTAGAGCATCAGTTTGATGGTGTTTTGCATTTGGCTGCCGAATCGCATGTGGATCGTTCTATTACAGATCCGTTATCTTTTGTGAAGACTAATGTTATAGGAACTATGAATTTGTTGAATGCTGCGAAAACGATTTGGCAAGGGAATTATGAAGGAAAACGATTTTACCATATCAGTACTGATGAGGTATATGGAAGTTTAGGAGCTGAAGGTCTGTTTACAGAGACTACGGCTTACGATCCTAATTCGCCTTATTCGGCTTCCAAAGCCAGTTCGGATCACTTTGTTCGTGCCTACGGAGAAACCTATGGCTTGCCTTATGTACTAACGAATTGCTCTAATAATTATGGTCCTTTTCATTTTCCTGAAAAATTAGTTCCATTGTTTATCAATAATATTATTCAAAACAAACCTTTACCTGTGTACGGGGATGGTAAATATACACGCGATTGGCTTTTTGTTGAGGATCATGCTGTTGCTATTGATTTAGTTTTTCATGAAGGTGTAAATCATGATACCTATAACATTGGTGGATTTAATGAATGGCAAAATATTGATTTGGTGAAATTGCTTTGTAAAATCATGGATGAGAAATTGGGAAGAGTCGCTGGAACTTCGGAGCAATTGATATCTTACGTAAAAGACCGTCCAGGTCATGATTTGCGTTACGCTATTGATGCCAGCAAAATAAGCAAAGAACTGGGGTGGAAGCCATCGGTTACTTTTGAAGAAGGATTAGAAAGAACCGTAAATTGGTATTTAAATAATCAGACTTGGTTGAATAATATTACTTCTGGAGAGTATGCCACTTATTACGAGAAACAATACTCATAGAAGATTTCACGGATTAACGCAGATTACACAGAGATGAGCAAACTAGTATTTGAAGAAGAAACTTATAAGATAATTGGAGCTTGTATGGTGGTGCATAAAAGTTTAGGAGCTGGGTTTTTAGAATCTGTGTATTATGAATCGTTAGAAAAAGAGTTTGAAATACAGAAAGTAAATTTTGACAGTAAAAGAAAATTGCAAGTCTATTATAACGAAGTAGCATTGAAAAAATATTTTATAGCTGACTTTATCTGTTTTGATAAAATCGTGCTAGAAATAAAAGCAACATCTTTTTTGCACAAAGACAACGAAGCACAGACTATCAATTACCTTAAATCTACAAATTACCCTGTTGGATTACTGATTAATTTTGGTCAATCCAGCTTAACATGGAAAAGATTTATAAACACAAAATAAAGTCATATAGGGAATCCGCGTAATCATTTTCAATCCGCGAATATCCGTAAAATTAGTAACATTATGAAAGGAATTATATTAGCAGGAGGTTCAGGAACACGATTGCATCCACTGACATTGGTCATGAGTAAGCAAATGATGCCGGTGTACGATAAACCGATGATTTATTATCCGTTGTCGACTTTGATGACGGCAGGGATAAATGAAATATTGATTATTTCAACGCCTCATGATTTACCCAATTTCAAAAAATTGCTGGGAGACGGTTCTGCAATAGGTTGTCAATTTAGTTATGCGGAACAAGCTTTACCGAATGGTTTGGCGCAAGCTTTCGTAATTGGGGAAGAATTTATAGGTAATGATTCTGTGGCTTTGGTTTTGGGAGATAATATTTTTTTTGGTTCTAACATGGATGAGCTATTACAATCAAATAAAAACCCTGAGGGGGGAGTTGTTTTTGCCTATCATGTTTCGGATCCAGAACGGTATGGGGTGGTCGAATTTGACAAAGATTTAAACGCACTCTCCATCGAAGAAAAACCAGTGGAGCCAAAATCAAATTTTGCCGTACCAGGACTCTATTTTTATGATAATTCTGTGGTAGAAATTGCAAAGAATATTAAACCAAGTGCAAGAGGGGAGTATGAAATCACTGATGTGAATAAAGTGTACTTAGAAAAAGGAAATTTGAAAGTTGGTATTTTAAGTAGGGGAACCGCTTGGTTAGATACAGGTACTTTTAACAGCCTGATGCAAGCGGGGCAGTTTGTTCAGGTTATTGAAGAGCGCCAAGGGTTGAAAGTAGGTTGCATCGAAGAAATTGCCTGGAGACAAGGTTTTATTTCTGAGCAACAACTAAAAGACCTAGCTGAACCTTTGAAAAAATCTGGATACGGAGAGTATCTTTTGGGTTTATTGAAACATAAGTAGTCAGGTTTCAAGTGGTCAGTGTTCAGATTATTCAGTGTTCAAAGTATTCAGTAATCAGTTTTTACTAATTTGGTTATAATTATGCCTAACGGGTCAGATTATATATATTTAAAATATGATTTATATTGCATTAATTGTTTTGTTGATAGGGATTGAATTGGTTTATTTCAAAATTGCTGATAGATATAACATCATCGACAAGCCGAATAGCAGGTCCTCGCATACCTCGATTACTTTAAGGGGGGGTGGAATTATTTTTCCAATAGCATTGCTTATATCTTATTTTTTGGGCTATGTTTCTTGGGAAATAGCATTGGCAGTACTACTTGTAGGCACGGTTAGTTTTATTGATGATATTAAACCTTTATCGCAATTGCCGCGTTTTGCTTCGCATGTGCTTGCTGTAGGCTTGGTTTTTTATGATTTAAATTTATTTACGGAGTTACTTTGGTTGCTACCAATTCTATTTGTCTTGATGATTGGCTGGGTGAATGCCTTTAACTTTATGGATGGAATAAACGGAATTACTGTTTTATATGCACTCACTGCGATTGTAAGTTTTTCTTTGCTTTCGATAAATGAGCCCAGTTTACCACTGTTGATTACGATGGGCTTGTCTTGCCTTGTTTTTGGACTGTTTAATATCAGAAAAAAAGCGAAGACTTTTGCAGGAGATGTCGGTAGCATAAGCATGGCTGTCTTTCTAGGTTATTTTATGATTAAGACTATTATAGAAACGGGGCAGTTGGGATATATTCTTTTCTTTTCGGTTTATGGTATCGATGCGATTATCACCATAGTTGTTCGATTAAAAAACAAAGAGAATATTTTCCAACCGCATCGCTCGCATTTATACCAATATATGGCAAATGAAATGGGGTATTCTCATGTTTTGGTTTCATTTATTTATGCAGCTATTCAACTGGCAGTAAACGGTATTTTAATTTATATGGAAAGCAAAGCTGATTTAAGTTATTTTTTTATTATCGGAATTTTGCTGAGCTTAACTTTGATTTATTTGTGGATACGAAGAATGGTTTTTCGTAAAATGATTCGGCAAGACATATAATTTAAGTCCTCTTGTTGAGATTAATTGATTTAAAAAAAACATGGCAAAGCGTATTTTTGATATTTTTTTCGCTCTAGTGATAATCCTTTTTTTTTCATGGCTTTTATTGATTTTGTGGTGTATCGCAATAATTGATACTGTTACAAATAGTATTTTTATACAAGAACGAATCGGTCAATTTGGCAAAAAATTCAAAATATATAAATTCCGTAGTATGCAGGATAATGCAGCTTCAGAAGAAAGACGTATTTCCAAAATAGCTCAATTTCTGCGAAAATATAAGTTGGATGAATTGCCACAGCTGTTTAACATTCTGAAAGGAGATATGAGCTTTGTGGGGCCAAGGCCGGATTTGCCGGGTTATTATGATGTGTTAGAAGGGGAAAATCGAAAGATATTAAACTTAAAGCCAGGGTTAACCAGTCTCGCAGGCTTAAAATATTATAACGAAGAGCAATTGCTGAAACGGCAACAAGATCCTTTTTGGTTTAATGATCAGGTTATTTTCCCAGATAAAGTGCAACTGAATCTAGATTATTATTACCATCACAGTTTCTGGGGGGATATAAATATCATCATGAAAACTGTTAGTTTTATTTTCAGCAAATGAAGAAAGATAAAATTTGGCTGTCATCACCTCATATTGGTGGTAGTGAACAAAAATACGTACAGCAAGCTTTTGACACGAACTGGATTGCTCCAGTTGGTGCAAATATTGATGCTTTTGAGCTGGATTTAGAAAATTATCTAGGTGATGGTCATGTCACCGCATTAAATTCAGGCACGGCCGCCATCCATTTGGGGTTAGTTCTTTTGGGAGTATCGGCTGGCGATGAGGTAATTTGCCAAAGTTTGACTTTTTCAGCTTCGGCTAATCCTATTTTATATCAAGGGGCTATTCCTATTTTTATCGATAGCGAAATCGATACTTGGAATTTGTGTCCAGTAGCACTCGAAGAAGCAATTATCGATAGGATTAAAAAGGGTAAAAAGCCAAAAGTAATACTAGCTGTAGCGCTTTATGGAGTTCCTTACAAAGTAGAGGAAATAAGAATAATAGCCAATAAGTATGGAATACCTATCCTTGAGGATAGTGCGGAAGCTCTTGGTAGCAGTTTTAAAGGAAAGGCTTGTGGTAGTTTTGGGGATGTATCCGCTTTGTCGTTCAATGGGAGCAAGATAATTACCACTTCCGGTGGAGGTGCAATTATTACTGCCACAAAGGCGTTAAAAGAAAGAGCTATTTTTCTAGCCACACAAGCTAAAGAAAACGCACCACATTATCAACATACTGAAGTTGGATACAATTATAGAATGAGCAATGTTTTGGCAGGTATCGGTCGGGGCCAAATGGAAGTGCTAGACGAACGCGTAGATTCGAGAAGAATGATGCATCAATTTTATATTGAATTATTCGAGGGCATTAAAGGGGTATCTGTTTATAAAGTACCTAACGAGAATTATTGTCCAAATTATTGGTTGACTTCCATTTTGATAGACCCAACAGAAACTGGTGGGATTACGAATGAAACAGTAAGACTGAAGCTCCTGGAAGAAAACATTGAGTCCCGCTCGCTATGGAAACCTATGCACTTACAGCCTATCTATAGTAACTATCCTTATTATGGGAATAATATTACAGAAACGCTCTTTAATAAAGGGCTTTGCTTACCTTCGGGATCCAATCTTTCGGATGAAGATAGAGCTAGGATAAAATCTGTTTTAATAAATTTATTTAAAAAACACGATAATTAATCTGAATTTTAATATAAAAAAGAAAAACCAGCTTTTTTTATTTGTTTTAAGTGCAAAAATATAAAGGATTTAATAATTTTTTTTGAATTCTTTATTTGTTACTTTTGGATTAATCAATACAAGAACGCTAATATAAAAATGTATTTTGAGTAATAACACAAAACCTTCGTCGGAAGACTTTACACCTAGTTTTTTTTCCAGAGAAAATTTAAGGTTTAACATTCATAATTTAGGTTATTTACCCCGGTGGATAATCATTATAATAGATGTTAGTATCCTGATAATCTCTTTCCTCGTCACAAAGTTAATTATAAATGGGCTAGGACTGCTTTATGTTATTGGCGTTAGTAAAGTAAACTATGTTTTATTCCTTTTAGGATTAAATTTATTTTGTTTTTGGTTGTTTCGAACTTATGCGGGGATTATTAGACACTCTTCTTATATTGATGCGGTCAAGCTTTTGTTTTCGCAAATGTTTGTTTTTTTCATATTTCTAATATTTAATTTTTTATTTGAAGTACTACATGGACAGAAAGCTTTTTTAAATACGGCACTTTTTATCAATATGGTATTGTCTTTTTGTGGTTTGTTTTTATACCGGGTAATCGTAAAGCAAACTTTCGAACATTATCTTAAGGAAAAAAGTGATGTTAAATTGGTAAGGGTCATAATTTATGGAACGGATGCCAATGCCATTTCGGTAGCCAAAGCCTTAAATTTAGAAACACCAAGTCGTTTTAAGATCGTGGGGTTTGTAGATAAAAACAGCCAAAACTATTCCAAACGAATGTTGGATTTGCCGATATTAGTACTAAAGAAAAAGTTACCCATCCTTATGCGATCTGTCGGGGCAGAAGGGGTGATAATGGCGGATAAAAGTTTATCAAAAGAGGAGCGCTTGGTCATTGTAGACCAATGTCTGGAATTCGATTATAAAGTTTATAGCGTTCCCGTGATCACAGATTGGGAGGATCAAAAGGAAATTTCCAAAAAAGTAAAGAACTTACAGATTGAAGATTTACTGGAAAGAAAAGCGATTGTGTTGGACAATAGATCTATTTCCAAGCAGTTAAAAGACAAAACGATATTAATTACCGGTGCTGCAGGCTCTATCGGAAGCGAAATAGTAAGGCAGGTATTGGTTTTTAACCCTAAAAAAATCATTATACTAGATCAGGCTGAAACACCTTTGCATCATCTTAGTTTAGAGACGGAAAGTATAACCTCAAGTGCCAAGATACACACCGTAATTGCTGATATCAGAAATAAAGAGGCGTTGAATAACGTTTTTGCCCTTTACAAGCCTGAGGTGGTGTTTCACGCCGCCGCTTACAAGCATGTACCCTTGATGGAGGAAAACCCCTCGCAAGCTATCCTGACAAATATCGAAGGGACCAAAAACTTGGCTGACCTGGCCTGCAAACACAAGGTGGTAAAATTTGTAATGATATCAACAGATAAAGCGGTCAACCCCAGTAACGTGATGGGCGCCAGTAAAAGAATAGCCGAAAAATATGTTCAATCGCTGCAATTAAAAGATCGAAAAGAGAATAATGTAAAAGCGACAAAATTCATTACCACCCGTTTCGGAAATGTTTTGGGGTCTAATGGTTCTGTTGTGCCATTGTTTAGTAAGCAAATAGCTGAAGGTGGCCCGGTAACGATTACGCATCCCGACATCATCCGCTATTTTATGACTATTCCCGAGGCCTGCCAATTAGTTCTGGAGGCGGGTTCTATGGGTAATGGAGGCGAGATTTATATTTTTGACATGGGTAAACCGGTAAAAATTATCGATCTGGCAAGAAAGATGATCAAATTGGCTGGGTTTGTGCCCAATAAGGATATCATGATTAAGATTGTAGGACTGCGACCTGGAGAAAAACTATATGAAGAATTACTCAATAATACTTCAAAAACTATCCCTACACACCACGATAAAATCATGATTGCGGAAGAAATTCAGGATGAGTATCAAACTTTGCATAATGATATAGAAGAACTTATTGAAATCGCCAGCTTTTTTGACAATGACGATATCGTTTCAAAAATGAAAAAAATTGTTCCTGAATTTAAGAGTATGAATTCTGCTTTTGAGGCATTGGATAAGTAGTTTTGAATTTATTTTGGATTGCATTGCATGTTGTTATAGAAGTTATTGATATAAATCTAATTTAGATCTCAATTGTCAAAACACAAACCCTCTTAAAAAACACAGCCCCAGCCTATAACTGTAGATTATGTTTTTGAATATGAAAAACACACCCCCAGCCCCTCTCAAGAGGGGAGTTAGGAGAGTAGTAAACATCTATTGGTTTGACTTTTAAAACTTTTGATAGGAGTCTGATTTTAAGTGTTAAAACACAGATTCCTTCACAAAGAAGAGGCAGCGGATTCCCCTCTTGAGAGGGGTTAGGGGTGTGTCCTTTTAAATAATTAATCTCCTATCCATGGCTAAAAGAAAAATTATTCCCTATAATCCAAAACTTAAAGAATTTGCCCGGCAACTCCGAAATGATTCTACCAGGACAGAAATTTTTCTATGGTTGAAATTAAAAGGAAAGCAGATGTATGGATATGATTTTCACCGGCAAAAACCGATTGACAATTATATTTTAGACTTTTTTTGTTATGAATTGATGCTTGGAATTGAAGTCGATGGTTATTCTCATCAGTTTTTGGAAGTCTATACAAAAGATGGAGTTAAGGAAAAACGAATGAATGAATTGGGGATTAGCGTTTTGAGATTTAGCGATGAACAGGTTTTGAAGGATATGGAAAATGTGATAAGAGCTATTGAGTTTTATATTTTTGAGTATGAAAAACACACCCCCAGCCCCTCTGAAGAAGGGAGTTAGAAGTGCAATAAACAAGTTTTGGTTTGCTTTTTAAAACTATTGAGATGAGTCTGCTTTTAAGTGTTAAAACACAGATTCCTTCACAAAGAAGAGGCAGCGGATTCCCCTCTTGAGAGGGGTTAGGGGGTGTGTCAATTTAAATAATTAATCTCTTATTCATGGCTAAAAGAAAAATCATTCCCTACAATCCAAAACTTAAAGAATTTGCCCGGCAACTCCGAAATGATTCTACCAGGACAGAAATTTTTCTATGGTTGAAATTAAAAGGAAAGCAGATGTATGGATATGATTTTCACCGGCAAAAACCGATTGACAATTATATTTTAGACTTTTTTTGTTATGAATTGATGCTTGGAATTGAAGTCGATGGTTATTCTCATCAGTTTTTGGAAGTCTATACAAAAGATGGAGTTAAGGAAAAACGAATGAATGAATTGGGGATTAGCGTTTTGAGATTTAGCGATGAACAGGTTTTGAAGGATATGGAAAATGTGATACGAGCTATTGAGTTTTATATTTTTGAATATGAAAAACACACCCCCAGCCCCTCTCAAGAGGGGAGTTAGAAGTGCAATAAACAAGTTTTGGTTTAGTTTTTAAATCTATTGATATAGGGTGAATTTAATTGTCAAAACACAGGTTACCTGAAAAAACACACCCCCAGCCCCTATAACTCTGTATTATATTTTTGAATATGCAAAACACACCCCCCAATCCCTCGGAAGAGGCGAGTTAGAAGTTCAATAAACAAGTTTTGGTTTAATTTTTGAAACTATTCAGATGAGTCTACTTTTAAGTGTTAAAAACACAGATTCCTTCACAAAGATGAGGCAGCGGATTCCCCTCTTGAGAGGGGGTAGGGGTGTGTCAATTTAAATAATTAATCTCCTATCCATGGCTAAAAGAAAAATCATTCGCTATAATCCAAAACTTAAAGAATTTGCCCGGCAACTCCGAAATGATTCTACTAGGACAGAAATTTTTCTGTGGTTGAAATTAAAGGGGAAGCACATGTATGGATATGATTTTCACCGGCAAAAACCGATTGACAATTATATTTTAGACTTTTTTTGTTATGAATTGATGCTTGGAATTGAAGTCGATGGTTATTCTCATCAGTTTTTGGAAGTCTATACAAAAGATGGAGTTAAGGAAAAACGAATGAATGAATTGGGGATTAGCGTTTTGAGATTCAGCGATGAACAGGTTTTGAAGGATATGGAAAATGTGATACGGGCTATTGAGTTTTATATTTTTGAATATGAAAAACACACCCCCAGCCCGCGGAATAGGGGAGTTAGGAGAGCAATAAACAAGTTTTGGTTTGATTTTTAAACGAATTGCCTAGAGTTTTAGTTTAGAAACTCAATTGTCGAAATATAAATT
>NZ_JBGQOE010000031.1:0-35848 GCF_052113685.1 Flavobacterium sp. W22_SRS_FP1
TTGCTGCCATATGAGTAACATTAGATACATCCCAATTTCCAATATTTTGATTGAATGAACTCGCTCTAGCAAACATTGCTGCCATATGAGTAACATTAGATACATCCCAATTTCCAATATTTTGATTGAATGAACTCGCTCTAGCAAACATTTCTTCCATATTAGTAACATTAGATACATCCCAATTTCCAATATCTTGATTGAATGAACTTGCCGACTCAAACATTCTCTCCATATCTATAACGTTGGAAACATCCCAATTTCCAATATTTTGATTGAATGATTCCGTTGTATAAAACATTGCTGCCATAAGAGTAACATTAGATACATCCCAAGAACTTATATCTTGGTTAAAATCCCAAGCATGTTCAAACATAGCATACATCGTTGTTACATTACTTACATTCCAATTACCTATAGAGGAATTAAATTCATGAGCGTCTAAAAAAAGTTCTGACATATCAGTTACTTCAGAAGTATTCCATTGAGATATATGGTCATACTTTTTTGCAGCTGAAGCCTCATCACTGCACCACTCATTTACTGCGATTCTTAATGTTTCGTTATTAAAGGTCATAATTTATTAATTGTTTTTTATTTACTATAATTATCAAATCATTTCATTAGTTTGCTTCCAACCATTATTTTAAATCAAAGATATTCCTGTTTTTCCTGACGATTTACATTACAGTTGTTTACAAAAATCTTGAAATCTTTTTAATGCATTAATGAATGCACTATGGCTTTTTTTTCCAAATTCCTCTTCACTACCATATGTATCGTATTTTTTTACATAAAAACAAATGTTTTCAGTTAGCTCTTGAAGAGGTACTCTTTCCCTTTCACAAATTTTATCAACTCGTTTTACATAATCATATACCGTAGAAGGTTTGCCTGAAGGAGTGTTTTCACTATAACCTTGTTTTTTTAAATATTCTTTAAACTGATTTAACATATCTTATTTATAATTTTTAATTATTATTTAATTCTAAATCACCATAAAACCCCAACATGAATTTTGTTAAATCTTCTAATTGCGTGTTTTCACTTATAAATTTAATTAAATTTATAAAAGTAGAATTGAGGTGATTTATTTGTTCTACGCTAAGCATCCCTATTTTATGTTTTAATTCTTCAATGCTACAGAGTACCACCTCCTCATTTGTATCAATTGGATAACAAGTAGTTATTAAGTTGATTAAAGTTGTTATAATTAAAGTTTCCTTTTCGACAATAGTTATATCAATATAGGCAAGAATAAGTTTGTTTAAGCTAAACCTAATCTCTAAAGGAATTAAATCTAAAGATTTTATTTTAAGCTGATCTACTTCTTTTGTGTCAATTTCATTCGATATAAGTTTCTCATCATATTCTGGATAAATATCTTTCAAAAATTCCTTTCCATCTTCTAAATCTGTCATTGCAAATCGAATTGCACCGTATAACGCTGATACAGACTCGTAAAGTAAATAATCGTATTTTGAGTTTACTTCAATATCAAAGTTGCTTGTCTTGATTAATAATAGCTTATTATATATAACACCAAAACAAATAATACGTGGAGTAATGAATATTTTCTTTTCGTCATCATTCTCCTTTTTCATTCTAAAATGATACTCTTGATAATGACCAAAACTGTATTTGTTTATGCTTTCATTATTAATTTCTATATTTAATAATCCATAATTTTTTTCAAATCTTCTATAAATAATACCGAACAAATAAGTATAGTCGTAAGCTGGATCATCCTTTTCATCTGTTATGGACTGTAAATCAATATTAACCAGATAGATAGATAATTCTAAACTATTTAACTCTAATTTATTCGCATTTGAAATCTCATCCGAAAACATAGAAACATCCCCAGTAAACAAAGAAATTAGAGCAGTTCCATACCCTTTATCATAATACAACTCAGAAATTGATGAAAAAGTTTCAAAATCTGAAATCTGTTTTTTTTGTATGTTATAAAATTTAAGTTTTTTTGAAAAAACAATTTCTACAAACATTTCAATTGGAAATTGAATCATTGTTGATACATTTAGTATATTCAAATATTCACTTAAATGAAAATTGTCATCTACAAAAGCTAAGTCTGACATTAATTCAATTATAAATTCTTTTTCTAAATCATCTTCAAAATGGGTGAATAATAATGCATTATAAATTGAAAGTTCAACATCATTTTTTTCAGAATGGGTTTTCAATTTAATTTCTCCTTTATAATCATAAAAATCCGTCAATCTTATTGACGAGCTCTCTATTACTATTTTTTCATTTTCATTGTCCACACCGTCAATACTTGCCAACCCTATTAAGTTTTGAAGAATTATTGATATTTTATTATTTGTTAAGTCAGAAAGAATTTCACTATTAAATTTTTTGATCAAGTCAATGTTTTTCAGTTCTACAATCGATATGTTTGACACATCCTTTCCTAATAATATTTCAATTTCATTCTGTTCAACTAAAGGCATTATATTTTGTGCTGCTAGACATAAATTATACTGATTTCTATTACCAGAATATGTATATTTTGAATTATTAGCTAATTCTTTAAGTTTATTTATGAATTCTTGTTTGTCCAAAATATTAATTTGGTCAGCTGCCGATTCAAGATTGAAATTAGAACTTGTGAGCATATCACTCGCAGTGACATTTAAAACATCCCATTTAGACAAATCTTGATTGAACGAAACTGCTTCAAGAAACATACCTTTCATGTTTGTCACTTTACTCACATTCCACTTGTTTAGGGGGTGATTGAATAAACTTGCTTTAGAAAACATCAGACCCATCGAAATGACTTTTGATACATCCCAATTTCCTATGTCTTGGTTGAATGAACTGGCTTCATAAAACATTGCCACCATATCTATAACGTTAGAAACATTCCAATTTCCAATATTTTGATTGAATGAACTTGCTCCAGCAAACGTTCCCTTCATACCTATAACTTTGGAAACATCCCAATTTCCAATATTTTGATTGAATGAACTTGCTCCAGCAAACATTGTTTCCATAATAGTAACGTTAGATACATCCCAATTACCTATATCTTGATTAAATGAAATTGCTCCAGTAAACATCTGGTCCATATTTGTAACGTTTGAAACATTCCAATTTCCAATATTTTGATTGAAAGAACTAGCCTCACCAAACATTGCCTTCATATCTGTAACGCCAGATACATCCCAATTTCCTATATCTTGATTAAAAGAACTGGCACCCTTAAACATTCCCTCCATATCTATAACGTTGGAAACATTCCAATTGTTTAGAAGCTGATTGAATTTCGATGCTCCTAAAAACATTGATCTCATTGTAGTTACATTAGATACATCCCATTTGTCAAGGGGTTTATTGAATTTCGATGCTCGAGAAAACATTCCACACATAGCTATAACGTTGGAAACATCCCAATTTCCAATATCTTGATTGAAAGATTTAGCATTGTAATACATTGATTTCATATTTACCACACTTGACACATCCCAATCTCCTATAGGCTGATTAAAATTTAATCCTATACTGTCCTCAGCACATGAAAACATTTCACTCATGTCTTTAACTTTACTAACATCCCACTTACTTATTTCTTGGTTAAAATCATAAGCATTATCAAACATAGCATGCATCGTTGTCACATTACTTACATTCCAATTACCTATAGAGGAATTAAATTTATGAGCGTCTAAAAAAAGTTTTGACATATCAGTAACTTCAGAGGTATCCCATTGAGATATATGACCATACTTTTTCTCAGCTGAAGCCTCATCATTGCACCATTTATTTACGGCGATTCTTATTGTTTTATTATTGAATTTTAATTGTGAATTGTCTTTTTTTAAAAAATCAAATAGTCCCATTTTTATTATTTTTTATTTAAAAATTATCAAATTGTTCTCGCATTAAGTTTGTAAATGCTTCCCTTATATTTTATAAATATAATATTTTTTTGCAATTAAGTATAACTCCGCTTTACTTACAATATTCCTGAATCAAAGAAGAAACTTCTTTATCTCCTAACTCTTGAGCTTTTTTCCAATCTAAACAAGCACTTTGAGTTTGTCCAATTAAAAGCTTAGTGTTCCCCCTAAGACTAAAAGAATCACTATCGTCTGGATTCAAAATTATAGCTTTATCAAAATCAGCTATAGCAGATTCATAATTTTTAATTCCCTCATAGATAACACCTCTGTTTAAGAAAGTTGAACTATCATTCGGATTTAATTCAATAGACTTTGTATAATCCAAAATTGCCCCTTGGTAGTCTTCCAAAATATTTTTTACATACCCTCTATTATCATACGATTTAAAATCATTAGGATTTATTTCAATAGCTTTTGAATAATCTTCAATAGCTCCTTGATAATCTTCTAAATTCCTTTTAGCAAGACCTCTGTTGTAGTAAAAGCTACTATCATTTAAATTTAGTCCAATAGCAATAGAAAAATCCAATATTGCTCCTTGATAATCTTTTAAATCAAATCTAGAGTTCCCTCGATTATAATAAGTCCTATTATCTTCAGGATTAATTTCAATAGCCTTAGTGTAATCCTCTATTGCTCCTTGATGATCTTCTAAAACTGCTTTAACAAGTCCGCTGTTATAATAGGCGCCATCATCATTTGGATTAATTTCAATAGCTTTAGAATAATCTGCTATTGCTTCTTGATAGTTTTTTAAATTACAATTAGAAACACCTCTATTAAAATATGCATCGCCATATTTAGGATTGATTTCAATAGCTTTTGAATAATCGGCTATAGCTCCTTGATAATCTTCTAAATTGACTTTAGAAACCCCACTTTGAAAATAATCTTCAGCAGTTTGGCAATAAGAAAATGTGGTTAAAAATAAACTAAAAGCAATTATTATTTTTTTCATATTTTTTTTTAGTTACAAATTTCACAAATTTAAAAAGGGATTTTTTTTACGGTTTTCCACATTTTGGTGCTTTTTTTTTTAATAAAATTAAGAGAAAATCTATACCTGATTTTTTTAAGACAACTTCTTTACTTATTTGACTTTTGTATAAACAATATTACCTCCATCATCGGTAACAACAAATTGTAAAGTTTTGGAATCAATAAAAGTTTAAGTGTATCCAGTGAACCTAATTCAATTCTAAAAAGTTGTTCTGGCAAAAGTTGTTCTTCTTAACACTACAAAATTAACCACCTACTGTATCATTAAAATGATCCAGTTCTAATTACCTTTGTTTAATATAAAAAATGAATACAAAATGAGTAAAAAACAAGAGGAACGCATAACAATCCTGATAAAACTTTTATCGTCAAAACCATCTTCTCTAAAAGAGATTCTTATGTATTTTAAAAATTATAAAGACATCGAGATTGCCGAAATAACATTTAAAAGAGATAAAAAAGAAATGATCAAAAGAGGTATAGATATTTCTTTTGATTCAGGTAAATATAAAATAACTGACTATGTCAGTTCCAAAAAACAAATGAAAATTCCTGAAGAATACAAACTCAATTTACCTATCCTGTTTAGCATTCTTAATTCTGAAAAGGATTTACGCATTATTGATTGGCTAAAAGAAGAGTTAAAGGGAAAATATAATATCAATGAAGAATATTGGGAGGATGAAACTTATTTTTCAAAAAGCCTGGTAGAACAAAATCATGATATCATTTTAGAATTATGCGTGGAGATTATAAAACATATGAAAAATGGAGAAGCTATAGAATTTGAATATCGAAAAGTCGATAATAATGAGCTAAAAAAATATACTATTGCACCTTTACAAATAAGATTACATGAAAATTTATACTATTTATTTGGCTCTGTCTATAAAGAAAATATTATAGAATATGGTATCCGAAATTTTAGAGTCGATATGATTGAAAACTTGAAAATATTTCCTGCAAAATCAACACTAAATTAAAATGAGGAAATGAAATATAAGTATAAGGAATTGGCAGAAAGAGTAGATTTAAAGAATTATTTCAAATATTGTATTGGAGTATATAATCCTAACGATAAAGGACCGGTAGTCATTCGAATAAAATTTACAGGATGGGCTTGTACTTATGTTACCAAAAATAGTATCCATCATACTCAAAGCATACCAAAAGGGATTGAAAAAGAAGTAAATATAGATGGTGAGATAATATTCTGCATTGTCCACATAAAAGTATATGATACAGATGAATTAAAATTTCTTCTGGGTAGATTTAGAAATTATGCTGAACGTTTGAATTAGTTGAAATTAATAATCATTAACGCCGTCCGAAATGATACGGGCGTAACGACCTAATATGCTGCCCGTCTTTAGTAATATATGGACATGCTAAAAATTAAGATTATTTCTTAACTTTCTGTGAGGGCTAAGTTAACATGACCACTTTTTTAAGACTTTGAAAACGGAACAGATTTATGGAAATAAGCTTATATCAAAAGAGCAAATGGAACTCGATATATTCGAATTTATTGAAATCTGGTACAACAGAAAAAGAAGGCATTCCACTTTAGATTACAAAACAATTGAAAAATTCTGGAAACAGAAAAATAATTTTAAAAATGTTGCTTAACTAATACTGCGGCTTTTATTTGCATATCCAGATTTTGCTACAATTTGTTTTTAACAGATAGTGATTATATTTCCTTTAGTCACAAATCCGAAATGAGAAAACTACGCGCTAACAGGTTGAGCTTTCGTAAGACCGGCGAGTAGTTTTTTTTTTAAGATTGTACTCAATTACGCGAGCAAATATTGAACGAGCAACTCTACGATTGCTTTTCGTTTTTTCGATGACTTATTAGTTACTACTAGACGACTTATGCACAAACAAACTCCCTTAATAGTTTCTGCCCCAGGGTTGTTTAACTAAATAGTTATCACAGCTAGAGCAGCCGCGACCAATTTGCCAAGTTAGTGAAAGTTCATGCACACCTCGAGTATTACCGATCTTTGAAGTGTTGACGTCATACGAATAAGCAAATACAAAGCGATCTAACTGAATAGAGCCAAAAAGATTTACAGACGTTAAAAAATGACTGTTATTACTTTTTCCTTCAGGGTTAGTAGATGCAATGACTCCCAAAATTAAAGGCTTAAACTCGAGAGCTGTACCGAAATCTAATCTGTTGTATTCAGCTTGTCGCATGTAACTGGCAGTAAGTAATAGATTAGTTTGATCAGAAAAAAAACTTAAATGGGTTTCGTCCAAACTTAATGAGTATCCAGAATGAATGCTTAAAAACATGTCTAATGGGATAGTGGCATTGGCCGTAAATGCAATATTTGGTCTATTTAAATGTTTTAATGATGCACCAAACCACGCTTTGTCACTGTACAGTAATATCCCTGAAGAAATATCCAGAAAGTCAATTTTATCATTAGAGTTCAAAACACTTGGATCAACACTCCCTCCGCTAATTGCACCATTATTGCTATTGATTTGATCTTCGAGTAAGAGACTGCTAAAATCGAAATTTTTATTGCCATAACCTGCTTCTATTCCTAGGCGAAGTCGCCAATCATAATTGAGATTTACATTATAAGAGTAAACGCCGTTGACCTGAACATAATTATAATTGGTAAATACTTCGCGTTGATTTAAAATAGTCAAACCTAAGCCCATATTTCTTTCAGGACCAATAGGGCCATTAATAAAGGCATATTCTGTATCTATTCTTCTGCTTTCATTTGGCCATTGTGAGCGGTGCATGAGGCCTGTATATCCGGTTATTAGTGTTCCTGTAAAAGCAGGGTTAAGTGTTTCTGGAACCAAAAAATATTGAGTAAAAATAGGATCTTGTGCTTTAACCTCTCCTATAGTTAAAGAAATTAAAAGCACGTATATAACAAATTTTAGTTTCATTCTCGTTGGGGCTTATTTTATTAATACAAAAGGGTGCTTTACATTGACGACAGTTCCATAAAAAGTTTCTCCACTAACCTTACAGTAGTAATTCCCATTTTCTGCATTCTGTCCCTTTATTTTACCATCCCATCCTCGCAAAATATCCCCTGTTTCTGAATAGATCAATGAGCCCCAGGTATCATAGATATCTAGACTAACATTTTTTAACGCTTTAGTGACGGGTCTGAAGGTATCATTGAGATTATCATCGTTTGGAGTAAAAGCATTCGGAACTACTAATAGATATCCTTTTCCAACAATAAAGGTGATTTTTTGAACATATATGCATCCGAAAGGGTAAGTTACCGTTTGGGTTACAACATAGTCTTTTGGATTTATGAAGGTATGCACCGGGTTAGGTTCTGCAGAAACGCTGCCGTCGCCGAAATCCCAAAGTATACTGATGTAATCTCCAGTGGCCGTATTAGTAAACTCAATGGGGTCATTTATCGAATAAGCCCCAAAAGTAGAATACGAGTATGAACTTGCATTATAAGAAGCTGTTCCAAGGGACTGCAATTTAACATTGAAGGAGTAATTAGATTCACAACCTATGGCATCCGTTACGTATAGTATAGCTGTTCCGTTTTGGCTGGTATTCATCATTTCATTATTCGCTCCGCTAACCGTTCCGCTCGACCATGTGAGTTTGTACGGTGGAACCCCACCCGAAACATCAGCAACAAAGGTTTGATTAACGTATTTGTTTTCACAATCAAATTCGGTTTTTGTCACTACTCCAATCTCGATAGCTGGAGGTCTGTTGATACTATATTGAGCCTGTTTTGAACATCCATTGGCGTCTTCTACCGTAACCAAATAATTTCCTGCGGCAATGTTGGCTAAATCTTCCGTCGTAGCTCCGTTAGACCAGACATAGGTAAAAGGTGCAGTGCCGCCAGCAACAAGGAGATTTATTGCTCCGCTGTTAGCATTATCACAATCAAAGGCATTGGTGATATTGGCAGAAAGAACTAATAATTGAGGTTCCAATATGATAAAAGTTCTTTTTATCGTACAAGGCTTACTGTCAACAATAGTTACCGTATAAGAACCTGGACCTAAATTATTCCTGACAGTTCCAGCCGTGGAATTATCATCCCAAGTCAATTTCACGGGAGCGATACCACCCAATAGATTTAAGTTAATACTGCCATTGTAATCTCCAAAACAACTGCTATTTTTCACTACCGGACTGATAGTAAAAATGGGGGGGGCGGGAATATTTACATTTAGTGTTTGTTTACAATTATTGGCATCCGTTACGGTAATTAGATAATCACCTGCGGAAAGATTGTCCTGAAAATTACCCCCTCCCAGATTGCTCCAGTCGATCGTATAGGGAGTTACACCTCCGCTTATAGCAAGGGTGATAGACGCATTATTATCACCATAACAGATTATTGGTGTGGTTGTGGCTGTCAAAACAATAGCTGCAGGTTGGCTTAGCGTAACACTTAGTGCTTTAGAACAACCTGAATTATCGGTTACAACTAAATCATAAGTTCCAGCAATAATATCACTTAGATTCTTATTGGAACTTGTATATCCGTTTGGTCCTGTCCAGGCAAAGTCATAATCGGATATTGCAGGTGTTCCTCCAACTGCTGAAATATTAATAGCTCCCGTAGATTCTCCAAAACACAATATATTAGTCTGGCTTATTAGACTTACAGCTAATGCTGGAGGTTCAGAAATAGTAAATGTCCTTGTTTTTGGACTACAATTGTTAGCATCAGAAACCGAAACCACATATACTCCAGGACTTAGATTTAAAATGTCTTCTGTGGTTGCATAAGGGATTCCATTTTTAGTCCAGGCAAATTTATAGTCCAATGTTCCGCCGGAAATCGTGATTTTAATTTCACCATTGGCATCATTAAAACAAGTAATATCTTTTTCTAAATCAGTAGTTATGACAATATCGTCGGGTTGAGTAATATTTACCGTTTGAACCTTGGAACAACTATTAGCGTCAGTAACCGTCAAGTGATAAATTCCCGCTATTAATCCTGTTGGATTTAACGAAGTTTGCACCGGAATCGTATCCCAAGAATACGTCAATGTTCCTGTTCCCCCACTGGCTACAATGGAAACTGCGCCCGTATTATTTCCGAAACAATCTACATTAGTTTGAGAAGCGATTGCGGTTACAATTCCGTTGGGTTCCTTTATTATCGCTTGCGTGCTTGTCGAACAAGCTTTAGAATCTGTGACCGTGACGGCATATGTGCCAATTGCCAGATTTGTCGCAACATTCGAAGTTTGAACTGGTATTGTATTCCAAGAATAGGTGAAAGGTGCTGTTCCTCCAGTAGCAGTAACAGTTGCTGAACCTGTACTGTTTCCTGAACAGAAAACATCCGTCTGGGCGGTTATAGTTGCGATCATTCCCGCTGGTTCTGTTATTGTGATGGGGCTTGAAGTTCCGCATCCATTTGCGTCTGTAACAGTTACGTTGTAAATCCCTGCTTTTAATCCGGTAGCTGTTGACAGGGTTTGAATTGGGCTGGTATTCCACGAATAAGAATATGGGGAAGTCCCTCCTGAAACTGAAACGGTAGCGCTTCCGTCATTGCCGCCAAAACAACTTACGTTGTTTGAGTTAGAAATAACTGAACTTAACCCTACTGACGGCTGAGTTATAAGCACCGTTTGCACTTTTGAGCAACCATTCGCATCTGTAACGGTTACATCGTAACTTCCTGCCGTTAATCCGGTCGCGGTAGCAATTGATTGCACTGGAACTGTGTTCCAGGAATAGGTTAAAACTCCCGAGCCTCCACTGGCCGAAACCGTTGCCGAACCCGTGCTGTTTCCAAAACATAATATATTGGTTTGGGCAGCGATAGACGTAACAATTCCATTTGGTTCTGTAATAACTGCTTGTTTTTGTATCGAACAGTTATTGGTATCAGTTATCGTAACGGTATAAATTCCTGCCGTCAATGCTGTGGCTGTTGCCAAAGTTTGAATTGGGCTGCTATTCCAGGAATAAGCTAGGTTTCCTATTCCACCGCTGGCGTTTACTGTTGCCGAACCTGTTGCAGCGCCAGCACAGCTAACACCTGTTATTCCTGATATTAACGCGGTAATGCCGCTGGGCTGTGTAATAACTATTCCGAGAATTGTCTTCACACTTCCATTTGCATCTGTTACTCTTATGTCATATGTTCCTGCTGCCAAACCCGTAAAAATATAATTCGTAGCCACTGAATCAATAATACTACTTGTTATTCTACCTCCTTGCAAAGTCAATACATAATCATAAGGCCCAACAGATTGTTGTGTAATATCAACTTTAATATTACCCGACGAATAACCAAAACATAAAACATCGCTATGTCCAGCGATATCTTCTTGAATGAGCAACGGCAAGGGTGATGTCAAGGTAAAGTTTAATGTAACAACATCACAAACTCCGTCATTTATGGTTAGCGTATAGGCTCCAGCGGCAACATTAGAAATATCTTGACTTGTAGAAGAAAAACTGCCTGGTCCCGACCATAAATAAGTATAAGCACCCGACCCCCCCTTTACTGTGACATTAATTGCTCCATCGGATACTCCAACGGCACTAACATTGAAGCCGTTGAAGTTAGATAGGATGCTAGATGTTATTATGGTAGGATTCACTATTATTTTATAATCGAAAGGCTGCCCAGTACACGAAACCCCATTATTATCAAGTGTGGCTGTCGACGTATACGTTACGGGTAGTGGATTAGTGGTTAAATTCACCAAAGTTTGAGTTGGAATTGTATTTATTCCGGAAGAAGTTGCTCCAGAAATTCCCGCTGGAACATTTGCAGTCCAATTGAAAATTAACGTACCTGTAGTTGGACTTGCTAATGTTATTGGTGAACTGTCGCTTCCTGAACAGAGGGTTTGGTTGTTTCCCGAAAAAACGACTTTTGGGGAAGGATTTACCGTTACCACTGCAGTAAATGAAGAGCCGGTGCAGCTGCCCGACTTAGGTGTTACTGTGTAAGTGGCTGTTTGAAGGTCATTTGTGTGATTTACTAAGGTCCCATTAATATTTGTTTGATTTGTCAATGCTGCAGCTCCCGTAATTCCTCCAGTAATGACTGGGACTCCCCAAGAATAAGTAGTTCCAGCTGGAACGATGTTTCCTGATCCATATGATGGAATTATTGAAAAGGCAGTATTAGAACAGATGGTTTGTGCTTGAGGGGTTATGATAGAAGGCACTGGATTGACTGTTATTGTATAAGGATATAAAGCTCCTTGACAACTTGCTCCACTATTAGATTCGGCTGTTGCCAAATAGGTTATTATAATTGGCAAACCGGTTGAATTGGTTAGTGTTTGAACTGGTATAGTATTGTTCCCACTAGCCGTAATTCCTGATATTCCTGCCGGTTCTACGGCTGTCCAAGTGAAATTAGTGCCCGCGATTGTACTGCTTAAAGTTACTAAAACAGACGAAGAGGCCGAACATAAAACTTGATCTATTGGAGAGAATACAACTGCTGGTGATGGGTTTATCGTTATTGTAAAAGGTCTAGTCGCTCCAATGCAGCCATTCAAACTTGGAGTTACCGTGAAATTAGCAACAATGGGATTAGTCCCATTATTGATAGCCGTAAATGCTGGAATATCTCCAGTACCAGTTGCTCCTATTCCGATAGTAGGATTACTATTTGTCCACTTATATACTGTACTTGGAATTGCTCCCGAAAATAAAATAGCGGTGGATGACTGTCCGTTACAAATCGTTTGACTCAAAGGCAGATCCATCGTCGGCGATGGATTGACGGTGATTGTAAAAGTTTTTGGAGTTCCTAAACAACCATTTGCTTTTGGGCTAACCGTTATGGTAGCTGTTACCGATATTAACATGGTATTCGTTGCGGTAAAGCTTGCTATGTTTCCGCTTCCTACTGCTGCCAAGCCGATGGATGGAGTGTCATTCGTCCAGTCAAAAGTAGTTCCTGAAACATTTCCCGAAAAGGCAATAACTCCACTCGAAGCAGTATTACATTTAATAAGATCTGGTATTGAATTTACCGTTGGAGTTGGATTAACGGTAATATCAAATGTTTTTGATAAACCTGTACAACCATTAACCACTGGAATTACAGTAATTGTTGAAGTCACAGCTGTAGCTCCTGTATTTATTGCTGTAAATGAAGGAATTGTATTGATGCCCGAAGCTGCTACCCCAATGCTTGTAGTACTTGATGACCAATTATAAGTCGTGCCCGAGACATTTCCTGTAAAATCTATTAGAGTGCTCGATATTCCAGCACAAAGGGCAACGCTTGTAATTGCATTAACGTCAGGTTTTGGCTTTACGGACACAACAACATCAAAGGGCAAACCTGCACAACCATTGGCAGACGGAATAACTGTATAAGTTGCCGTTTGTACAACGTTGGTCGGATTTGTTAATGTGCCAGAAATAGTTGCCGCGTTTGTTCCCGCAACCCCACCGGTAATTCCACCAGTTACTACAGGAACTCCCCAAGAATAATTGGTTCCTGTGGGGATTATGTTTCCAGCTCCATTAATTGGAGCTATAGCGAATGATGAACCACTGCAAATCGCGGTAGTTATATTTGCTGCTACATTAGGTTTTGGTTTTACGGTTATGGTGTAAGGAAATATTGCTCCGGCACAACTGGCACCATTTGCCGATGTTGCTCTGGAATTATATGTTAACACGATGCTGGCATTTGTGTTGTTTATTAATGTTTGAGCCGGTATTATATCTGTTCCACTTGTCGAAACTCCTGATATTCCTGTTGGTTGGACTGCCGTCCAATTAAAAGTGGCCCCTGAAGTGGTACTGTTTAATGTGACCAAAGCAGAAGTATCATCCGAACAAATAATCTGGTTGGCCGGTGAAAAAGTAACCACTGGTGCAGGGTTTACGTTAAATAATACCGTTGTTTTACAACCTGCATCATTTGTATAAGTAATAGTTGTTGTTCCTGCCGAAACTGCGGTTACTAAACCTGTATTATTTACTGTGGCGACAGCTGTAGCTGACGATGTCCAAGGCGTAGCTGCAACTGCAGATGGTGAACCTGTTAATTGGGAACTAGTGCCAATACAAGAAAACAAAGTACCAGATATTGTGGGCGAAGGATTAATAGTAAAGGAACTGCTTGATGTGGTTGAGCTGCATTCGTTAGTCACTTTCAAAGAAAACAGAAATGTTCCCGAAGCACTGTAACTGATCGTGCCAGGATTTGCAGTTGCTGCTGTTGAAGGACTTCCGCCTTGAAAACTCCATTCATAACTTAGGGGAGACTGTGTACCACAATTCACAATAACAGCAGTTGGGTTAATTGTGGTTGTTGGCAAAGTTTGACAAAGAGATGCGATTGGGCTTAGGATTACTGTTGGGGGCTGTTTTATAGTTACTGTTTGCGGAGCTGATGTTACCGAACCGCACGAATTAGTGGTTGTAAGCGACAGACTATAAATTCCGGGGTTTATGAAATTAAACTCAGGTGCAAAAGATGTCAAGGTTGTCCCGTTTAGCAGAGTGTAATTTGAAGTTACGCTACAATAGCTGGCAGTATAAGCAATGTTCCATTTGTAAGTTGGAGCGGCGCAAGAAGCAGTAAGATTTGTGGTATTTGTTGTAGCCACTGCAAGTGGAGTACAAGCCGCAATTTGGCTGAGTGTAAAAGTTGGGACAAGTGCTTCTTGAATACAAATTGTTTGCGTTTTTGTCGTTGTTCCACATGCATTTTGAGCTTTTAAGGTAACAGTATATGTTCCTGGATTTGAATATATGTGATTAATGTTTTGAGGCGCAGAAATTCCAGTTTTGATTATAGCTGAGCCGTCTCCAAAATCCCAGGTGAAAATTGAACCTTTACTACAGTTCTGACCATATCCAGGAACAGTAGTGTTTGTAAACAAAACATTGTTGTTGATACAACTTGTAATTGGTGCTGTAAAGTTTGCTGTTGGCCTTGTTAATATAGATATGTTTCCTAAGGTAAAAGGGGTAGTGCCGCATGCATTACTTACATCTAGTTTTACTTCAAAACTATTGGCGGGACAACTACTTGAAGTGTAAATATGAGAGATTGGATAATTAGAAGAATTTGAAGGAGCTCCAGAATTATAATAGATTGAGCTATTTAACTGATTTTGTGTCAAAATAGTTATTGATGAGCCATCACCATAATCAACTTTATAAGTAGTATCGAGCGAATTAGTACCCCAATTTGATATTGAAAATTGTAAATTTGACGTTGGAGCGCACAAATTTTGTGTAGAGCCTGGACTATTTAAGCCACCTAGGGGATTGGAAACATTTTTGACAATATAGGTTTTAGAATTGCTACAACCATTATTCCCATTTGCGTTGATCGTCATTGAATAAGCTCCAATAGAAGAATATGTATGAGAAATGGGGAATGTAATATTAGCTTGTGTATTTCCATCCCCCCAATTTATAGAAAATGATGAAACACAAGTTGAGGCAGAGTTATTTCCTACAGTTATGGAATACGCAGAACTTGACGATGCATTACCACAATTACTAAATGGGTCAAAGAGATTATTGACATCCGTAAAATCAATGTCAGGTTTTTGCTTTACAGTTACTGTCTTAGTTTTAGTTACCGTACATGCACCACCAGTAACTGTTAGAGTAACGTTAAATATTGCAGTATTACAACCTAGTGAGACAAACGAATGGACTGGGTTTTGTTGCGTTGAGGTTGTGCTATCACCAAAATCCCATGAATAAGTGTACGATCCCCCCGTCAGATTTGATGAAAATTGAATCGCAGTTCCCATACAGCTGTTATCATTAGTAAATGTGAAATCGACTACGGGAGGTGAAATTATATTAACTGTCGCACTGCCAGAACTGCCTTGTTCGTTAGGAGTATCGACATCATGAACACTATCCAAGTTATAAATAAAGATTCCTGCATTAGAAGTATTTACCGCTACTGTCACAGAACTGTTGTTTCCTGTAGTTGCGACAGTAAGGGGAGCACCGCTATTAATATGGTATGTAAATGTATATGGTACGCTACCTCCTGAGCCTGTAAAAGTTATTATAGGAGCTGCAGCCTTCTGACATACCGTAGCATTTCCTACTATTTGTCCGGATGGATCGGCAACCGTTTTTAATATTCCGCTTTCCATTCCTTTATTTATGGAATACGAAGGGATTGAATTAAAAATTATTAAAACGAATAAAAATAGAATCTTGTGAATATTTTTCATGTATGGAACTGGTTGTCGCTAGTAGTAATTATATTTCTCGCATAAATAGTAACCTCATAATTTAAAAGAATTATTGTTTCACGTTTTTCTAAAACGATGTTGCTCTTATTGAAAAAAACAATTCATTTTGTTTGTAATTACTTAGTGTTTTCCTGTTCGTATGATAGGCTTTTTTTGAATAGAAGTTTAGAACCAACTATCATCAAGGTCAGGGCTAAAGTCAGGAACTATCAAATAATCGTAGCGAGAAAAAAACACACAAATAGGATTCACTTTATTTAAGCATCTTACTCTGGATCATCTTACCGTATCTCGCTCTTGATGACGAAATAAATTAGTAAGAGCAATGCATGTTTTAATATCAATTACATATTATTTTCTTACGTTTTAAATTGTTAAAGTTATGATAATTTGTAGTATAATTCTATAAGTTTCAGTGATTTTTAATAAATAAAAATACAGTGGCTAGAGGACGATTCATTACTACTGTATATGAAAAGCTTTTTTTGGTATTACTTCTAAACTTATTCTTTCAAATTCCAATCTACCCAAGCATCCAATTGATTTATAGAATTAGGACGAAGAATAATTTCTCTTTTTCTATCCAATAAAAAAATTGTAGGTGTTGAAAACACGTAATAATCGGATACAATTTTACAATCCCACTTTTTTAGATCGCTGTAAGATAAAAACGGAAAATTTTCTGTAAAATCTGTGAAAGATTTTTGATTATCTTCTAATGCGATGAATATTACTTCTACACCTTTTGATTTCCATTTTGTGTATAAATTAACAATTGAAGGAAGTTCTTCATTACACTTAGGACACCAACTTGCACCAAAAGCCACTACTGTATATTTTGCTTCAACATCAGATAATTTATTGATTGTGTTTGATTTATTAAAAAAAGAAGATTTGTCAAAAAAAATATTTGGGGCGATATTTCCTTTTTTCATTACACGATATGTTTCCAATTGTCTTGCCAAATTATTATCTATGGTACAACTAACTTCATTTAATACTTTTAAAGCCAAATATTCTGAAGCTTGGAATAAGCTTTGTTTTTCCAATAGATCAAACAAATAATCCATTACTTCATTAAATATCTTTTCATTGGGAGCTAAATTTTCTAGGAGTGTATCAATAGAAACTTTCATTTCTTCAAATACCTTATCCAATGACTTATCACTATTTTCTAATAGCCAAAAGTGATTTTCTATAGCATCTTTTAACAAACCACTTTTGTACAAGCGAGGGTCTTTATAATCTAGTTCACGAAAATCATTTATGGTTTCTGGCACTTCCTCTGGGCGATATTGAGCAACGGTAGAAACGGAGCTCACCAATTTACGAGTAGGCAAAAACCACTTCACATAACTTTCAGTAGGTAATCCTTTTAAAAAAAAATTATCTTCCTCTTTGATACGTTTTTTTTCACCCTGAATAGCTATTAATGCTGTTTTTTGAATAGCGAACAATGAATCTAGAGTATAGATTTTCTCCAAATATGCCCAAGCACTCAATGCTTGCTCTCTTCGCGGGAATTCTTTAGCATATTTTTCAAACCACTCGTTTTCTTCCCCATTAGTGATTTTTATAGTTTCAGGATAGCTTAATGCTTTCCCGTTTATCTCAATTTCTTCTCCACTTAATATTACAAAAAAAGGTTTGTTTTCATCTGTAATTAAATAACCTACTCCATAGTCAGATTTGGAGTAGCTAAATTGGAAATTACCTTTTTCATCTGTTGTAGTTGACGAGATAGAATATGTTTTTAAACCATTAAAACCCTCTAATTTGATTTCGTGGTTAACGAGATTAACAAAATTACCCGTTATGTTTTGAGACAACAAGACATTAGAAACAAATAAAATGAAGCATGCACCTATGTTTAATTTCTTATTCATTAAATTCATTTTCTATAGTTTCCCACTGTTCTTTATAATTTTTATTTTCAAATAATGGTTGAAACCAAAAGTTTTGATTTTGAGTTTTTTCAGAATGATAATTTTCAATCATTTTAAAAATTTGATGCTCATGTTCTTTATTTCCTGATTTTGCGAAATTTCTTCTCTTATAAATAAATGCAGACCACAATCCCCATTCTGCTTCTGAAACAGAAGCTCCTAAAATTAAAACAGGATTTTTTATGATTTGAGAATACCATGTTAAATCAACAGCATTTTGGTTAAAATTATTTTCTCGCTCATGTTTTTTGTAATGTTTTTTGATTCTGATAGTATCTGAAACTAATATTGCATAACGGTTTGTACCCAAAGTAATAGAATCAGGTTTTAAAATTGAACCATGCGGGTACCAAAAACGAATTTCATGTCCTTGATTATCAGTTATTTTTCTGAAAGATGTTCTTCTATAAATACTACTAGTGCTATTTTTACCATAAATTTTACTAAAAGAACTTTCGTTACTCCAAACTATTGTTTCGCCATTTCCGTATTTCATATTACAAAGAGACTCTGCAATATGGTCAAAGTTTAAAGAAATAACATCACAAACATACTTTGGATTAAATACATCAGGATAATTAAATCTATTCTTTTCTGCTAAAACCCATTTTTGTTCTGCAGAAATAAAATTGGCAAGATGCTTGACCTCTCTTTTTTCAATTTCATGAGTTTGTTTCTCATCTGTTAAATCTTGATTACCCGTTTGATTTAGGACAATTTGTTCAAAATCAAGGGTGTATTTTTTTGACAAAGAGTTGCTATTACTCAATTTTGATAGTAATATTTCCCAATTACTTAATATAGAATTATTACCAATAGCATTCTTATGAAAACCAGAACCTAATATGATGGTT
This sequence comes from Flavobacterium sp. W22_SRS_FP1, assembly GCF_052113685.1. Taxonomy (NCBI): domain Bacteria; kingdom Pseudomonadati; phylum Bacteroidota; class Flavobacteriia; order Flavobacteriales; family Flavobacteriaceae; genus Flavobacterium; species Flavobacterium sp. W22_SRS_FP1. The sequence goes on from NZ_JBGQOE010000031.1 coordinate 18,943, forward strand.
AATTTTTGGTTTTTAATGCCAACGCTATTTAATGTATTTTCAAACATAATTAATATATTTTTTTAATTTTTCATAAAGAAACATAGAATCCAAATGCGCTATAATTTTTTTCAAAATAAAGTGTGAATTCAAATAAAATCACTACGCTCATCAAAATGTCAATCCTTAATACAGCGTACTGATCGTCCCCAAGATTTACTGTTCTCATATACAAATGCGCCATTGTAACTACTGAAAGATGGCGTTACAGCCATAGTATCACTATATGTGGTTATAGTACTCGCCCAATAGTCTCCTTCCTCACCTACACCATCGAAATCACGCCCTCCACCGAAATAGCGGCGACCAGCTACTGGTAATTTAAGTTGACTAGAAAAGGCTCCTACCTGATTGTTACTGCTCCAACTTGCTAATTCCGTTTTCCATTCCGTATCGGTAGGTAATCGATAATTAGATGGACAAGGGTTATTTATCCCATTTAAACCCTGCCACAAATTCTCATTTGGAGAGCTACGCCAATCTTCCGGCGGACTAAGTGTAAGGATAAAATCACCATGACCTGGTTGATCGGTGCTACTTCTGGTAGTGATTTTATTAGAGTTTCTACATTGATGTCCATCAGAACCTCTCCCCCATTGGTACAAATCTCCGTAAGCAAGAGCATCAGTACTGCTAGTAGCCACTTGACTCGCACCAAGATTTCTATCCATCCAAGTTTTACCTGTAACAGGGTTAGTTACATCTATGACAGCTGTAACAACATTATCACAAAACACAGTTCCCGATGGATATAAAGTTGAATAATTAATATTTTGTGTTGTGAAATTAACTTCATTTCCATAAGTTGTTCCTGCGCTATTTGTGGCATAAGCTTTTACAAAATAGGTAGCATTAGCAGAAAGTTCTGAAATATTGCTAGTAAATACACCTGTTCCTGAACCATCAGCTGTCTTTGTAGCTAAGTCAATCGTAGGGTTTGATGTTTTACTCCAAACAAGACCTCTTGCCGTAATAGTTCCTCCTCCATCAGCTATAATGTTTCCACCTGAAACTGCAGAATTCGTTGTAATACTAGTTATTGCTGTAGTTGATAATGTAGGTAAAGCTACTGCTCCAGTAGTGAACGAAATTTCATTCCCATATCCAGTTCCAATACTATTGGTTGCATAAGCTCTAACGAAATAGGTGTTTGATGGTAATAAATTGGAAACTGAGCTTGAGAAATTTCCAAGGCCAGATCCATCAGTTGTTTTACTAGTTAAACTTGTTGTTGGGGATGTTACGCTATTCCATACAATTCCTCTAGCAATAACAGCATCTTCACCATCATCACTTACATTTCCTCCACTGCTAGCTGAATTTAGAGTGACATTAGAAATAGCTGAAGTTGTTAATATTGGTGCTGTTTTAGAAGGAGCTACATCACTAGAGGAGCAGCTCATGATTGTTGTTATAGCTCCAAATAATCCAATTAATTTTATGTTTTTCATGATTTTAAAGATTATTTGTTAGTTAGATGCTAAATACATAACCTCATCACTATTTAAAACTCTATTATATATACGAATTTCGTCAAGCTTACCGCCCCAAGCATCAAAAGCTGAGAATGGGTTTCTTCCAATATTTAATGAGTTTACATAGGCTATATTTGTAACAGGTGCGCCCTGCACAGTTCCCACAATGTTTCCGTCAATATAGACTTTAGCCAAACCATTTGAATCTGCAGTATATATTATATGATGCCATTCGAGAGATTTAATCAAGAAACCTTTATCACTACTACAACAAAATCCTGTTCCTGCACCACCACCAAAATTAGAATTATAGTTAGTAGCATGCAAAATTCTATTAGTATTGGAAGTACCATCAACGAAGGCAGTATACCCACCAGTTGTGCCGCCACCATATTGTAAAATTCTTGGATTATAGAATCCCCCATCCATATATATCCAAGCGCTTAATGAAAGTGCTCCTATAATTTGGAGAGATGTTTTGCTGCCACAGTCAATATAGGAATTTGAATTCCCTGGAAAACTATATGCACTGCCAGCATTTCCAAACTTATCTGCTGTTAATACGACATCTCCCTTGATAATCCCATTATTTAAATTTCCACTTTCATCGTTTGAATTTCCATTAAATGGATAATATGCAACTAAAGCAGAATCTAGATTTACGTTAGGAGTAATGAAGCTTATTTCATTACCATAAGAAGTTCCAATTTTATTTGTAGCATAGGCTCGTATATAATAAGTTGTGTTTTGTGTTAAGTTTGATATACTACTATAAAAAAATCCTATTCCGTTTCCATTATTAATTTTTGTAGGTAAGTCTATTGTAGGAGATGGAGAGGTATTCCATACAATTCCTCTAGAGATTACTGTTTCTCCACCGTCATCAGTTATATTACCCCCACTAGATGCGCTATTTAGCGTGACATTTGTTATTGGAGAAGTAGTAAGTTGTGGAGTAGTTTTTACGGCAGAATCATCTTTTATACAGCTTATTAGTGTTGTTATAGCTAGTACAAACGCAATTAATTTTATTTTTTTCATGATTTTAAAGATTTTATTTTTAATTAGATACTTAGATTATTTTTGAAAAATGTTACTATTATTTCCGTGCTTGAGTTACTTTCTTTTTCATTAAGGGAAAAACCTAAATTACTCCTTGCCTAATTTATAGTTCGCTTTGTAGAAATTTCAGCCTGTAACTAGTAAACATGCTTATTGTCGTATTAGTCGGCTATAGCTTTCCTATTTTAGTAAAATTCATTTAAATCTTTGTTTATTATAAAAAAAAATAGGCGCAACTATACTCTCGTGTATTTTTTAAAAATAAATAGATTGATATTCAAGCAATTAAATAATGTTGTATGAATAGTCTATTTTTATATTTTTATAACTAATACAAATAAAAAGACACGTTTTTAACTTAAATATTGACTGGGGAGTAATTGCATTCAAAAATTGAATAGCAGATTTGTTAGAAATAGCTAAATCCATAGGAGGTGAAAAGTAAAGCAGCCCTTGTTTAATGAATGCAACTACTCGATAAAAAAGTGCTTTTTTCAAGTAGGGGGAAAGCTGAATTGAGAATGTAATTAAAATAAAAGGAGCTCTTAAAATTGCCTTTTATTTTATCTTTAAAAATGAAGAAGCAATTTTAATTTCTTTGATTCTTTTATCTTCAGGATTTTTGCGATTTAGTAAGATTTCATTTTCACTGACGCTTGTTATCGCATTAAGTTTTTTAAGTAAGGCCGCAGATAATAATTGTCGCTTTTTTACAATAGCAGCATAATTTTCTATATCGTTTTCATTTTCAAATAAATAATTCAGTTCACTTATAGATATGTATCTATCTGCGTGTTCAATCAGAAAGATTAGGACCCTTAGTTCTGTTTCATCAAAGTTTGATATTAATTTGTTTTTATAATAGCACTGCGCTGTTGCCTTATTATAAACTATGCCTTTAAAGAGTATAGGTCTGCTTTTATTCATACTCTTCTTCCAGTATATGAAAAACATTAACATTATTACTAAAAGACCAATTCCAAAACCAAAAGCTGCAGTTACAGGTTCTTTGTAAAAGGGAATAATAAATTCACTTTGGTCAATTTGTTGGCCTAAAAATGTTTTTAAATCAACATGAGTTAACTTGAATCTGTCCCGAGATACTTCCGTTAGGCACACCACTTCTTTTTTTGATTGGTCATAATAGATTTGTACGGGTTTGATGCGCTTTCCTCCTTTGTATATTTTTAAAGTATTTTTTTCAATGTCTATTTCTAAAATGCTGCTGTAATAAAAAGCTGAATTAAGGTACAGTTTACCATTAGCAAAAAAAGATGAATACGTGTTTTTAGATAATAGGGTCGAATCCATTCTTCCCATTTTATACCATTTCATAGTAGGAAGGTTTAACCTCCAAATAATATTATCACACTTTTTGAAATTCGGAAAGTTTTTAGGGTCCTCTTCGTCTCCACCAAAAACATAAAAATTTTCATTCAAAAGATAGCTATAGAACCTAGCTCTTGGTTCGGGTATATCTTCTCCGAATGTTTGTACTTGAATCCAATCTTGGTTCTTAGCATCATATTTTGTCACCATGTTCTTGTAAGAAAAAAGACCATATCCTCCAAATAAATGTAGCTCGTTTTTATAAACAAATTTAGCAGAACCATATTGATTTTGGAAATTAGGTGTGCTATTACAAGCAACTATAGAATCATTACGAAACTCCAGAATAGGACCTGAACCCATATGAACGAAGAAGGTCTTGCCTTTGATGGAAAATTGGCTGTAATTTGCTAATCGATCAGGATAGGAAGAATGTTTAAATGCTGTTTTTACAAGGGGACTTCCTTTGTATAGAAGTGAATCATGCTCAATTAAAATGGGTGAGCCTGTTTTTGTATTTTGAAATAAAATACAATTTAAACCAAATTGGAAATCTTGCGCTTGAAAACTATTGGAAAATAGCATAACCATAGTAAAGAATATAAATCTTTGCATCATTTTATTTTCATTTTTTTGTAGTTCAGTTTCGCAACAAATTATTTTAATAATTTAACACAAAAATATGATTTATTTTATTACAAAAATTGCGGTTTTCCTACTTGTACATAATTTTTTTAAAATTGGTCTTTATGGGAAGTAGTTTAGGCCCTTGATAGTTCGGAGTAATATTTTAAATTTGTTTTTTTGGTAATCGATACTGGAGATGCTAACTTTACCCTCATAATAATTTAAGAATAAAAATCTTAATTTTAAGTTATGAAAAAGAATCGAAAAATTTATGGCCGCGTTTTAAAAGAGAAAGCAGTTCAATGGAGTTATAAATGAGCTAATATCTCAGAACTATCCAACATTGATAATAATGCTCTCGACTTCGAATTGGCAAAAAGTGATGGATTATATTTCCGACTAAACGAAGAGCAAATGGACAAGATTATTTAAGAAGTTTTGCAAGTAGCAAAAAATTGGAAAATAGAAGCAAAAGAAATTGGAATTTCTAGAAGCGAACAAGAATTGATGGAAAACGCATTTAATTTCTAAATGACAAAAAAAGAAAAAAAATACACTAAAATTATATTATTTAGAATAATTTTTGTTCATTTACATCAGTACAATTGATACGTATAAAAATCAGTTACCCTATGAGTTACCCTGTGTGATTTCGAAAATGGGAAGCCTTGATTTGACTGATAAAATTTAAAAGGTTCAAATACCTCTTTACTCTGCTCATTATATATACTTATATATATCTTATCGCTCTTATTGTCTGTTGTAATAATTTCATAGCAATCTACCGGCTTCAAAGGCTTCAAACCTTTTTTAATAGACGAACCAAATCTATGGTAGATGATATAATTACCCGTATTAGTAATTAGGGCATCTAAATACAGAATGGAACTATCAATACTATTTAATAGAACAGGGTTTTCTAAACATTTTCCAAATTGATTAATTTCCATTATTTTTTATTATTATGTTATTAGTTACTTTTGAAATTATTTTTCATTAAAATATAGGAGACAAAGCCAAATATTATATGCTAATTTAAAAATTAACGGGAGGATATTCAAAGGGCGGAATAGTCAGGATTTGAACAGGTTTTCCATCAAGTACTATTACTTTTTTAAAAAATCGATATCCACTGTCATCTTCATAGGTTACAGCAATTTCATTATCTACCAAGAAAACATCTATATCATCTAAATTAGAAAAAACTAAATCGCCATTTTTAGTATATACATCTTTCAATTGAATTTGGTATTTTGAAAAAATATACAAACCATGCCTTTCAAAAACATAATCATAAATTGGAGGAAGTAATTTACCATCTGCATGAATAAAATTCACCAGCTCATCTGGCAGTCGATGCAATGAATCCTCTGGTTTTAAAATTTCATTATCTATCAAATAATTTAGATTAGCTAAAGTCAGGAGACTATTTTTTTCATCAATAAATCCCAACTCTTCTAAATAATCTTTTAATTCAATTGCGAAATTATAGTTTTCTCCCATCAGATGATTATAATAACCCAGCAAATCCGACCTTGTAGGTGAGTAATTAGTTATCGTTACATTATGTATGTTTCGTAAAAAAGGGCTTTTAATCTCCTCAGTAATTGTTACAGTATCATCAGTAATCAAAGAATTTGCTCTTACGGTCATAGGAATGTTATGCCATTCTATATTCTTAGAATAAAGTAATTTAGAATACCATTCAACACCAATTTTTTGAGGAACATCAATTTTATAAATAAATTTCATAAAATCATCTTTTTTTTCAGATGCTATTTGATTATTAAGCTTATCATACAAATCGTCAATATTGTTATAAAAAAATATTGGAAGCATCGGGATTTTATTGGCTATTTCATCAGCTATAAATACCTGAAAATCTTTATCCAAATTATCTAATAAAACTGTAGTTTCAGTTTCTGTCGATACCAAAATAGCATTTTGATATTCTGCCGAAAGAAAATCTAATTTTTCAGAAACCACTTTAGATAATTCAACATTCTTTATTGCAGTGCTCTTAATGTATTCGTCTTGAGTCTGGAAACACAGGTAGTTTTTTACTATGTCATTAAAAAATGGTCCTTCTGTAATATCATCAAGCGAAGTAGAGTTCAATTTTAAATTTTTCCAAGAGGCAATAATTCCACTAAGTGAAGAAACTCCTTCATTCAAATAAACCATAAAGCTCGCCAAATCCATCGTAATGGTGCCTGGTTTTTCCCAATAAGTATTCCATAAAAAATAATAGTCAATTTCTTGTTCGGTTATTTTAAAACATATTTTAGCCATCAATAAAAGTTTAATAAAGATTAATAATCAGCAATCAATTTACTAGTTCAAAATAACAACTATTCCCTTTTTTATTTTTCTAAAAATTTCAGTATCAGAAGAAAAATCAGAATCTTGTACCATTGTCTGAAAGAAAAAATTCAATTCGTCTCCTAAAACTAAACGCCCAGCAGTGAATTGTGACGTTAAAAACTCGTCTATTTGTTCTTGACTGATTGGATCAAAATTAATCCCATGAGCCGCTGGCACATCAAGCAAATAATTTACTTTTTCAAAATGCGGTCCAAGACCACAATATCCAAATTTTGGATATTTAAAATAGCGTAACCAAACAGCTAGTAGATTTGGAAACCTAGCATGAGCATGTTGATCAGATGAGCTCATTGTAAAAAGACAAACACAAAATTTATCTCTATTTTCAGGAGCTACTTTCATTATATCATTTTCATAATTTTCCCAATTGTACCCTCCAAAAAAACTGGTTTTTGAATCAATGTAAGGACTTAATTCAGATGCAATATTATTACAATTAGTTTTTCGTAAAGAATTTAAATCGATAAGAAACTGTTGTTTTGAATATTCTAATAGTGTCATATTATTAATGTTTACAATTATTTTAGAATAGTGTTACTTATTTTATCCAGTTCGGCTTTTAATAACTTATCAAGACCTGAATACCAGGCCAAGTGCTTACTCCATTTATAACATTTTGGACAACAGGTATCCTCCCATATTTTTTTACATCTTGTATTAGTACAAATTCCTCCTGTCTCAAATGTATTAAATATTTGAAGACAGGAACATTGCCATAATTTTTCCGAAGTTGGTTTCCAAGAGCATTTCGGGCATTTTGTTTCTATTGACATAACTCAAAATTTATTTTTTAAAAATTCATTTTTAAATTCATTTAACCTTTTTTTGCTGGCATTAAAGCTTTTAAATAATTTTTTATAAGGTTCATAGAGTTCCAAAAAACGTTTATTAATTTCATCAAACCCTTCAGATGGGATAGATATTTTTTTGTTTGCTATTTCTTTAACTGTAATATACTGCACCTTAGAAGTCATATTTACTGCCTTTTCATCAATTAAATCTTTCAAGGCAATATCTAATAATGCATGAAATAAAGGCAAATTATCTAAAACAATTTTTCGGGGTTGCAAGAATATAAAATCATTTCCCGCAATTATTTCATTTTTATTGAAATCAAAGTCTTCAATATCAAGCAGAGATATTGTGCGATTCTTACCTACTCTATTTATTAAATAGCTATTTGAGTTTAAAATACTATTTGAACCAATTGAACTTGATGAATTATAATCTAAAAGATAACTTGCATCAATAGATTTAGTATCGAAGTTAACAGCGTTCATTGTTAACACTTTAATTTTTGAAGTATATAAATTAATATCTTCAAGTTTACTAGCATTATTTAGCTTTACTTTATCTAGCAATTGCTTACCCTGCTTGACCTCGAAAAGATCAGAAATATAAAAATCATTCATGGCTGAAGATCCTGAAAATAAGAAAAAACATAAAATCATTATTTGTATATTTAAATTATTGGACAAATATAATCATTATTTTGTTTTAAAATAATTTTTAAGTTATTTTTTACACTTTTATTTTTTAATAAAAATATATCGTTTGATACTTAAAAATATTAATAAAACATAGAATTAGTGCAATCATATTAAAAATAAACTATATAGATGATAGAAACTCCAAAGCATCACAATTGTTATAAGTCAAAATCTGATTCATGGTAAACATTTTAAAAATAAAAGATTTTAGAGACTGTGAAAAATCATTAAGATTTTGAGTAATTGGTGGAATTATTTCGAAATAATGAAAAGCTCTTATAACTAAAGTGTCTTTTGAATTTGTATTCAATAAACATATCTGTAAGCTTTCATCTAAATCTCTAGTTGATAGATAATAATCTAGAATGTTTTTCATAAAACGAGTATCATTTTCCACAATTATTTGTTCTACAAATAATCTTGCACTTTCTGTCATAATCGAAGTTGTATTTTCTGGAATCATTGAATTTGAAAATAAAAAGTTGAATAGCATAGTTTTTAGATTTTGATTACTTAATAAAACTTCATCTATTTTTAAAAACATCTAGAGTTTTAAGTAATTTTTCTTCAGAAGAATTGTTATCAAAGAAGCCATTTTCACTATAGAAATCTCCTAAATTACAAGGCATATTATCATGTTTCATAATTCCATACATATTTGAAATATCATCTTCTGAATTATCTTTAAAATCGATCATAGTTATTCCGTCAGAAACAACAAAATAACCCATGCACTCTAACTCGTGTTCTGTGATTTGGTCAATATCATCAACGAAATACACCAAACAATCCGTGAATCTTGACTTTATGATTTTGGAATTTAATTTATCTATTAATTTATTCATAGTTCTGTTTATTTATTTTCATAAATTTTATATTTTTCATATATCCATATAAATTTGGATGGATAATTTTATCTTTGTAGTTATTGCAATATTTTTATAGTAGATTTCAATTTTAATATATTATTTTTTCAGAGCTCTTACTGAAAAGCCATATTCAATTAGTTCTGATTTACACTCTATTATTGATACTTCCACTCCTTCGATTAATCTTAAACAAGATGGCACTGCTTTATCAATAAACCAAAAACAAGCACTAAATCCGCTTGTGACCCAGCCATTTTTTCTTCTTAATCCAATAGCTTTTGCTGTAAATCCTGATAAATTTCCGTATTTATTTTTCCTTAATCGCTCTTCTTCTTCTAAATAAACAATTTCAGGAAAATCACTTTCTTCAATACTCTTAAGTTTTAACCCAGCAAATTCCTTACCACCTAAATAATCTATCAATTCATTAATATCATCAGAATTCGGTATTTTAAACTCTTCGGTTAACAAACCTCTAGAATCTGTTATAGCATAATAATTATAAAGGACTTCTCCTTCATATTCATCTGAAAAATAAAACGCGGGACTTTTATTAAGGATAGAATGATACCACTCTCCTCTTGACTGAGCATTTGGAATGAAATCACCATTATTAAAAATAGTCGTGTTTATGTTTTTTTTCATCCAAACTTGTGTTCCTATTTCAACCGTCATATTTTCTTTCCTATTTATGATTTCTCACTTAATTATATGTTTACCAAAATTTCTATTCTTCTAATTAAAAACTTTAATTCAAGCATAATTGTATTATTATATACAGTACCGCAAATGTAAAAATAATTAATTTAATAAATAAATAAAAATTTATTAAAAAATTAAACATTAAATATATAAATTTGCATTTAAAATTTAAATAAAGTGTAATTATTTACTTTTTTAATTAAAATTTTTAATCGAAGGGATGTTGTAAGAAATTTAAAATCAAATTATATATAAATATTAAAATACAAACAAAAACAATTTAATGGAATAAATAATCAAATAAACTATGCCAACGAAAACACAAATTGCAAAATTAACTGAGTTGATTTTTGATAAATTATCAACTACTGAATACCACCCCATTGATTGGAGAACGGCTATATATGCTGGATTACTTGAAAGAGATAATCATAAAATAATTGATTATAGCCATGGAAATCAAAATACATGGAAATTAAATCATAGCTGGAGATCAGCAATGAATAAAAGTACTGAAATGTTAAATGAATGCTGTTGTAAAATTGACTTTAATGAAAACTTAATCTTTCATTGTATATATGAAAATCAAAATGCAGTCCTAGAAGAAATAAAAATAAGTCTTAAAGTTGATGACTTTAAAAAAGCACTTTGGTCAACTATTGGCGTTAACAATAAAAAAATATTAAACAGCAAAAATGAAAGAGCCTTTTTATTTAACAGTATTGTTAAGGTCATTACTCAGGAAAATAATGATAATAATGTTATTATAAATCGAAATGATTTTGATGAAGATTATAACGAAAATGAAATCCACCCAAAAATTAGAGCCATCTTTCATTTATATTCTTCAATCCATAATGCCTATAATAACAATAATTTAACTGATGAAGAGCAAACATTTTTTCAATATGCTCTTGGTGCTTCTCTATTTTATTTACCACATCCTGAAAAATGCTGGAATGGCAGAATTAGCATGAAGGCGATTAATCATATTTTAGAAGGAGGAAATAAAGTCAAAGACCACATTACTCCAAGAAAATTTGCAGCGAAGCAATTATTAGAAGAACAAAATCCCTTAACTTTAAAAGAGGTTGCTGATAGATATTGGAATGACTATTCCTATTTTACATATGTGACTACAAATGAAAATTATCTACTAAGAAATTATTACACTGATGGCTCAACTTACGAAGAGGCAAGCGAATTAAATGGGATTAAATGGATTTGTTTAAATAATCAAAGTGAACTTAGAAAATTTATGAAGTATTTAATAGATAAAAAGTTGAATAATAATTTGACATATAAGAAAATAGATAGTTATTTAACTCAATTTAGAAATCTATAAAATTATGATAATTCAACTTATTGACAATAATAAACAAATGTGTGAAGCGTGGGAACTCCAATTTAAAGGATGTAAAGATGTACGTGTTTTTCATGGAGATGTTTTCGAGAAATCAACTGACTGTATTATCTCTCCTGCTAATAGCTTTGGGTTTATGAACGCAGGGCTCGACTTAATCATCATAGAAGTTTTGGGATTCCAGGCTCAGGAACGACTCCAAATGCGAATAAAAGAAGAACATAACGGAGAACTTTTAGTTGGTCAGGCAATTCTATTAGAATTAGATTTTGAAGCAGTACCATTTTTAATTTCAGCACCCACAATGAGGGTCCCAATGATACTAAACGATTCGGTCAATGTTTATCTTGCCTCGAGAGCAATTTTCTTATTGTTAAAACAAAACCACCATAGAATAAATACTGTCACCATATCCGGATTGGGGACAGGGGTGGGAAAAGTACCTTATGATATTTGTGCTAAGCAAATGAAACAAGCTTATGATGATGTATGGCTAGACAAATTTATTTTTCCAAAAACTTGGTATGGTGCACAAAAAAAGCATCAATTGCTTTATTCTGATGAATATAAAGATTTACAGTATTAAAATGAGAGATAAAATAATTTATATAGATTTTGATGGAACAATTCAAGAAAATGGATATCCTGAAATTGGAAATTTAAATGAATTTTGTTCAGAAATGCTATGGGAGTTGCATGACTTAGGGGTTAAATTAATATTGAATACTTATAGAGCTGATTTAGAAAATGGTTCCTTGGAAGCAGCAATAGAGTTCATTAAAATACATAATTTACCCATTACCTGTTGGAATACAAATAAAATAAAGCCAAAGCCTTTTAATCCACTTCATAAAGAAATCTTTATTGACGATGAAAGCGAAAGTTGTCCTCTAAAATTATCGGATAGGATTTATAATAAAAAGGTAGTATGCTGGGTAACTATTAGAAAAGCAATAATGGACTCAATATAAATATAAAAACAATGTTAATTTAAAACTTCAGATCAAGCGATACATTATTTTTGAAGCAGCCTTCGAAATAGATTTAACATATGCTGATTCGCATTATCAAAGAGGGATTTGTTATTTTTATTTGTCAAAACCCGACAAAGAATTAGACAATTATAACAAAGCAATCCAACTGCAACCTAGAAAGAGATATCCTTTTTAGGTGCTTGGGGAATATGAGTTTTCATTAAGTGATTTTACTAATGCAATTAAGTTAAATCCTGAAACAAAGATTTATATACCTCACGAGCATTAGCCCAAAGAACTATTTTAGATTTACACAAATAATTACAATCATCAATAGTATTTATGGAGAATTAAAGAATAATTTTATGGCGTTATTAAATCAAAAACCAAACATCTACAATTTCCTTCTATGCAAACGCTCAAAATTAATCTTCATGGAGAAAGTTGGACACTGAAAAAGTTTGAGTGCAGCGAGGAGGATTTAGTTGAATGCTTGAAAGTGGCAGCCAAAATGAAACTTCCATTAAAAGAGGCATTGTTGAATCCATTTTTTTATTACAATCTCCGATTGCCAAAAATACCTTCATTAGAAAATTTGCCTGGAAAAAAAATTACTGGATTACTAAATTCCCCTAAAAACCAGATAGAAATTTTACTAGATGGCAAGAAAATTAGAAAGCATTATTTTTCTGATTTATTACTCTTATTTCCAATGTTTGAAGTAGATCGTATTTCAATGCTAGATGATTATAGCCCCGGGATTTATGTTGAACAAAAAGCTATTGGATTTATCGCTAGCTATGAGCTAAAAGTTGAAACTGTAAACCTTGATGATTTACAGTTTAAATTACTGGAATTTAAGGATAAGATTCTATTACAGAAACCCACTTATCAAAATAAAAATATGCTTTTCAGAAGAAAGGAAACTTTGTTGATATACCAAAATAGCTTTGAGGTGTAAATCACTATCAAAAAACAGACTGATTTAGATTCATAATCAAACTAACGCATCATATTCTCTATATACTCCATACCCTACAAATTCCATTAAGAATTATAGCAATAAATATTTTGAATTTCAAATTAAACTGAAAAACTTTTTATCAAATCCAACCCGATTCAAAAGGAAACCTAATATCTAAAGTCAATATAAAGGATGAATTGATTTTGATATTATGATGAACATTTAATTAATTTAGTTTTTTAACAAAAAAGTATTTTTGTCATTCTATCTTGATGTTTTAGAGTAAATATATGCAAATACTATAATTAAAATTAAAGGCATTTTAAAATATTTTTAAAGTGATAAATATATACATGTCCAGTTTACGATTTGTTTTGTCTATCATCTTAAGATTTATTTGTTGTTCTTTTATAAATCATCCAAGCTGAAAAACTATTGCTGAGTAATTATCATTTGAAAATATTTTGCAATTTTTATTGAGCTCATCAATAATACATTTAGAAGATTTCAATTCAGAAAACAAAGATTCCAAATCAGAATCAATCCACGATTCAATTATACCATCTGTACATACAAGAAAATAGTCGTTTTCTCTTATATCTTCTATTAAAATTTGGTCTAATTCTACTGGTTTTCGAGTACCTTTTATTGATTTAGTCAACTCATTAGCATCAGGATGAAATAAAGCCTCAACAGCGGACAAAACACCGTTATTGACAGCTTCATTAACCAAAGTATGATCTTTGGTTTTAAATATAATTTTTCCGTCTCTAAATTGATAAACTCTACTGTCTCCGGCCCATGAAATTAAAACAGTATTTTCTATGATTTGAGCCAAAGCCAAAGTACTTGACATACGCTCCGTATTAGGATACTTCTTTTTATAATTTTGTAATAATTTCTCAGCCTCTTTCACTGCTATTAAAGCACTTGAATTATGAGATTTAGATAACAAGTTGTAAATAGATTCAGCTAGCAATTCTGAAGCTATCTGTCCATTACCATTACCTCCAACACCATCACAAACTAAATACAATTTCCTTGATAGATATTTAATGTAATCTTCATTCTCCTCATTTTTGCCTTTGTCAGAAATAAAAGCTTCGGGTTTAATTATAATCATTCTTTGTCGTGAAATCTAAATAACTGTTTTTGAACTTTATACTTTTATCTAATTTGGTTCCAACACTTAGAACAAAACCAAATTTTTTCTCTATCGACTTGTTTTATAGTTCCACTAGCACTTGTCATCATACATTCTTTATCATTAGTACAATGATCTAATCCTAGATTATGCCCAATTTCATGGAGAGCAACCTTATTCAATCTTTCTAAAAACTTAGCTTTAGACACGTTCTTTTTTAGTCTGAAAGTCGAAATAACACATGTTTTTCCTGGTCTAAATCCCAATCCAAATACACCCCATTCAGGAATATCATTACTCTTTCTATGAGTAATATCTTTTTCTGTTATTAGTAAGACATTTTCTTTTGAATTGTATTTTTTTAATATTTTACCCGCTTCATATCTTGTTCCACTTCCAGCCAAAACATCGGTAATTAGATTTAGTTTTGACTTAATTACACAGTCATAACCATAGAATTTTTTAACAGACGTTTTTATATAATCCAAATATTCTTGTTTTACATCTCCTAGCGGTTGGATATAAATTGTTTTTGGTTTTGCATTTACAAAGGAAAATGTTAAAAAAAGTAACACTACTATAAAGGATATTTTTTTCATTTTTGGTTTTTCTTTTTCTGTTGAATACAGTATTCAAAACTTATACTAATTAAATTACGGTTAAATACAAACAACCATTTCGTTCAAAATTTATCAACTAAGTTATATCTATTGAATTATTTACAAGACTTTCACTTATTAGATTAAACTTATTCTGTAAGGTTTCATTCAGGTGTGTTACCGACAAATCAGAATGGTTATAATAAAAATAATTGACTCCCTTATGATAATTATATAAAGCTGCCAATATAAGGTGTTTTATATTTAAATCCATCAAGCAAGTCCAAAGCTTGAAATCCTATCATTATCATCAGGGAAATTTGATAAAAAATTGCTTCTTATTGTACAATCCAATCGGTAGTGTTCAAATTATTTTGCATTTCGTTTTCTGTTTAATTCAAAATCAAATTTCATATTGGCAGGCATTTTATTGGTATCGTAATCAAAAAGCCAATAAGACAGTTCTTTGAAATAGTGCATTATTACAATATTCTTTGTGTAAAATTTTGTTTTTGTTAATTCTGTTATCGTGTAGATTGGGTTGTCCCCATAAGTCAAATCAATACTATCCTGAATACAAATTTGACTTACCTGATTTTGCAATTCAGAAATAGTTGCACCAATTGGATCAATTCCCAAAGAGATTATTTCCTTTAAAATTAATTCATATGGTGAAAAAACCGTGATTTTTATACCTTCAGGATTAATGTAAAAAATAGTATTTACATTGGTTATTTTTTTTCTGTATTTTTTTTTGATTGTTTCCACGATTTAACTTCTATCAATGACTATAAAAACTTACTACTACTTAAAAATTATTATACCAAAAACTACTATTTAGCTATTTGATTAATTGTAAGATTGAATTTTATTTAATTAACTAATATGATTAACTCCGCCAATACTCCAACTACTCCAAAAACAATTGCATTTTGTTCATACTTTTTTCCTAAAACAATTGCCTGTTCACGTGAAATATCTCCAACAAAAAAACTGATTTCTGGCGGCCAATCACCCAAAGTATCTTTCCCTTCAGCAGGAAAAATTTGGTAATTGTTTAAATCTGCCTCAAGAAGTAGGTTTAACACCTTATTTTCTTCTATTGATAATGCTTTTGAAAATGGATTCCAAGCGGTTATAAAGCACCAAGAAGTAAAATTATGTTCTTTTAAAAAAGAGTTTAATTCTGTGTTTTCTTTTTTAAGGTAAATATCAATTTTAGGATTGATAATACTATAGCAGGTGGCTTCATAACCAAGCAACAATTCTTTTGATATCATACTTTTGTAAAAATAGTTAACATATAAGTTTTTATTATTTCAATACATTATTGTTTTTATTTACATTACCTCTCCGTATGGTAGTATATGTAAGCAAAAATTATTATTACGATTACTATTAATGGCATATTATTATTTTTTTAAACGGTTCAAAACATATATTGATACTATTAGCAGGACAAACCACAACACCATAATTAAATTAAATTTAGAATTAATATTTCTACTCTATAATCTTTTATAAAATAACTTATTCATAAAATACATTACCGAAAAATTAATTTCCTCGATCTATGTGAATACAATGCTTTCATTATTTCGCTACAGAAGTAAATAAAATATTCGAAATACACAAGTATAATGGGATATATTTTTGTGCGAAAAATTTCTATATAGCTTTACAAAGGAAATTATAGCTTCGGTATTTGTTGTCTGATTTTTTTTTAAAAGTAGTCAATGTATAAAAAAAAGAATGCTAGAACCTTTAGAATTAGGTAATCAAGATTATAATAAAACTTAAAATCATTAGTGTATTGACCCCTTAAATAATCGGACACAATTATAAATCAAAAACTATAATTTTGTACGATGGAAAAACGAAAAT
>NZ_JBGQOE010000032.1:0-32841 GCF_052113685.1 Flavobacterium sp. W22_SRS_FP1
CAAGCTTTTGATTTTCAGGCTTGATCTTTTGTTTCTTTTGTATCAAGACAAATCGAAGATTCAGCGAACACCACTTAAAATAAAAGATAAGTGAGCTAAAAGAAAAGAATAGCCTTCAAAGCAACAAATAACAATGGTACCTTAAAACGTTATTCGAAAATCGAACGACGAAAAACGAAAAACGAAAAACGAACAACGGTCAACGATTCCCTACTGCCCCCTATAAAACAAAACAGTAGTGATGGTTTTTAGCGTAATATTAAAATCCAGGTAGAAACTCCTGTGCTTGATATAATACAGGTCGTATTGCAATTTGATCAGGCTGTCCTCTATAGTTTCCCCATAAGAATAATTCACCTGTGCCCAGCCTGTCAACCCAGGTTTAATTACATGTCTCGTCTCGTAGAACGGCATGATTTCCCTGATTTCTTTTACAAATTGAGGCCGTTCAGGACGAGGACCTATAACTGCCATCTCCCCTTTTATGATATTAATAAATTGGGGGATTTCATCTATTCTAGATTTTCTTAAAAATTTTCCAAATGCGGTAATTCTCGAATCATTTACTGTAGTAAAAACGGCACCATTAGACTCTGCGTTTTTGACCATAGTTCGCAGTTTCAAAATATTGAACACCGTACCATCTTTTCCTACACGCTCTTGGGTGTAAAATAATTTTCCCCTGTTGCCTATACTATTTCCCAGAAGTATCAATGGTAACAATAAACTACAAACAACCAGTCCTATAAAAGAAAACACTATTTCAAAAAATCGAATAACTGATAAATACAATTTATTCTGATTGCTTCTACTAAATGGAAAAAAACTATAGAAATCTCTGGCCATATGTTGAACAGGAATACGCTGTGTCTTACTTTCGTACACTTGGGCATATTCCCTAATCACTTTACCAGACTCTAATAATTGAAGTAATTGTTGGTATAACCCGGCAGTAATCCCTTGGGTGTTTTGTGTTGCAATTACAACTTCCGTAACCGCATTTTCTTTTACAAAAGAAATCAAACTATCTCTTCTAACATGTTGCACGAAATGCTCTCTTGAAAGTGGCTGATTTTCTGTAGTGTCTCCACTCACATAACCAATGATTTTGTAGTGCGGATCTATATTTTCCAAGCCTAAAACCAACTCTTCCAGCTGCTCTTCTTCACAGATCAAAATAGCATTTTGGAGGAAACGATTCGATGCCAAAAATCGAACATAAAACAGCCTCCATACAATCAAGGCCGCAAATATAACGACATAAAATGCAAAAATCTGAAGCCGATTAGCAGGCAATTCTGGCGAAAAAATAGGGGTTAACAAATAGACCAAAACGGTGGTAGAAACAGTAAGAAGTGTACTTTTTAAAATCTGAAATTCATTGCTAGCTACCTGAAGATTATACATCTCGAAAATGGCTCCGAAAATATTGATGTAAATGGCCAAAACAAACACCACATAAAAATTAGAAACAGCGGCTTGCAAATAATTTAATCCTAAACCGTTCCCAACGAAGTACAAGCCAACCAATGCAAAAAACACATCAAATAGCCGAAGAATCATTTTCCTCTCGGAGACTTCAAAATGTATTTTATTCTTAAACATTAGTTTCGTGTTTACCGCCGCAATTTAATGCTTTTGACCTCATCTCGTTACAAAAAATGTTAAATATTTTAACAAGATTAGTTTCCTTTAAAGACCTAATCTATATTATACTGCAGAAACAGCTAAACTGCAATGCATAACATGGAGAATATATGCTACATACTAGCTGCCTGTAGGCCCGTACTAAAATACTGAACACTGATCCCTAAAAACTGACCCCTGAACACTACTCACTGATTTCTGACCCCTGAACACTGAACACTGAACACTGATTACTGATTACTCAAAACTGATCACTACTCACTACTCACTAACCCCTACTCACTGAACACTGAACACTGATCACTAACCCCTGACTACTGCTCACTACTCACTGAATACTGACCACTGAATACTGATCACTACTCACTAAAAACTACTCACTACTCACTCCCCCTCCTATCCACCCCTAACTGCACATTAAGCAAAGACAAGGAATACACAAACGCAGGCAAGGCAGTTCGCATCGCCGCATGATTGATCGTCAAAAACCAAAAAGCCAAGAAGCACAACAGATACATATTAAAACTGTTATCCAGATACAATACCAAGGGCGTAAAAAACAGAATCAATAAGCCAAAAATACCCAAAGTACCATGTTCTGCAAGCATACGGGTAATTTCATCATGCGAAGCGACAAACCTACCCGTTTTTGATTCTCTAATCTCAACTCCTTTGGCAACTCCAACTCCAAAAATAGGATTTTGCAAAAACATATCGATTTCACTAGTAGCCACATCTTCCCTACCTGTAAACTTACTTGCTTTATCTCTTCCCGCTGCATCCTGATTGGCATAACGCTTATTGATCAAACCGCCTGTCTGTAAGGAGGTGTAAGTCCAAATGGAAATCATTGCTACTGCAATAATAACAAAAATGTAATTCAACTTTAGCTTTCCTCGGGTATTGGTTTTAAAATACAAGAAAAACAATAATAAAACAATCATCAGAAAGCCAGTAATCATGCCCCCTCGAGAAAAAGTAACCATTCCCCGATAACTAATATTGAAAACAATGATCAAATTAAGGAGTATCAAAAACTTGGATCTGGATTCTAAAATAATCCTAGAGAAAAAAATAAACATCCCCAGGCCTAAAAAGGTGGCCACCTGATTGGGACCAAAACCCCCTGAAGTTTCAAAATTAGATTGTGTACCCGTAATCACATCACGTACATTGGGAGTATAAAAAAACAAATAAATCGCACAACTTAAAATGGGGAGTCCCAAACTAAGTAGAATATTATTGAGCTGTGCAAGCCCAATTTTTCGTCTATAGGTATATAAGGAAGCTAGGCCTAAACAGACTGGCCCTGATATATTAAAGGCGATAGTGGTTCTTATATTAGTATCAAAATCCAACACAAAAGTAGCAATCAGCACGCTAGGTACAAGCAGCAGCAAAAAAATCCAATAAGGTATAGCCCCTTTAGAAAAGCCACTAAAATACATCCCTATAAAAATAAAAAATACAACCCCATATTTTGAAAACTCATAGGATATATTTCCCCCTGTCATTCTTAGCAACACTTCACTGCCTGCTATATAAGCAGCTACCATCAAGGCTTCATTATTTTTATCCTGCGATTTAATCACATAATAAGTACCCAAAATAAAAATAGAATACCCATATAATTTTGCAGTAAATGGCAGTAAATAAATCACAAACCCAATAAAGACATGGATTAGAATTAAATAGAGATATGATAATTCTTCTTTTTTCATTTCAAAATAGTGCTTTGCAACCAATTTAAATATTTCTTAACTACCACCCCTTCTGAAAAGTTTTCAGTTACCGTTTTATACAATTCATTGCCAAAAGTAATCTTCAAATTATCATCGCTAATTAATTCTGCTACTGCCTTGTAAAACGCTTCTTCCTCTTCAGCATTCACTATAAAGCCGTTTTCACGGTTTTTAATTACCTCAGAAATATCTCCCACATTCGTAACTACCACAGGCTTTTTGTGAAAGCCATATTCGAGTAAAGCAACAGGCAGTCCTTCTGATTTTGAACTAAGAATTCCAATATTTGCCTGTTCTAAAATAGCTCCTATATCTTGACGTGTGCCATAAAGAAAAAACATTTCATCTAACTTATAAGCACTAATAAGATTTTTTATTTTCCTTGAATACGCATCATTGAAATCTTTGCCTATCAGATGAAAACTCCAACCAGGGTAAAATTCCTTTATTTTCCTGGCCACCTCCAACACTAAAAAATGGTTCTTTTGCACTCTCAAATTGGCCAACAGCACTATTCGCTTACCGGGTATGCCTTTCAAAATTGTAGCCGGTAAAACTTCTTTTTTTACTCCAGAAAAATTGGGCAAATAAATAACATTTTTAAAATTTAGAACTTCAGTAGACCAGTTTTTAAGCTTCTGATTTACGGCTATAATTCCGTCAAAAAAGGGCATTGTAATTCTAAAAACTAAGCTAGCTCTTTTATTTAGAAACTCACTGTCACCATAATGGTCCTGCCAAATCAACTTTATCGAAGGACAAATCAATTTCAAAAGAAAAGCAATAAAGAAAGAGCTGCTATGGGCTTGAACAATAGCAACATTATTCATTTTTACAAAATTACGCAGCCGAAACAAGGCTCCCAGGTCAAAAGCGCTTTTTTTATTTAGATGAAGGTAAGATACCTGACCGTCTAATTGCTGAACCAATGGTCCTTCTTCACGAGTACTAACCAATCCCGAAAATGCTACATTCTTCGCTAGTGCATTGGCATAGTTCACCGCCATGCTTTCGGCACCGCCAGCCTCGAGTGAGTCTATAATTTGAAGTATACGCATTAGACCATTAATTTTTTAATTTCCGATTCAAATACATCAAGCGTGTAAGCCTGAGACCATTCAAAAGCATTTTTCTGTTTTATAATGTAGTCTTTAGTAGTAGTTAATAATGAGGCTATTTGCATCACATCGCTATTCAAATTCCTATCTAATAAAACACCTCTATTTCCGTAATCCAGCATAAAGGGAATGCAGGAAACCGAAGTCGCAATGGGAACACAGCCCCAGAACATGCCTTCGGCAATTGCTTTGGGCCAACCTTCACTTTCAGAAGGAAGCAATACAAAATGACTTTCTAGATATGCTGTTTTCAAAGTTCCTTTATCTTGATTTCCTTTTAGGGAAATTACCTCAGCTAAATTATTTTTTAAAATATACCTTTCTAAATTATTGCGCTCTACCCCTTCTCCATATATATTCAAACAAACATCAAAGCCTCTACTTAATAATCCTTCTACTATTTGTACTGCATACATTGGGTTTTTACCTTTAACTAAGCTCCCTACAAAAATGAAGGTAATTTTAGATCCTAAATTTTTAACAATCAAAGATTCTTTCTCCTCTTCATAATAACTAGCCGTAAAAAAAGCCTTTATATTTTTGGATTGATTAGGCCACTCCCCATAAATTAAAACCTGCATCTTTCTGGTCAAAAAAGTAGAACTTAAAATCCATTTTTGCAGACGATAACTCCGTGGCTGCTTAGATTGTGGATCCCAATTTCCGGCATACTTTGCTGTTTTGGGTGTATTAGGAAAAAATATTTGAACAAAACAACCCAACAAACCAATGTTTCCTGGGCAGCGTATATGAATATGATCTGCCCAATAAAAACCTTTAAAAAGCAACATAATATTATAAAAAGACCAAAGAAAGGATTGCATTTTAGCTTTTAAACTAAGGCCATTTAAATCTATTAATTTAAAATGTTTCTTAATTTCAAACGGTACTTTTGATATTAACAACCCTCTATCTGCTTCCCAAATAGGACAACAAAATGCCATTGTACTTGCATTTTTATTCCAAATCATAAGTTCGTTTACATAAGGTCCATAGGCGTACACATCCTTCTCCTTATATATAAACGGCGCAGTTGAAACGATCAATAATTTCATTAAATATAACCTTTAGATCCATTACTAGAAACAACTATTGCAGGAACGCCCAAAACAACAACATTATCAGCGAAAGAAGTATTTACCATAGAACAAGCACCAATTAATACATTATTACCAATTGTAATTTTTCCTGCTACAACTGCGTTAGCACCAATATAAACATCATTACCAATTATTGGCACCCCTCTTCTTTCATCAATTCCAGATACTCCAATAGTGACTCCCTGAGAAACATTGCAATTATTTCCAAGTATTGCATTGGAGTTGAATATAATTCCCCCAAAATGACCAATATAAAAAGAGTGGCCGATAGACGCAGATGCCGGAATAGAAATACCGGTAACTATCTCAATTATTTTACTACAAAATAAAGTTACTGTACGAAATATAAATCTGAAAGGTTGAAGTTTGATTTTTTGATGAATCCAATGTGCTACACGATACTGAAAAACAGCCCAAAATCCTTGATTCAGCATCACAATGGAAAAAAAATGACCTCCATATTTTTTGTATTTACAGTAATCAGATTGTATGAGTTTAAATAGTGTCATATCAAAAAAATGCTATTGTAATAATCCACACAAATCATTACAATAAATTAAATATTCGTTTTTGGTTTGTGAATTAATAAACTCCACCAGCCAACCGTTCTGCCCAAAGCTTCTGTGAACGCCTCAGCTTTTTTAGCAGTAGTAAATGTATTGGAAAATCGAATCAATGTCAAGAGAATGCTTATGGAATGCCATTTTAATTGGTCTTTAAAATTAGGCTGGGGGTTTTTAGTTCTCCAAAAATACCATCCATTTCTGACTACCATTTTTCCATACTGAAATTGATTGGGTCTTCCTGATGCATCATGAAAATGGTCCAATCTTGCAGCGGTATTCAAATACAATTGCCCTAATTGCGAAGCCCTTAAACTAAAATCAGCGTCTTCATACAAGCCATATCCTTCAAAATAAGTTGAAAATTGAATACTAGAAAACAGCTCTTTTTTGAAAGAAGAAACCCCTCCCATTAGCATTTCTACTTTATAGGTTTTATCACTTGGTGGCAAAAAACCCACACTTCGACCATGAGAATATAATGAAGAATACCCTGGAGGACAATCACTATCCAATCCTAATTTTTTTCGTAGCACAAAACGGCTACCGTCTTTACGTTTCCATCCATCAAAGTAAAATTCATTAAGCGCTGCTGCGTAATGATTTCCAACAAAATCCCATTTTGTTTCATTATTAATATAACCCCCTACTCCTAATGCCTCTGGATGTATTTGATAGGTTTTTATCAATTGCTCAAAATAATCATTTTCTAACACAGTGTCATCATCCAAAAAACAAACTATTTCTATGTCATCACCAACTCTTTCAATGCCGTAATTCCGTTGTTTGGCCAAGCCTCGATGTTCATCTGAAACTTTATAATAATCCAATCTATCAAAACTACTCTTCTCTAATGCTTTTTCTGTTTCCTGATTACAAGAACCATCTATAATCAAAATGGTATCAGGGTAAATCGTTTGCAACTTGACCGATTCTAACAAATCTAGCAGCGGTTGCGGACGCATATACGTACAGACAATTAAGGAAAATTTCATTATTCTTTATTTAATTGATTTGCCCACAACACACTTTGATTCCATTGTTTTCTGTAATTAATAAAATAACGAATTGGATTTTTAATTCGCTGTCGATTATAATATTTAAAAAACAAGGTCGTTTTGTAACCTAAATTCTGCTGTTTTGTAGTGTGCTTCATTTGATACAGCATAACTGTCGGAGAAGGTTTCGGCTGTATTTTATCATACTGCCATTTTAACGAAGGCTTGGTTCTAAAACCACCCACTGGCGCTTTCAGATGCAAAATTTGAGGTTCTGGCAAATACAAAACATCATGCCCTTGATTACGTAGTTGCATTCCAAAATCATTATCTTCCCCATAACCAAATTCAAAACCCATATCGAATTGACATTTTTCCAGTGCTTTGCTCTCCACAAAACTACAACCGGACCCAAAACTACCCCATTGAAAAATAGATCTGAATATTGATTTTTCTTTTTCTTGAGCACATTTTATTGAAACCGCTTTAACTCCTGTCTTTTTAATATTTTCAAATACTTTATTGATAAAATCATTTTCAAATCTAATGTCATCATCTGCCAAAAAAACCCACTCACTCTCGAGCTGATTTAAGGCGAGGTTACGAGCACTGCACGCACCTGCCTGATGTGTAAAGATATGTTTTATAACAAACGGCCATGTTTGATTTTTTAAATAGTCTAATTCGGAAACGCTTTCTTTATCGGGGTTTTGCTCCACAATTATTACGCTTACTGGCAAATGTGTTTGTTGTGCCAAATCTTGTAAAACATCATATAAATACTGTTTTCTTCCAATGCTTGGAATAATCACATCAATGGTCTTCTGACTGACAACTTCTCTTGAAGATATACCCTTTATATTTTTTAAGTTTATCTTGTCACTATTCCTTTTTTGATAAAAAAAAGAAGATAAAAAGGCGAAAACAGGCAATTTCCTTTCGTACAAGAATAGATTTAAAAACAACAAAAAGGCCCATTGCATTTTATAATGCTGCTTTACAAAACGAAAAAGAGTAAAATTAGACCCTTTTGAAACATCTGAAACGTCTGATTTTATCAAGAGTTTAGGTTCCGAATAACATAATAATCCCAACGGCATGCACAACTTTGCCACAGAATTTAAATAAAAATCAAAATTAGCGTCAAAAGGAATTTTGTCTTTCAATTCAATTAAAACGGAAGCATGCACCAGTCCAACAACGCTGCTCATCTGCCAGCTGGGATAGTTTACTTTTTTATTTACCTTGACAAATAAGGATTCATCAACATAACCGATTGCATTGCCGATGTAATTTGAAGTGCTTGGTCTAAAAGACAACAATAATTTATCATGATGAAAAAGAGTGGACAACTCCTTAATGTTTAATACCTCTTTATAATCCGAGTGACACCAAACAATTTTACTATTCGGATTAGCTATTGCGATATGACTTAGCCCTTCTGCAATAGAATTCGTTAAATCAAAATCTAACTGCTCTCCTGCTTCACTTTCTACTGCTACAACTTTAGTATTTATATGATAAACAAAAATCAAATTCTACTTTATTAAAGATTTATAAAAGGCCAAACTTTGCTTTGCTACAACTGAAACATTAAATTTACGAATAACCTTTTCTCTGGCAGCGATCCCAAATTCTGTTCTCATTTGACTATTCGATAACAATATATTAATTTTTGAAGCATATTCCACATGATTTTCTGGATGAACCAAAAAACCATTAAATCCATCATCAATTACATCACTTGCCCAACCAATATTGGAAGCTACAACCGATTTTTGCATAGCCATCGCCTCAATCCAAGAAACAGGTAAGGCTTCTGCAAAAGAAGGAAAAACACAAACCGTAGCTTGATTAATATGCGATTGAATAGCAGTATGAGGCACACTCCCTAAATAAATTACATTCTGCAACGCCTCTATAGTGAAAAGCTCCTTCATCATATGCCAAGTAGAATTAGAGCCTGAAATAATATCCGGTACATCCTTACCTACTAAAATTAATTTTGCAGTTGGATTTTCTTTAATCAGTTCATTAAAAATCAAAGGCAACTCCAACAATCCTTTTTTCCGAATTAAACTTCCAAAATATAAAATCGTACCAGGTAATTCTTTAATTGTAGGGTCTTTCTTAAAAGAATCGATATCAATTGAATTTGGTATAATCGTAAATTGTTTATTGAGTCCAAAAACTTCATTTGTTTTATCCGCAGTAAATTGACTTACAGAAAGAAATCCATCCGCATTTTGTAGCGCTCTTTTTTCATTGAATTTATTTTTCCATTTGACAGGACGTCTGTCTAAATCACAAAAATAAGTATCTGAACCATTTAGTCGGATCACGATAGGACATTGCTTAGGTTTTATAAAAGAGCTAATTCCCGTCCAATCCGGCGCTTCAACAATATCAATTTCTTTTGAATGATATAAATTATTGATAATTTTTTCTATTTTTTTCCGCGTAAGATACCACGACAATCCTTTTATTTTCACATTGCGTATTTGCTGTACAATAACACCTTCATCATCAAAAATAGACTCTTTTGTTTGTCCATACACCAGAACCCGAACAGAACAGCCTGCCACTAAAAGTGCTGTCGCCAGATTTTTTATACTCGTACCAATACCGCCCGAAATACCTGTTTTTGGATGTGGATATTCTGGGGTCAGAAGTGCTATTTTCATACTCATTTAAAAAATATTTTTTATTATCATCGTAGTAAACTTCCATGCCATAGTATATTTCATGTTCCACGAGATATAAAAAACATATTAGATATCGCTATTGTGAATATAAAAAGAAGACAAGTCTTTATTTATTATTGCGGTTTTAGGACTTACAATAGTATGGAAATCAGGAACATTCTCCGTGACAACTGCATTCGCGCCAATAGTTACGTGATTCCCAATGGTTATGTTTCCAAAAATACAAGCTCCCGGACCAACAAAAACATTATTGCCTATTTTTGGTACTCCGATGGCAGCTCCTGCATTACTTACCCCAAAAGTGATTCCTTGAGAAATATTACAATTATCCCCTATTATTGTATCCCCATGAATAACAACATTCCCGAAATGTCCAATATAAAAACCCTCCCCAATTTGGGTTCTGTAGGAAATATCAAATCCATACTTCACTTTTAAGTTGCGCAACCAAAGAAAGAAAAAATAGAATAAAGGCCTGTTTCTTCTCCTAAAATACTGAGTCAAACGAAGAATAGTCAGGAACTTTAACCCAGGATTGGGCATGACTATAAAGGTCTTAACAATCATCCAAAAACTGATCTTATTAATGCCACATCTTCTATAGTCCGATAAAATAGTCTGTTTTAGCATATTCCCTTTTTACTAATTTCAGCAATACTGTCCCAAATACGTTGAGAGGCTTGGTCTACGGGATGCTGGTTAATTTTTTTAAACCATTCTTCTGCATTTACAACTACTTTGTAGACATCATCACTCAACATCAATTCAATTTTAGCTGCAATCTCGTCCGGTGAGTTAAACCAAACTACTGCATCATCCGGCATAGAACGAAAATGCACATAGTTATATATTTTGTCTACAGACCAATTTTTGTTTGATATTTCAGGATTATAATTCATAAAAGCACATGGTTTTACATGTGCAGCATAATCAAAAACCATCGATGAACCCAAGTTAACAACTAGTTCGGTATGCGAAACAATGTTTAATTGCAAAATAGAGTCTGCTTTAGTAGGCAAAATGGTGTTCCAAACTTCGCCAACTTTGTCCCACTTGGGAATAATTGCTGTAACTATATCTATATTCTCCTCTAAAATTGTATCAAATCGATCTGAAAAATCCACAGGACATCTTCGAAAAATAATTCCTAATTGGCTCCCGCTATCGTTTAATTTTCGGACCGCTTTGATTAAATCTAATAAATAATTAGGATCATAAGGTGAAGTAGTTTGGTCGTCTCCTGAATAACAAATATACTTCTTTTGAACATCCAACCCGTTTTGCTTAAAAAACAATGCTCTATTGATTATGTTCTCAACTTCAAAATGATTTTCAAATTGCGGTGTTCCGGTTATTATGATTTGATCATTATTGATATACGGATAGTAATATAAAAGTTCTTTTTTCATATGAGAACTCCAAACAAAATAGTAATCCGTTTCTACTACCATAGTTCCTTTTGGAAGATTATCCCATGAAAAAATAAAAGTTGCAGTTGGAATTTTTAAATCTTGCGCAGCTAATAAAGGGGCTATAGCTAAACTGATTCTTTGATTGGTACAAAAAACAAAAGCTGGTTTTTCGACCTTTAAAAGTGCCGAACATTCCATGTAGAAATGTGTTTTTCGTTCTACATTTTTGATTACGGTCCGTATCTTTTTCAAGCCTTTTTCAGAATCAAATAATTGAATTACAGAACGAGTTACAACACTTTTTACAGTTGATTTTAAAGTCTTGTAAGAAAATGGAAAACGATAGGAATCATAAACGGCATCTTTCGACTTTCTAATATTACAATTGAGTTCAATTTCTTTTCGAGCATTTTTTAAAATCTCTAATAAAAAGCCCGATTGTTTTTTTATAAGTCTAATTTCTTCAAAACCAATGTGCGCCAAATCAAATGGAGTGTTATTCCAAAAAACTAAATCCATTTCTTTTGCCATTCTTTTTTTGTAAAAGTCTGTAAAGGCAAAATTTCGAAGTCCTACACCATCGGGTAGTAATATAAATATTTTCTTATTTGACATTAATTATCTCTAAACTGTTTCTGATGATTTATTTTCCAAATATCGTTATTTTGAATGAAGTTGAGAAATAAAGCAGTACTGTTTCCTAGTCCAAAATCAGCAGCAGTCATTTGTCTTTTATGATGGTCTATAGTCTCTAATGCTTTATTTATACTCTGATATTTATAACCCACATTAATGATATCCGCATCAATAACTCTATTCTGTTGCCGCGTTCCAATATTGATAATTGGAATTCCATAATATGGAGCCTCTCTAATTCCTGCACTGCTATTCCCTATGATGAATTGCGAGCTTTTTAACAACGTCAAAAAATATTCAAACCGTAGGGAAGGGAACACTCTGAAACGCAGATTGTTTTGTAAACGCTGATACTCTTTTATAATACAACTGCTGCCTAAATCATTATTAGGAAATATGACCACATAATTATGTGTATCCTGCAACAGACTATCAACAAAATCCTTAGCATAATGTTTCATTTCAGCAGATTCAGTAGTTACCGGATGAAACATCACAATGGCATAATTATCAAAATTAATTTCATAATATTTTTTTGCTACATCCAAGTTTGGTAAATCATTCGAAAACATGATATCAATATCTGGCGAGCCTATAGTAAAAATCGATGTCTCCATTTCTCCCATTTGTAACAATCGCTTGGCTGCAACATCATTTGAAACAAAATGAATATGGCTTAATTTACTCACACTATGCCGAATTAATTCATCAACAGTTCCAGATAGCTCGCCCCCTTCAATATGGGCTACTAGAATATTATTCAATGAGCCAACAATAGCACCCGCGAGAGTTTCAACACGATCACCGTGAATCACAATTAAATCTGGATTTACTTTTTTGCAGTAGCCGGATAATCCTTCAATAGTTTTAGCTAGAGTCAAATCCATGGTAGTTTCGTTGGTATGATTTTCAAACGTATGAATGTTTTTAAAATTACAACGCTCAATTTCTAAGAGTGTGTACCCATATTCTTCAAGTAAATGCATACCTGTTACAAAGACAAAAACTTCAAAATCTTGGTTATCATCCAGAACAGAAATTAATGATTTTATTTTGCCAAAATCTGCTCGTGTTCCGGTAAGAAAAAGGATTTTTTTCATTAGAAAAGAGTCATAATTAAATTTATAGTAGCAAACATATTAATAAGTTTAAAATTTTTCAGGTTTATTATTTATGAACTTTAAAAGAAAAAAGAACCTTCTAAAAGCATAGTAAACACTGCTGATAAAAATTCGAAAAGCATTTATAGTAGAACCCGCTACCATTTTCAAAGCAGTTGTGGTTTTGTATTCAGTATGCCATAATTGATAGCTTCCAATAACCTCATTTTTATATCTAAAAAAAAGCTGTTCTTCATTTCGTTTTATAGCATAACAAAAAATAGAGGGCACAAATTCAATATCATATCCTTTATCCAAAACTCTTTTAGTCCATTCCTTATCTTCCATCGTCTGAATATCTTCCTTAAACCGAAGCAATCTCCAAACCTTTTTGTTAAATGCAGACCCACAAAAAATAACTCCTGCACCATTCGGATTTTCCGTAGCCGTCACACCATTAATGTAATGAACATAGTCATTCTGATTGTGCAAACATCTCAAACCAGCTAAATTATTGTTTTGTTGAAACTTTAATTGAATCAATTTAAAAAAATCATGACTTACAGGAAATGCGTGTGCGCTAAAAATAACCACAATATCATTGGTGGTACTTTCTGCTGCAATATTTGCACTACCGCCATAGGAGAAGATGTCTATACTGACTTTTTTAACCCCGTACTTTTGTATCACAGAGGAACTAGTATCCGTTGACATATTATCCAGCACAATAATTTCATCAATATCCTCCGAATATCTTTTTTTAAGGATACCCAATAAGAAATCCAAAGAATGCCCTTGATTTTTATTGCGAATGACTACCGATATTTTTTCACTCATAGTCATTTAACTCTAATTGTTCATCAGTAGCTATCGCTCGTGTAGCCAGCTTTCCAAGAATAGAGTCATATTGATCTGCCAAAATAGCTCCAGTTCCCGGACGCTTTACCCAGATATTTTCTTTTGTAAATAAATCTCCTTTTTGTATTGAAGCAATTGTACAAACCGTCGCAAAAGCAAAATCAATGGTCACTTGTTCCTCTAAAGCGGGCTTTTTGGTTCCACCACGCATCTGCCACATTTCATTTGAACTTTTAATCAACTCGGCGCAGCCTTGCTCATCCATACTGCACACAATATCTGGACCGGTACGCTCCATGGTATCTGTAAAATGACGTTCCAAAATGCTAGCACCTAGCGCAACGGCACCCAAACATGCATTATTATTTAACGTATGATCAGACAAGCCGAAAACTTTATCCGGAAAAGCGTCGTGCATTTCCATCATAGCCCCAAAACGAACTAAATTAATGGGCGTTGGATATAAATTCGTAGTGTGCAATAGCGCAATAGGTACGTTGTGCTTCTCAAAAATAGCTACCGCTTTTGTTATACTTTCAATGGTATTCATACCGGTACTTAAAATCACCGGCTTGCCAAAAGCTGCAATATGCTCCAGCAAAGGATAATTATTACATTCCCCCGATCCTATTTTATAGGCGGATACATTGAATTTCTCCAACCGTTCTGCAGCCGCTCTTGAAAAAGGGGTAGAAATGAAAATCATGCCTTTACTTTCTACATAATTTTTCAGTTCTAATTCATCGGCTTCGTTCAGCGAACAGCGTTCCATAATTTCGTAAATCGAAACTGTAGCGTTGCCTGGAATTACTTTTTTGGCTGCGCCACTCATTTCATCAGCCACAATATGGGTTTGGTGTTTGACTACCTCAACGCCTGCTCTGTGAGCAGCATTAACCATTTCTTTGGCTGTTTTCAAGGACCCTTCGTGATTAATGCCTATTTCAGCAATTACTAGCGGCGGATAGTCAGGACCTATTTTTCTTCCTGCAATTTCAATATATGGGTTCATAAAATAAGTTATGAATTATGAGTTATTAATTTTTGATATAAAAAAGCCGCGTAATCAAAATCATCTTGAGTATCAATATCTACTGTCGCAAAAATATGATTTACTTCATAAGGGATGCTATTTTCAGAAACTATTATCCCCTCCCGTATCAAATTTGCTTTAGTAACGTACAACAATCCATTTTCATAATAAAGTGTTTCTAAATCCTGACTGCGTTGCCCTATTGTGTAATTATAAGGTTCAAAACAATTATTTTCTATCTTACCCAGTTTTTGATGATTCCGGGTCACGGTGAATAAACTATCAGCATCACTACTATGATAACTTTGAAAAGCTTCTTGCAGTAACTTCTCTGGTCGCAATGGACTGCTAGGTTGTAACAGCACAACCGATTCTACAGCCTCAGAAATACCATCTAAGGCATGTTGTACACAGCTTATCGTAGGCTCAAAATCTCCCGATAGACTATCAGGTCTGTCGATCACCCTTGCGCCATACTGCAGTGCAACTTCTTTTATGGCTGCATTATCAGTCGTTACATAGATTTCATCAATGATAGAAAGGTTTCTTTGTGCAAATAGAATACTGTGAGCCAATAAAGGAATTCCTCCTAAAAGCAACAAATTCTTGTTTGGCAAACGTTTAGAGTTCCCACGAGCAGGAATAATTGCTATAGTTTTCATTTATAAAATTATATCCTTGTAAAAATACTTATTTTTTTGAGTTTCAAAGGCGCTATGAGATTTATTACTGTTTTATATATAATTTCTTATCAATTTGCTTTTTGCGTTAAAAGTAAAAACACAGCCCTAACCGCTCTTTAGAGGGGAATAAAATCATGCTACTATTTCAAATAAGGGAATCAAACGCAAACCGCTACCAATTATGACAAACGGGATATTTCTCCCTACTAATCAAACTAAAAACATAAAATCCCACTTCTCAATTCCCCTCCTGAAATCGAAGATTCAACGACTCCGTAAACAATATAAAGTGGAGATATAGGTCTTAGGGGTGTATATCTCACTAACAGCTAATTATAAAAGCGCAAAATCCCCTTCCCCACAGATAGTCTTCCCCGCTTATACACTGTTGGCTCAGCAAAATATTTAATATACTTTGAATTTATAATCGTACGTTTTAATACATTTATTTTTATTTAATCCTCTGATTTTCAATATTTTGATTAAATTAAAAAAACTCCTGATTTTTTCTATTTGTTAAGAACCTCAGCCGATTGTGGATAAGTTTGCTTTTTTGAAATACAAAACCATTGTATCTTTGGATAGTCAGTTAGATACTTTTAACAAGTATACTAAGACCAAATATTTTTATTCATTTAATACCAGTAAAACATGGCTATTAAATACAAAGTTCTTCCTAGAAAGAACCCTCGGGACCTAATGGCTCCTGAAAAGTTTTATGCTGCTGCGATTGCAGACGGCGATGTAGATTTAGACCGACTTGCGGAGTTGATCTCTTACCAATGTACGGTTACTGCCTCAGACTGTTATGCCGTTCTGTTGTCTTTAGAGCACAACATCATAGGAGAATTAAGCCAAGGCCGAATTGTAAAACTGGGCAGATTGGGTAATTTCCAAGTAGGTATTAGTTCCGAAGGCAAGGAAATGGCTGCTGATGTGTCTGCTGCCGCGATTAAAAAGAGTCGCATTCTTTTCCGACCTGGAAAAAAATTACGCAGCATGCTGAATGACTTATCTTTTAGAAAAGCAGGCTAGAACCCCGTAATCAGAAGCATCTGATTGTTGTAAGACCTCGAGTATTCCAGTACTCGAGGTTTTTTTTTGGCTATAATCCGCGATAATTAGAGCTATTTCGTCAAGACCGGACTTTTGTTTGGTCAAGACCGTGCAAAAAAAATGTCCGCACGAGATCAATATTTGGTCTTGCTTGAATTGTATATCACTTAATTGTCCTACAAGCCTGCTCTTTTAAACCCTAGATGTGCAAATAAAATAAGGAGTATTTATGCCAAAGCAAAAAAACTGATCTAAAAAAGTAATTTTAAGTCCTTTTTTTACATAAAAAAAGCTCAAAAATACCGGCTAGAACCCCGTTTTTTTGAGCAAATTGATTAGTGTAAGACCTCGAATAATTCCAGTTATTCGTCGTATTATTGGATAAAAGTAGTGAAATGTTTCAATATGCGGTGGAATATTTTATAAAAATATCTCAATGGTATATGAATTTTAGTTTAAATCAATTTTTTCTTCAGCTCTCTCATGAAATTATTATCATTTAAACTCAGGTAAGATATATTTAATGAAAAATAGGAGAGGCTAATTCCTGCTTTTTCTTAATAACTAATTTTGAAACAGGTTTTCTATATTGTAGAACTTTTGGTATTTGTACTATTATAATACCAATAGTTTTAAAATAGCTTTTAAAAAAAAATCTGTCTTCTAAAGCGTATTTTGTAAAATTATGCCAAAGCATTTTCATTATTTTAAAACTTGGATTTTTATGGTACACTATAAAATAAAAAACTGTGTTTTTCAATTGCTTTTCGAATCTAAAATAATTCATACCACTATTTAATCTCGCTTGCGTATTTACACGATGATTTACTGAAATCCTATTGGTATATAGTATATCTTCCTTATTAGCTATCACTTCAATTGCAACACAGGATTCCTCGCCGTAAATATCTATCCATACAGGAAATCCATTTGTTGCTAAATAGGAACTTTTAGTAATCGCAAAACCGCAACCTACAAATTCATTGCATAAATATTCAACTTTTTGATTTGGCTTTTGTGACAAAGCTTCTTCATCATTTTTAAAAACACCTTTAATTTCTTGGAAAGCGATAATTCCCAAATTATTATTTTGTTCAAATATAGATGCAACAATTGTGATAAAATCATCTTGTAGTGGGTGTGCATCATCATCAAATCCAATAAAAATAGTACCCGTAGCTTTTTTGTAAAGGAGATTCCTTGCACTCGAAGCTCCAATACTATCCTTTAAAACTGTCCAATTGACCCAATCAAATTGATTTACTAACTCTTCTGAACCATCGGTGCATCCATCCAGTAAAACCAGTATTTCATGTATCGAAATATCCACCATACTTTTTAATCTACTTAAAGTAAAAGCTAACGCTTCCCTTCTGTTTTTTGAAATAATCAGTATAGAAGCTTTCATTTGGGAACAATATTATTAAAATTATGCAACATTGATTTTGGCAAATTTTTCCACCGATAGAAAATTTTTGAAATTGAGTCATTAAATAAAAAGGTAGTAAACAGCTTGTTCTTAAACAAAAACAATAATGAATTAAGACGTTTATTTTCTTTAAAGCCCGAATCAATAGCACTTCTTTTATTTTCAACATGTGTGTTTGCGAACATCCAATCTTCAATAACATTCCCCATATGATAGGCATGATTATCATAAGTAGTTACTCTCCAATAATCATATTGCAATGGTAAAGTGTCTAAATAATTTTCCGAATCTCCGCCTAATTTGTAATTCAGGTGCGATTTCATTTCCTGAAACATTTGCTTTTTATATGTAGCTACAAAATGTCCGGAACCTACATACACGTTAACCCCATTATGTTCTAACCCTAAACCATATTTGAGATAATCTTTATTATAACTCCTGTCCCAACCAATACTGTCATAAAAATGCATCAACCCTTCAGCTGATTGGATAGGAATAAATTTTAATTTTTCACTAAAAAGAGTATCAAAGAGAACATTTCCACACTTATTTTTGAACATATTAAATTGAGGCACGATACCTACTACACCAGCTTTTGGTAGTGTTCTAAATATTTTTGTAGTCTCAAATTGCCAATTATCTAAAAACAATACATCTGCGTCTGCAATAGTAACGAGTTCTATGTTGTTCCCTGCAAGCCCTTTTAGCACTGCATTTAGTTTCCCTATGTTGTCAGTATGAATGAGTTCTTGTATTTGGCCCTTACGAAACATTTGGTCCAGATACTCAATAACTATTTTACAACTTCCATTATTAACAACAGTAATATAGGTTCTGTTGTGAACCGTTTTCAACAAGGATTGTAAACATAATTGAAGAATTTCCAAACTGTCTTTGAAATACCGCTCTTGATGAGGTATATATACCGGAATAACTACCTGATGTAGGTAGTCTGATTGCAATATTGCTTTATCTTTGTGAGGGTTGTAGCCTATTCGCATTAGTTAATCTTGAGTATGTTTTTTATAATTGATTTTAGAAAGTTAAAGTAGCTTACAAATAGAAATTTGCTCAAATAATAACCAGATAATTTCATAAAATAACCAACATTTTTTTTATCGTTGAGATAACTTTTATTTATTTGTACATATAACTTATCCCTTTGAGTTGCATTAAAATAATGTAAGTGGTAAGCTATTAAATAATAATAAAAATCAAAAACTGCTTTGTATTTTAACTTTAAATTATCCTGTTTACCTGAAATACTCAAATCGGTAATGCGTATGTACACTTTTGAATCATTAATTGAATATACATTTTTGAAATTAGAAAATTCCAGAACAGCTAAAACGTCTGATTTCCAAGCGAGAGGAAAATCTTTAAATCCTATTTCGCTTATTTTAGTTTTTCTAAAAATATATTCACTTAATGACGACCTCACATTTCTAAAAAAAAAATCTGTTGAATACTCTATTTTCGGATGAATATATTGAGACGAAGTCAACAATCCTAATGCATCTATTTTACAAGTTGAATAACGTACAACATTAGCTATAGCATCTATTTCATTCAAATTTTTATAAAATTCATCAACAACATTTTCTTCCAATAAATCATCGTCTCCCAAAAACATAACCCATTCTTCACTACCTGCTGTTTCCAAACAACGATTCCACTGTTTCACTAATGAAGTACCTCCTAAATTTGTTTTAAAATAATGATAAACAAAATCAAATTTCCCTTTGAACTTTTCTAACAAATCATTTGGACTTTCAGGACTAGCATCATCTCCAATATACACTTTAAATCTTTTATCCGTTTGATTAGCTAATGAGTTGAGTGTTGCTTCAAAAAAAGTGACCTTGTAATATGGAATTATAATAGCTAACATCCTAAAATTTCATTAAGTCTTTCTTTAAATAGTTCATTCCCAAAATAATCCCCAAAGCAATCAACATTCTCATTAGAAACCAACCTTTTTTCAATAAGTATTTTTAATTTTACTTTTACATCTGCTACATCTCCTCCATTTGCAATCAATTCAGGATCTTCGATAATTTGTCTTAGTTCACTCCGCTCCGGTGACACACAAAACACAGGTTTATGCAACGAAGCTAAAAAAGGTGCTTTGCCTACTAAAATATTACAATATAGTGGTCCGTTCTCTAATATGACGTTTATATCGGCAATGTGTGTTTGTTCATAAGCTGAATTAGAAAAATTCAACGTAGGCAAAATCGCTATGTTGTCACAATCCTTATAGTTATCCCGCAACGCATTTACATCTCCGCCTCCTAACCGTAACACAAGTTCTGTTTCTTCTTTGATGATTACATTTTCAGTAACTAATGCTGAGTACGCATCCAAAAGCGTGTTGATTTTGCGTCCAAACTGAATCGAACCATGGTAGGCAATTGTCAGCTTCTTTTGTTTCAGTCTTACCTTCTGGATATCTGTTAAATCAAAAACTGATGGAGAAAATTGATGTGGTATAGTGGCGAATTTTTTTCGGGAACCATATAAAAATTCTAAATCATTAGACATTAATTGCGCTGTACTAATGCAAGCTTTGGCCTGCTGAACGACTTTATACATCGTTTTGAGTCGAAATAATTCTACACCAGACAGCTCATGATGAGAGCCTTGGTACCAAAAAAAAGGATAGGGATCGTGAAAATTAATAATAGCTTTTTTAAGAATGGGTAAATCTCTGGTGCCTAACAGCGTTTCATGATTCAAGCCTGAACTCCTTATAAAAACATGATCGTACTGCTCGTGT
The DNA here is from genome assembly GCF_052113685.1 of Flavobacterium sp. W22_SRS_FP1. NCBI lineage: Bacteria > Pseudomonadati > Bacteroidota > Flavobacteriia > Flavobacteriales > Flavobacteriaceae > Flavobacterium > Flavobacterium sp. W22_SRS_FP1. Next base: position 20,860 of record NZ_JBGQOE010000032.1, read on the forward strand.
TTTATTTTTGAAATATTGGAACCATACAACTTATGTACAAACCGGTCGTATAAAGAAATATGAAAAAGTCTCCAAGAAATACGGTTGAGCCACTTAGTTAAAAAAGGTGATTTTAAATTTAGAACATGCGATTGAATGGAATCAACGGGCAAAAGATGTAGCTGATCTTCGCTGGAGTGATTTTTTAAATACAGTACATCAATAACCGACTCCGGATATGCCATGCGCAACTTCGCCAGAAAAGAGCGGGAAACGATCCCTTCACTTGCTCCTGATACCTTTAAGTTTTGTGCGATTACTAGAAATTTCATTTAAGTGACTATTATTTTTTAACCTTTTTCCAAATTCCATAAAAAAATAACCGCAAAGGTAAATGAGCATAAAATAATCTCCATTTTAGTCCTTCTATTTTTGGTAAATCTAAGGTATTTATAATTCTTTCAAACAGGTTGAATTCTTTATATTGCAAAGACACTTGAATAAAATAACGTAGTATCTCAATAGACAACATGTTTCTTTCTTTCAAATTTTTTACCACTAAATAAATAGCTTGTGCGTTTGATGCTCTTCTAAAAGGATTATTATTAAAGAATTCTCCTGTATTTGAATCTGCATGTTTACGCCCGTAAAATAACGATTTATTAATCGAGATTCCTTTAACTCCGTCAGAAATAATTCTCGAATACAATTCCCACTCTTCCGCATACATTAAATTTTCATCGAAACGATGATATTTAAAACACTCCTTTCTCCACATGACAGCACAAGAATTAAAAAGTAATTCATTTTTCAAAATGCGTTCAATATAATGACAATCTATATAAAAGGAAGTATATGTTTTTGAATAATCAAAATTATAAACAAAATCACCAGTAAAAATATCCCTTATGTACCTGCAAAATGAAACATCTTTTTTAGATAATTCGAACACACACAATTCTAAGTTTTGCGGATGTGCAATATCATCATCATCAAAAAATATAATATAATCGCCTTTGGCAAGGTCTAAACCGTAATTTCTGCTCCCCGGTAATCCTTTTTGATAATCTGGGGTTCGTCTAAAATATTTAAATCTTATATCTTGTTCTAAAATAGGGGCTAAAATTTCCTGGGTATTATCGGTTCCTCCATCGTTAATTATTAAACATTCCCAATCTGTGAATATTTGTGCTTGGATTGACTGAATGGATTCCAGTATACATTGCGCTCTGTTATAGGTCGCCATTATTATGGATACTTTTGGCATCGTTATTTCTTGAAAAATGAATATTTGATTAACGTTTTGATTGCTTTTTTATCCAAAAACAAACCGTATTTTTTTACAATATAAAAAGATTTGGAAAGATTAGTTTTCACACCCTTGTCTAGAATCATTAGATGAACTATTTTATCTAAGAATATTTTTTCAATGACATTTTTGTTTTGAAAATTAATATTGTGAGATAACTCTTGTTTGAATTGATTAATGACACTTTCATTCTCTATAATCCATTCAAAAGGTATTTTTTGATAGGTTAAAGATTTGGTTAAAAATTCCCTAATAATTAAACAATCCTTTTTTAACAATGTTTTTGAGAAACTGTCATACATTTTAATTACACTCTCATTAAAAATTTGTTTCTTTTCATTATCAAAAGCGATTTGATGCGTTAAACTTGTATCGTGTTTTCTATAACAATACAGTTTTTTTCTAAGTTGATAAAAACGACTATGTGAAATAGCCCGTAACCAAAAATCATAGTCTTCAACTAAAAAACAATTTTCATTATACCCTTTGTTTCTCTCAAAAACTTCTTTTTTGTAGAGAAAACAGTTCCCAATATAATTGCGGAATATTATATTTTCAAAATCAAGAAAAACAAAGTCCCTAACTTTTTCCCCATTATGATCAATTATTACCATATCGCTATACACTATATCAATATCATTTTCACAAAGTTTTTTTAACATCTCTTCGATAGCAATACTTTCAAATATATTATCATCGCTTGTCCAAGTTACAAAATCACCTTTTGCAATATGATGACCAATATTTAGACCAGCAGGTAAATTCTTTTTTTCGACATTATTAATGATTTTAATTCTATTGTCTTTGCTAGCATAGGACGTGATTATTTCCAAAGAATTGTCATTTGAAGAATCATAAACAATGATTAATTCTAAATTTTGGTAAGTTTGATTGAGGCAACTTTCTATAGATTGTGCCAAGAATTTTTCCCCATTATATACTGGAAGAACAATTGATACAAGAGGAATGCTTTTTAAATTAGATTTCACTTTTATTACTTTTTATTAAATTGCTCTTTGACTTTTTTTACTGCCTTAAGCCAACCCAGTCCGTACTTTGCATCAGGTTCTAAGTGATTTCCTTCAGCCCATTCATTCCACGATTTTATAATCACAAATTGTGGGTTGTGAGGATTTTTTAATAGTTCCTCCGCAGCAATTTGTAAATGATGCTGCCAATCTGTAGGATTGGCATTTATAAAAATTAATGATTTTTTTCCACTTCGCGCTGAGTTATCCCAATTAGGAAAAACGCAGGAAATATATTTAGTATTAGGAAATTTGATATTAAAATGAGTAACACCTTTTTTATAATCAAAAATTAACGGTTTCTTCCTTACACCTATTTTATAGGAAGCACTAAATTTTTCTATACATTTATTTTCAATTTTCCGTAACAAACTTTTTTCTTTAAAAAAAGGCTTTCTGCCGTACCGCATTTTAAAAAAAACATCCATTCCTATTTGGCCGTAAACGGCGGGATTATTCAACATAACATCTAAATGTGACACTACAGTAGCTATAAAATAAATACCCGAAAAACCTTGATTTATAGCCAAGTCATTAAATATTTTAATAAATAAATCTAAGTCTGGAATGTCCTCGATTCTATAAATATGAAACATGGGTTTGTTATCAACTTTTATATAGCGTTCATCTCTAAAAAAAGGTAGTAAATAATTAAAGTAATTTTTATAATCTTGCTCCCCATTATAAGTTTGCTCTATCAAAACCTTAGGATTATCTAATCCATGCCAGATTCCTTTCCAAGTTTCATTTGCCCAGCAAAAACAAAAAGGTGTGGTAATATCTATATTTTTCAGCATTTGTTCAGCTGGCTGTTCCAATAACATCTTCCCATTACCAAACCAATATTGATAATAAATAAAACCATCGATACCATAGTCTTGTGCCAATTGCGCCTGCTGGCGTTGGACTTCTGACACTCGTAAATCATAAAAACCTAATTCACCAGGCAATATAGGCTGTTCGTGGCCTTTAAAAAGTGGTCTTGCTTTCACTACATTGGTCCACTCGGTAAAACCTTTACCCCACCATGCATCATTTTCAGGAATGGGATGGAACTGTGGTAAGTAATATGCTAAAAATTGCATTTTATCTTCGGGCATCTCAATAGGATTAAATAATAATTATTTATTCTTTGGTCTTTTATATTTCCCAAAAATAGAAAACCCAAAAAATACAGAGGAAAAAACATCTATTGCAAACTTTTCGCTCTTTAATTTATGCTCCTGTTCATTTTTATTTTGAAGTAGTTCTTGTTTCATTTTTTTAAAAGACCCATAATGCTTCACAAAAAAATCTGCGTGCTTCACACTCAGATAGTCCGATAAATAATCTGCATTTTTATCATTAATAGTATTCAACATCGAATTTGACTTAATTCTATAATAAAAACCAACTTGCTCAATTCTTTTTACATTGCCACCATTCTTGAGCATAGCGATCCAAAACTCCCAATCTTCCCAACCATAAATCATCTTGACATCATATCCCCCAACTAATTCCCAATCTTTTTTGCGATATAGAGCTGTACAAAAAATCAAATTGTTTTGACTCAGGTTGTACAAGCTATAATCTGGTAGTTCCCAACGTCCTCTCTCAGTACCAAATTTTTCTGCAAAACAATACACTACTTTAAGAGTGTTATCATTTTCAAACACTTGTATTGCCTGCGCTAAATAATCGGGACTAATTTTATCATCAGCGTCCAATGGCAAAATAAACTCTCCTTGAGCTGAAGTAATGCCTGAATTTCTAGCAGCACTAAGTCCTGAGTTTGATTTTTGTAAATACTTAATTCGATTGTCTTTTGCTGTCCAATTCATTGCAACGGTTTCTGTTGCATCTTGTGAACCATCATTAACAATAATGCATTCCCAATTCGAGTATGTTTGATTCGAAATCGAAATCAAACATTCATCCAGGTACTGTGCTTGGTTGTAACAAGGAACGATTATGGAGACTAAAGGATTTTTCATATTCTTCCTAAAGTTAACAAAATTAAACTTTTAATTTTAAGTTCAATTTTATGTGTAGGGCTTGCTAAAATTGCTTTAAGCAAAAAATAAAACTTAGCACTATATTTCCTTGTATGCTTTACTGTTATAAATCTACCGAGATAATAGTCCGAGGCATATTCATCTATGTATTGCTTAGAAAGATTATCGTTTTTTAATTGGGCAAGCTTTCTTCTTTTATACGCTTTCTTCATCGCATAAAAATGCCAATATTTGGCTTTAAAAAGGTTCTCATTGTTTGATATACTGTTTATATGAATTCTATACCGATATAACACTTTATCCACAAACAAGTGCTGTCCCTGCTCTTCCATTTTATAATACAAATCCTGATCTACTGCGCGCTTCATTTTTGCATCAATTCCGCCAGATTGCAAATATTTCTTTTGTTTAAAAGTGGCAAAAGCGGTGAACGCAGCTTTTCCATAAGTCAAATAGGATTTGTTTACAGGAATTCCCTCACCGTGAGAACCATTTTCAATAAAATTCATTTCCAAATCTACCAATTCATATTTTGACGTAATTATCGCTACGTCCTCAAACTGTTTATGCAAAGCGACCATTGACTCCAGTGCATCATTTTTTAAGGCATCATCCGGATCCAAAAACCCACAAATCTCACCAGAGGCTAGTTCTGCACTTTTATTTTTAGTATAACCACAACCTTTATTTTCATTATTAAAGAAAATTTTAAAACGATTGTCATCACCTATAATTTGTTTCATAACAGCTACCGAATCATCTGTAGAACAATCATCCACGATAATCACTTCCCAATTAGCATAGGTCTGTGATAATATGCTCTTATAACAATCCTTAAAAAAATGCCCATTGTTATAATTAGCTATGAGTATGGAAAATAACATTATCTCTTTATTTTATATATTACACTCCTTCTAGAGAAACACCACCATCATCCACAAAGATACATTCCCAATTGACATAGGTCTGCGCAAACACGCTATCCAGCGTTTCGCCTATAAGATGAGCCCGGTTATAGGTAGGAATTATTATGGAAACCAGAGGGCTACTCATTTTTTTTTATCACTTTATTTATCAATATATCAATTTTCCCTAAATGCCGCTCCATTGTAAAGTTATTTTTTATTCTTTCTTTCCCCTTTTTTCCCAACTGCATTGCTAATTCTCTATTTCCCAAAAGTAACTTCATCTTTTCAGCCATAGCCGATACATCATGCTCCGCCACCAAGAGTCCGGTTTCTCCGTCAATAATCACATCCGGAATACCAACATGAAATGTTGCAAGCACAGGCAGTCCTGCCGCACTCGCTTCTAGAACAGCCACTGGAGTTCCTTCCTGATCCCCTGAAAGTGCGGTAACCGAATGCTGTACAAAGGCTAAGGAAGTTGACAAATAGTTCTTAAATTGTTCTTGAGTAAGTATTCCCGGTAACACAACACTATTTTCAATTTTTAGATACCGTATTAAATTATGGCATACTTCATACAACTCCCCTTTGCCTCCAATAATTAACAGGGCTTGCGGGTACTGCTGTAAAACCTGGCTAAAAGCCAAAATAGTATAATAAGGTGCTTTCTTGTCAACAAAACGACCCAGTCCGATAAAGGCAGGTTCTGAAAAAGCGGGTTGCATCTCGACAAAGGAGGGATGGGGTCCACAGGGATTATAAAGCACTTTCTCTTTTGGACAACCCAATTGAATTAGTTTCTCTTGCATAGCAACAGAAACCGCAATCACATAGGTACTGTAAGCAAAAACGTCGCGGTAGTTGTTGCAGTTTTCGATAACGACTTTTATAGAAGCATCATATCCATGGAAATGCGTAATCAAAGGAATGTTTATCTTTTTACAAATTTTCACTAGTCGATCAGCTGTAGGTCCATATTGTGCTAAAATAACTTGAATTTTATTCTTTTTTAGTGACTGCATAAAAGCCGTTTCATCAGCATTAAAAGTTTTGAATCCCAGTTTGCGTTTTATTTTTACCACCCAAGAAATGGAAGGAAGCATTAACTTTCCATATCCCTCCAAATACAGTGGCAAAACACCTCCATAATAATAATAAATCGTTCCATTCAAACCATTTTTTTGAGCTTGAATAAAGGTCTCCGAATAAGCGTTATGAGAAGGCGAAACCATCGCAATTTTATTTCGTTGCAATTCCATATAATCCTGTTATCATTTGACCTTCTAAAAATTGAATTGAAGAGCTCTTGTCTTTTCTAATCAAATACCCAATTATTGGTTTTAAGAGTATGGATAAATATTTCCTTATTCTTTTTGACATTGGACTTCTTCGGACCCATAATCCTAGCATTTGCGCTAATGAAGCATGCCATCCCCCTGTTGCTTGAATTTCTATTTCATTAAAACCTGAATTAATTAAATGTCTTTCCAATGAAAATGGCGTATATCTGTATTCATCATTAGGCACTTCATGTAAATTCCACAAAAAAGGAACTGTAAAGAAGAATACGCCATTAGGTTTCAATACTCTAAAAACTTCTTTTAAAACAATTTCAGGTTCAGGACAATGCTCTAATACTTCCGTTCCAAAAGCACAATCAAAACTATCATTTTCAAAAGGCATTACTTTACCATTCCAAGTATAATCTGGTTTTATTACAGTATCGTATTCTAAAGCTGTTTCAATATCCAAACCGACATACTTTGTTACCTTACTATTTTCTAAAATATAATTTTTATAAGGCATTTTACCACAACCAATATCTAATAAATCTCCCTTGAACTGAGGCAAAGCTTCTTTTAAAGCATTAAACAGTGAGGTTCTAATATAGTATCGGTCTAAGTTTTCTTTAGTAAAAGGAATCTTTGTAAAATTATCCATCAATAAGTTTTTTTAAATACTGCCAGTACATTTCTCCCCTTAACAAATCGACAAATAATTTTCTTAAGCAATATAGGCATTCTTTTATTTAAGAGTGTTAATAGCTTTCGGACAAAAACATTAGTAGCATTATTTATTTGAAAATCAATAAAATAAGAATAGGAAACTTCTAGAGGTTCAAATTCAATATTCACAAGTTGTATAGAAAAAATATTTTCAAGAGATTTTAATGAATTTTCATCCCAAAGACCTGCATGATGAGGAGGTAAATTCAAGGTGTGATATTTGTCATTAATAAACAAAAAAGGATTGTTATTTGGGACTCCTATGATTAACTTACCACTCTTTTTCAAAACTTCAACAGATGATTCGATAAAACTATGAACTTCTGTAATATGCTCCAACACTTGAAAAGAGCAAACCGCATCATAACTACTTTTACTTGTTTCAGCTTCTTCTTGTATCAGTTTTTGACTCACATCTAAATCCTCTTCCTTACATTTTATTACTGCAAGGGGGTTTAATTCTAGCCCTTTTGATTCAATTTTGTTTACTCTTAACAACTTTAGGAAAGCACCAAATCCAGAACCAATCTCTAAAACAGACGTATCTTCTCCAATATACTTTAAAGCTTTTTTATGCTCCCATCTGTCCGAGTAATAATTTTTCCTGTTCTTTGAAAGGTCTTCATAAAATTCTTTATCTCCAACCGAAGTAAATGGATAATAAAATTTATATCCGGTATCAAGGCATTTATATAATGATACTGTCTTATAATTCTTAAAAAAACGAATCACATCAATACTGATTTCTTTTTTATATTTCTGAATTATATGATTAGAATCAATTTCTAATATTTTTTCAACATTTGATGATTTTGTTAAGGGACTTAAAATTGTATTTTGCTTATTTTCCATCGAAAACCTGTTTATTTTAATCTATTTTATTTATTTTCCATGATGTATTTTGTTCTTTATACATTGCTGAACCTTTACTATAATAATAATCACGTTTTTCATTAAGAATTATTTCAAAACTACATGCATTTAGCACTTGATCAAATTTCTTTTTTAAAAAATTATCAGCAAAAAAAACATTTAGTTTATAAATCCCCGGATATAGGCTTAATTGTTTTATTTCAGATATAAGTTCATACGTTCCCGTTTCTTCACAAAACATATTTTCTTTACCAAGATTTAATTCATGTACAATTGGTTCGTCATTAACCGAAACAATTTGATAAGAAACAGCTGGTTGAATCAGTATCTCTGGTGAAAATAAATTTATTTTTATAACTAAGTCTTCTTTAAAATCATGATAAAAACTTTTTAGATTAGTCAAGACTTCTACCGATTTTATATGAGCAACGTCATTTCTTAATTCAGTATTATACATTATACTTATATCAAAATTAACATCCAAATACTGCTGTATAGCCTCGTCAATATCCCCATCAAACACAACCCCTCCATCTTCCAAAACTATCCCCCTTGTACACAACTGTTTCACCGCCGCCATATTGTGGCTCACGAACAACACCGTTCTACCACCTTCCTTTGAAATATCCTGCATCTTCCCAATGGCTTTCTTCTGGAATTCGGCATCGCCCACCGCCAATACTTCATCAATAATTAGAATATCTGGTTCTAAAAATGCCGCCACGGCAAAAGCCAAACGCACTGTCATTCCGCTGCTGTAACGTTTTACCGGCGTATCTATATACCGCTCACAACCGGAGAACTCAATGATTTCATCTATTTTAGATGCAATCTCTTTTTTGGTCATGCCCAGAATGGCGCCATTGAGGTAGATATTTTCACGTCCTGTCATTTCGCCATTAAAACCGGTTCCCACCTCGAGCAAGGAAGCCACACGGCCTCCAAACTTTATGTTTCCTGTAGTGGGAGCCGTAACCCGGGATAAGATCTTGAGCAAGGTAGATTTCCCCGCTCCATTTTTTCCTATAATCCCTAAAATTTCACCACGTTCCACCTCAAAATCTATGTCTTGTAGTGCCCAAACATAATCGCTGGTCCCTTTGGTAGTTCGGTCATTGGTATCGCCAATTTTTAAATAAGGATCTTCTTTTCCGCGCACCTGATGCCACCATCGATTCAAATCGTGCGCCATAGTGCCCGTGCCTACCTGCCCGAGGCGGTATTGCTTAGATATATTTTCGGCTTTTAAGATGATATCTTTACTCATTTATTATTGAAATTCTAATACAACTGATTACTAAAAACTGAACACTGACCACTACACTGTATCTATAAAACTCTTCTCCGTCCTATTAAAAATCAATACTCCTGCAAAAAACACAAACAGCGTTATTCCAAAAGTGTAGGCCAATCCCCAAACCGAAAGATGCCCCACACCCAACAGCATATAACGAGCAGTTTCGATCACATACGCTAAGGGGTTGTATTCAACCAGCCAGCCGTAATGAGGCAGTTTTTCTTTAATCAAAGCCATAGGATACATCACTGCCGATAAATACATCAGCAATTGCACTCCAAAGCCAATCAGATTACTAAAATCGCGGTATTTGGTTACCAGGGAGGAGATAAACATGCCCAATCCAAGCCCTAAGATTCCCATCAATACTATTAGTAGCGGAAAAAATACGGTGCTCGCATTCATTCCTATTGCCGCGCCCTGACTGTAATAATAGGCATAAAAACATAGAAGGATAAAAAACTGGATACCAAATTTCAATAGATTAGAAACCACAATCGACAAGGGCACAATGATACGTGGGAAGTAGACTTTACCAAATATTCCAGCGTTGGCTCCAAAAGTATTCGAGGTTCCGTTAAGGCAAGCTGTAAAATAATTCCAGACTGTGATTCCAGCCAAATTGAACAAAAACGGAGGTACGGTTCCCGTACTGATTCCTGCCAAATTATTAAAAATAATGGTGAAAGTAATGGAGGTAAATAACGGTTGTATCAAATACCACAGCGGGCCTAAAACGGTTTGCTTATAAACGGTCACCACATCTCTTTTTACAAAAAGAAGTAACAAATCTCTGTATTGCCAAACTTCCTTGAGGTTCAGCGAGAAGAATTTGTTTTTAGGTGTTATCTCAAACAGCCATTCCTTAGCGGTATTATTTTCTTTGTGGTTCATGTAATGACTAAATCTTCTACTCTCCATTTCTACTATAATGCAGGTTTTAGTTGAAGCGTTATTTAACAAATATAACGATTTGTCCGAAATATTGTGTTTAATTTAAGAATACTAATCGGTAAAATTTCATTTACTTTGTTCTCTTAATTATAAATACAGAAAAGTGTTTTTTTTCTCTAAAAATAAGCCGGTTCTAAAGGATTTAATTCCAGAGGGTCATATAGACATTCACTCGCATCTTTTGCCGGGTATCGATGACGGTGCCAAAAACTTTGCGGATACTTTAGGACTTACGAGAGCGCTTCAAGGTTTTGGCGTGACAGAGATTATCACCACACCGCACATCATTCAGCATGTCTGGGACAATACCCATGAACAAATTGTTGCTAATAAAAATGCGACAGTGCTGGAATTGGAGAAAAACGATTTAAAAATTCCTTTTCAAGCCGCCGCAGAATATTTGATGGACGATCAGTTTGTGCGTCTTTTTGAATCGAATGATTTATTGACCTTGAAAGATAATTATGTATTGGTCGAAATGTCATATATCAATGCACCTATACAATTGTATTCCATACTCTTTGACTTGCAGGTGGCAGGCTACATTCCAGTCCTTGCCCATCCGGAGCGTTATTTATTTTATCACAATAATTTTAATGAGTACGTGAAGCTAAAAAGAGCGGGCTGCCTGTTTCAACTCAATCTTCTAGCGGTTGTAGGTTATTACGGCGCTGAAATCACAAAAATAGCAGAACAATTGCTTGCCAAAGGAATGTACACTTATGTGGGGTCAGATGTGCATCATGACAGACATATTGCCGCCTTTGAGCAGAAAGTAAATTTGAAAGATTTGGCACCTTTAAAAGAGGCGATAGCCAACAATCAGTTTTTTAAGTTGGAATAATATTGATGCTGGAATTTAAAACAAAAAAATATCAATCTGTATTTTTGTGGGAATAGGAAATGATTTTCTTTTATATTACATACAAGAACACACCCCTAACCCCTCTCAAGAGGGGAATCCGCTGCCTCTTCTTTGGGAAGGAATCTGTGTTTTAACAATTTAAAATTACACTTATATCAATCGTTTAAAAATCAAACCAAAACATGTTCGTTGCTCTCCTTACTCCACTCTTCAGAGGGGCTGGGGTGTGTTTTTCATATTCAAAAATATAATCTAGACTTATAGGGGCTGGGGCTGTGTGTGTTTTCAGGTAATTTGTATTTCGACAATTGAAATCCTAAACTAAAACTCTAGGCAATTCGTTTAAAAATTAAACCAAAACTCTTTTATTGCACTTCTAACTCCCCTCTTCAGAGCGGCTGGGGGTGTGTTTTTCATATTCAGAAATATAATCTAGAGTTATAGGGGCTGGGGGTTTGTTTTTTCAGGTAATTTATATTTCAACAATTGAAATTCTAAACTAAAACTCTAGGCAATTCGTTTAAAAATTAAGCCGAAACTTGTTTATTGCACTTCTAACTCCCCTCTTCAGAGGGGCTGGAAGTGTATTTTTTTTGAGGGAATTTATATTTCGACAATTGAGATTCTAAACTAAAACTATACGAAATTCGTTTAAAAATTATACCAAAACTTGTTTATTGCTCTCCTAACTCCTGTATTGACCCCTTAAATAATCGGACACAATTATAAATCAAAAACTATAATTTTGTACGATGGAAAAACGAAAATT
>NZ_JBGQOE010000033.1:0-27586 GCF_052113685.1 Flavobacterium sp. W22_SRS_FP1
AAAGCAAAGATATTTACTTATTTTGTATGTTTGTAAAACTTAAAATGTTAAAGTCCGATTATTAGGGGGTTAGACCAATGCAATGACGATTATGTCTCCCAATGCGGGAAATTTCAATAATAGAGATACTGTTTTATTAATTGTACCACAGTTTCATGTGATGGCCTGGGGTTTTCCATACTTGTGTCTTTTGTCTGGATCAAACATGGTTCTCCCCTCTTCTAATTTACAGCCTGAAGCGATTATAAAGATTCTTATCGAAGAAAAAGTAAATAAAGCTAATGGCGTTCCTACCATTTGGTTAGGAGTGTATCACGCCTTGAAAAAGAATCCACCAAAAGAAAAACTAGCGCTCGAAGAATATCTTGTGGGTGGTTCTGCGCTACCAAAAAGTCTTATTGAAGGTTTTGAAAAAGATTTCGGAATACGAGGAGTTCAGGCTTGGGGAATGACGGAAACCTCTCCTCTAGGAACAGTAAGCAGACTACAACCGCAGCACGAGCATTTATCAGAAAACGAAAAAATGAATATCCGTGCGAAGCAAGGTACTGCATTTCCGGGAGTGGAATTGAGGATTGTAACAGATGACGGGACTTTGGCCCCAGCAGATGGTATAACTATGGGAGAACTACAGATAAAGGGAGCATGGACTGTAAGCTCATATTTCAAAACCAATAATCAGGAAAGCTTTACGCAAGATGGCTGGTTCAAAACAGGTGATGTCAGCACAATTGACGAGGATGGATACATGGAAATAAAGGATAGAACCAAGGACCTTATAAAAAGTGGAGGTGAATGGATCTCTAGCGTAGCACTAGAATCTGCATTAATGGCGCATCCTAAAGTTAAAGAGGCTGCTGTAATTGCAATACCAAGCGAAATATGGGTAGAAAAACCATTAGCTTCTATAGTACTGCTCAATAATGAGGATAAAGTTTCAGATGAGGAATTAATGGAGTTTTTATCAAGAGACTTTGTAAAATATCAGATTCCTAAAGACTATATTTATATAAATGAAGTGCCCAAAACTAGTGTTGGTAAATTTGATAAAAAAGAGATCAGAAGACTTTTTGGCGAAGGAAAACTTACTTAAAAAAATATCTGGGATTTGAATTAAGCCTAAATGTACTAATGACAATAGTCATAACTAATCAACAATTATCGCTTTACATAAAAATTATATTCCCAACAACAATCGAGATTCTGTTGGGGGTAGTTACTAATCGGAGAACAAACCTAAAAACTAATCCTATTAAAGTCTTACCAACCCTCATTAAAACCATTGGTGAGGGCCAGCTGGTATTTCTCAACTTCAAATTTATATAAGTCAGGGGCTTTATGAGCACCACCTTTTCTGCTCTCATCTAATTTTTCTAGAATATCATAGCGCAACATCTTTCTATAAAAATTACCTCGATTCAGTTTTTTACCCAGAATAACTTCATACAGTTTCTGAAGTTCAGGCATTGTAAATTTTTCAGGCAATAAGTTATAACCAATTGGTTTGTGATTTAATTGTCGGCGAAGAGTTTCTAAACCTTTGTCGAAAATCTCTCTGTGATCCATCATAAATTCAGGTAGTTCATCAATTGATAGCCACTCGCAAGCATCAGAAATATTATCCATGACTAGGTTTACATCATGGAAGTCAACTAAGGCATTAAAGCCAACGGAAAGAAATCGCTGTTTATTCCAAAGTCCGTCCGGAAAATCTTCAAAAACGCCAGAAGAACGATTCATATTACTAAAAACTTTGAATTGCTGCAAATAAATATTCTCAGCTCCTGTCCGTTGATATAAAATTCTATTGGCAGCCTCTTTAAGATTCTCCTCCTTTAAAACATAACCACCAGGAAGTGCCCAAACATTTTTATCTTTTAGTCTAGTAACCAGCACTTTCAAGCTTGCGTCATGAAATCCGAAAACTACACAGTCAATTGACAAATTAGGAATATACTTTTCCCAGGACGCAGCTGACTTTTCTTCTATTATTTTTTTAAACTCCATGATTGTTAATTGGCAGTAAAAATACGAAAATGATTATAGCTTTAGCTTTTATCCAATAATAAATAGAAAATTAATCTTTTTTATTCGTGAATATTAAATAAAAGAATTAATATTGCTTCACAATGAAGCAATGAAACAAAACTATTAATTATACTAATCACATGAAAAACAAAACGATTGCAAAAACTGCAAAAACATCTCTGCTCTCAGTACTTCTATTTTCTAGTATTTCTTGGGCAAACAATCCGCAACCAAACCAAACCACCACAAATCCTATTATAACCGTAAATGGTCTTACTTTTTCTGATTTGAACAGAAACGGTAAATTGGATAAATACGAAGATTATCGTCTTTCTGCTCAGGACCGAATTCAAGATTTAATCAATCAGATGACTGACGAAGAAAAAGCTAGTATGCTTATCGGAATTGGAATGCCTGGTTTTGATTGGGCTAAAATGCAGTTTGCTACTGGAAAAGATAATGCAAAAGTACCTGGTTCTGCTGGCGGTACAACTGCAATTTACCGTTTAGGAATCCCGTCTATAATTGTATCTGACGGTCCTGCAGGTTTACGTATTAAACCAATTAGAGAAGAGGATTCGAACACTTATTACGCTACAGCATTTCCAGTGGGAACAGCATTAGCCTCGACTTGGAACGAAGCACTTATCAATTCTGTTGGTAAAGCGATGGGGAATGAAGTAAGAGAATATGGTGTCGATGTTTTATTGGGTCCAGGTATGAATATTCACAGAAATCCTTTGTGTGGAAGAAACTTTGAGTACTATTCTGAAGATCCGCTTTTGACAGGTAAAATTGCAGCTGCGATGGTGAACGGTGTACAATCTAATGGTGTAGGAACATCGGTAAAACACTTTGCAGCTAACAACCAGGAACGCAACCGAATGGGTGTTAATGCACATGTCAGCGAAAGAGCTTTACGTGAAATATACTTAAGAGGATTTGAAATCACAGTAAAAGAAGCACAACCCTGGACAGTGATGTCTTCTTATAATTTTTTGAATGGGACTTATACATCAGCACGTAAAGACCTTTTAACAACTGTACTTCGTGACGAATGGGGTTTTAAAGGATTAGTAATGACAGACTGGTTTGGAGGTTACAACGGATTTGGAGCTATCAGGGATAAAGACGCTGTTAGTGATGTTGTCAAACAACTTAAAGCTGGTAATGACTTGTTGATGCCCGGTTTACCTGCTCAAAAAAACGCCATTGTCACAAACATAAAAAATAGCACACTATCTAAAGAAGATATCGACATCAATTTAACCAGAGTATTAGAGTTGGTGATGAGATCTCCTGCCATGAGTAACTACGAGTATTCAAATAAACCAAACTTAAAAGAAAACGCTCAGGTTACAAGAGATGCTGCAGCTGAGGGGGTTGTTTTATTAAAAAATGAGGGCAATGTGTTGCCGTTTACTTCAAAATCAGCTCCATTAGCCGTTTTTGGTATAACATCTTATGATTTTATTTCTGGTGGTACTGGAAGTGGTGATGTAAATGAAGCTTATTCTATTTCATTAATTGAAGGCTTAACCAACTCTGGTTTTTCTATTGATGCAGAATTAGAAGGCTTATACAAGCCATTTATGATAGCTCAAAAAGAAATTGAGACTAAAAGACGTGAAAAAGAAGGTTTATTGGCTACACCAAAGAGACTTCAAGAATTAGAATTAAATTTAGAAATTGTTACACAAAAGGCCAAAAGTTCTGAATTAGCATTAATCACGATAGGAAGAAATGCTGGTGAAGGTGATGACCGCAAAGTAGATGAAGACTTTAACTTGGCACAAGATGAAATCAACCTAATCAATACTGTTTCGACTGCTTTTCATGCTCAAGGCAAAAAAGTAGTTGTAGTCCTAAACATCGGTGGTGTGATCGAAACTGCAAGTTGGAAAGATAAAGTAGATGCTATTCTTTTACCATGGCAGCCCGGTCAAGAAGGCGGAAACTCTGTTGCAGATGTTTTTTCTGGAAAAGTAACTCCATCGGGAAAATTAACGATGACTTTTCCTGTAAAATATGAAGATGCCGCTGCAACTAAAAACTGGATAGGTACACCTGCTGAAAACCCTACTGATGTAACTTATGAAGAAGGAATTTATATTGGATACCGTTATTTCAACACATTCAATGTGAAACCATCTTATGAATTTGGTTTCGGATTGTCGTATACTACTTTTGATATTTCAGAAATAAAATTAAGTTCAAATACTTTTACAGATAAAATGGAGGTTACTGTAACTATTAAAAATACAGGTACAGTAGCTGGTAAAGAAGTAGTGCAATTGTACCTTTCGGCACCTTCAAAAAACATTGACAAACCTAGTTCAGAGTTAAAAGCTTTTGGTAAAACTAATTTATTACAAGCCGGAGAAAGTCAACTAATCAGATTGTCATTGAATCCCAAAGATTTAGCATCATTTATTGCAAGTAAAAATGCGTGGATTGCAGAAGCTGGTGAATATAAAGTGGCTATTGGAACATCATCATTGGATATGAAACAAACAGCAAGTTTCTCTTTGGCCAACGAATTATTAGTCGAAAAAACAAATTCTTCATTTGCTGCTGACACCCAATTTTCAGATTTAAAACACTAATTCGTATCATCCAGTATTTCTTTTTGATCCAGCTTCTCTAAAGAAGTACATCCTTATAAGCCCAACAGTCGTTGGGCTTTTAAATCTAAAAATTAAATACGCTTTTATTCGCTGGAAAGAGCTTCAACTACTAAAGGTTTTTCTTATCAGAGGGTAAATATGATTTTTGTATTCGAAATACAATGATAAACATTTGACAAAATAACAGCTGAAACATATGAATACTAAAGCTTCAAAACCTCATTACCCTATTTTGGATGGATTGCGCGGTGTAGCCGCACTTCTGGTTGTCGCTTTTCACATTTTTGAAGCACATGCTACAAGTCATCTCGACCAAATTATAAATCATGGCTATCTTGCTGTAGATTTTTTCTTTTTACTTTCTGGTTTTGTTGTTAGCTACGCTTATGATGATCGATGGGATAAAATGTCAATCGGAAATTTTTTCAAACGTAGATTGATTCGACTGCAACCGATGGTAATTATGGGAATGATTATCGGTGCAGTATTGTTTTATTTTCAAGATTCAACAGCACTTTGGCCTACTATAAATGAAGTCCCTGTTTGGAAAATGCTGTTGGTTATGGTTATTGGGTTTACGCTCATTCCAGTTCCTACATCTTTAGATATTCGCGGTTGGGCAGAAATGCATCCTCTCAATGGACCCGGCTGGTCATTGTTTTATGAATATATTGCCAATATTCTCTATGCTCTTTTTGTTAGAAAATTTTCAAAAATAGCTCTTAGTCTACTTGTATTTGTTGCTGCATGTGCTTTAGTTCACTTAGCAGTTACTGGTCCAAATGGAGATATTATTGGAGGTTGGTCGTTAACTCCGGAGCAAATGCATATTGGCTTTGCTAGAATGATGTATCCTTTTTTTGCTGGGGTATTACTTTTTCGTATGGGAAAATTAATCAAAGTAAATAATGCTTTTTTTTGGTGCAGCTTACTCGTTATTATTGCATTGGCTATGCCAAGAGTTGGAGGAAGCGCGCATTTATGGCTGAATGGTGTTTATGATTCAGTGGTTGTTATTTTGTTTTTCCCTGTTGTTATTTTCTTGGCAGCAAGCGGAGAGATTAAAAGCAAGTTTGCTGGACGTGTATGTACCTTTTTTGGTGATATATCTTACCCTATATACATTACTCATTATCCAATAATATACATATATACAGCTTGGGCTGTAGATAATAAAATGAAGCTTAGCGAAGCATATCCTGTGAGTATAGTAGTTTTCTTGTCATGTGTTGCGCTCGCTTACGTTTGCTTAAAATTATATGACCTACCTGTCAGAAGATGGTTAAATAAAAAAGTACTCCAAAAACAGAACAATTACTAGATTTTAAAATTGCCATTGTTTCTAAGTATACTTAAAAAATTTAAGTTAATATTGCAGTTTTAGAGCATTTAGAAAAGACAACTTCTTTTTTTTAATAAAATGTGATTGTATACACAATAACTATTTTCAAAATAAACCTGTTTGATTATGTCAAAAAAACAAAACCCTAATGTTACAATGCGCATCGTTCACCGTTATTTAGGATTTTTCCTTTCTGGAATTATGTCCGTTTATGCCTTAAGCGGCTTCGTTTTAATTTTTAGAGATACTGACTTTTTGAAACAGGAAAAACAAGTTGTTAAAACGATTAAACAAGATGCTAGCCTAGAGGAATTAGCTAAGATGTTAGACATTCGAAAGTTTAAAGCTGATCGTGAAGAAGGAAACATTGTTTATTTTAAGGATGGAACCTACAACAAAAAAACCGGTGTAGCAGATTATAAAACACAAGAGCTTCCTATAGTAATTGAAAAAATGACTCATCTCCATAAAGCAAAATCAGGAGACCCATTGTTCTTTCTAAACATCTTTTTTGCAATGTCTCTTCTGTTTTTTGTGCTGTCCTCTTTTTGGATGTTCATGCCAAAAACATCGATATTCAAAAAAGGACTATACTTTACGGCAGCTGGTATTGTATTAACCTTAATCTTGCTGTTTGTATAACGATAAACAGATTTATAGCAGGTTTCAAATAGCCAGTCAAATCTCTCGTCCTAACAACTAAATAATTGACTACCTGAAAGGAAACCGGACGACACTACTTTTAACACTTATCCTGCAGAGGGCTTAAATAAAATAGAGTCGATTTATTCGAACCCATTATTTGTTTCTAAAGAATTAGTTTCACTACTTTTACGACTTATAATCCGACACCTATGGTGTGCCAAAAATAGCGATACTATGTCATCAGCAAAAAAAGACTACAAAAGAGTTACTACCAAGTCATTAATTGAAATGAAAAATAATGGAGAAAAAATCTCCATGCTCACTGCCTATGACTTTACAATGGCAAAAATTGTCGATTCTGCTGGTATAGATGTTATCCTTGTCGGAGACTCAGCTTCAAATGTGATGGCAGGACATGAAACGACTTTACCAATAACTTTGGACCAAATGATCTATCATGCCTCCTCAGTTGTTCGTGCTATAGAAAGAGCGTTAGTTGTAGTCGATTTACCTTTTGGAAGTTATCAATCAGACCCAAAAGAAGCACTGCGCTCCTCCATCAGGATTATGAAGGAAAGTGGTGGACATGCTGTAAAACTTGAAGGTGGAAAAGAAATTAAGGAATCAATCAAGAAAATATTAAATGCCGGTATTCCAGTAATGGGACATTTAGGTTTAACGCCACAATCCATTTATAAATTCGGAACTTACACTGTACGCGCCAAAGAAGATGAAGAAGCAGATAAATTGATGGAGGACGCAAAATTATTGGAAAAACTGGGTTGTTTTGCCTTAGTTTTAGAAAAAATACCTGCACACTTAGCTGAAAAAGTAGCTAAAAACATTTCGATTCCCGTTATAGGTATTGGTGCCGGTGGTGGTGTTGATGGACAGGTTCTTGTGATTCATGATATGCTAGGAATGAATAATGAATTTAGCCCCAGATTTTTACGTCGATATATGGATTTATACGAAGGTATGACAACTGCTATAAGTCAATATGTAGCAGATGTAAAGTCTAGAGATTTTCCTAATGAGAAAGAGCAATATTAAAGATATTTTAATCACCAAGCTTGTATATTTACAACTAAAATAAACGCCGTTATGCCTCAAGCAGCTTTTTCATTAATTGTTATCCCCTGCTTTAATGAAGAAAAAAGTATTACACTTAAAGAATATTCTAGTTTTTTGGATACCTTCGGTAGCACCATGATTTGCTTTGTTAATGATGGCTCAACAGATAATACTCTTGGGGTACTTAACTCAATAAGAGAAAAACATCCCACACAAGTTCATATTGTTTCCATGATGAAAAACTCTGGAAAAGCGGAAGCTGTCAGAACAGGAATAAATTACTGTAATCAAAATTTTAACCACCATTTTATTGGGTATTTGGACGCAGATTTAGCGACAACCCTCGAGGAATTCATGGACCTTACTCATTATTTAAAAGATGAAATTGTTTTCTCTTTTGGTTCACGAATCAGAAAAATTGGTTCTGTAATTGAACGCGAAAACAGCCGGTTTTTGATCGGTCGCGTTATCGCCACGTTCATCTCGCAGGTATTGGACCTAAAAGTATATGATACTCAATGCGGATGCAAGGTTTTTACAAAAGAAGTTTCGGAAGATTTATTTAAGAAAGAATTCATCTCTAGATGGCTTTTTGACGTTGAAATATTCTTTAGAACTATCGTTCTTTTCGGAAGAGAAAAAGCGATTCGGAAAATGTACGAAGTTCCTTTAAAGTCTTGGATTGAAAAGGGAGATTCTAAAGTAAAACCAACTTACTTTTTTAAACTGTGGATTGATTTGTACCAAATCAGTAAAAAATACAAAAACAATGCAAAACAATATCTTTAATTTTAAACAACTAAAAAATGATTGCAGATAAATTTAAAAGCAACCCTTATCTTCTGTACATCTCAGTAATTCTTATCGCTATTTTTAGACTACTACTGACTGCAACAATTCCTTTACTAGACAAGACAGAAGCGAGATATGCAGAAATTGCGAGAATAATGCAAGAGACCAGTCAATGGGTTGTACCCCAAATTGATTATGGCATTCCATTCTGGGCAAAACCACCGTTATCTACATGGTTATCTGCCGCTAGTTATCTTGTTTTTGGCGTTAATGAGTTTGCCGCTAGGTTTCCATCTTTCTTTCTTAGTATCCTATTATTAGTCATAGCAGGAAAAATGGCTAAGAAGAGCGGTGTTTCTTTCTATTTACCTGGATTTATTTTATTGACAATGCCTGAGTTTCTAATTCACACAGGGGTAGTTTCTACAGATACAGCTTTAGAATTTTGCGTAGCTATAATGATGATCTCGTTTTGGAAAACGATGACAAGTGAGAAGAAAACCTATTGGAATTATCTATTTTTTGTCGCGTTGGGACTAGGATTATTAGCAAAAGGTCCACTTATCATGGTGCTTACTTTTCCTCCCTTATTTGTATGGTGTTGCCTAGATACCCAAAGATTTCGTCATTTATTTTCTAAGTTTTCAATCATAAGCGGTATAATAATCACCGCTATAATTGGACTTCCTTGGTATTATTTTGCAGAACAGCAGTCACCCGGTTTCCTAGATTATTTTATTGTAGGAGAGCACTACAAACGCTTTGTGGAACCAGGCTGGAAGGGTGATTTATATGGTAGTGGTCACTCACAACCAAAAGGGATGATTTGGGCTTTACTGTTCATTTTTGGACTTCCTTGGGTACAAGTCGTGTTTTACAAATTATGGAAAACAAGAAAAACAATTTTAAAAAACGACTGGGTCTCTTTTTTAGTTTTATGGTTGTTTTGGACTCCCCTATTTTTTACACTTTCTAAAAACATATTACATACTTATACCCTGCCTATAACGATGCCAATTATGTTTTTAATGGTATACTGGTGGAAAGATTTTACCCGAAAAAAAGTACTCATTCGTATTGCCTTGATTTTCCCAGTAATTGCTTTTATCGGATATACGGTACTTGCAACTGGAGTTTTTGATAAAAAAATGAATACCGATAAGTACCTCTTGGAACAGATTTTAGAAAAACCCGAAAACAGAGATATTCCGTTATACTATTGGAAAGAAAAAAATTACTCAGGCCAATTTTACAGCAGTGGAAAGGCACAACTAATAACAAACGAGAATCAATTTGATTCAATATTTAAAACTAACCAAAAAATAATTTTGGTTAGTTTAAAGAAAAAAGAAAATGAAATTCCAAAAAAAGTTATAAAGAAGATGATTTTAGCCGAAAGCAATTATAAAACTTCTATTTTTATATCAAAGTAAAAGAGTAGCATCAAGTAATGAAAGAGATATCTAATAAGACCAACCTTCAAGTATTGCACGAAGACAACCATCTTATAGTGGTTAACAAACGTGTGGGAGATATAGTGCAAGGAGACAAAACTGGAGACAAGCCCTTGTCTGAGGTCGTAAAAGAATACATCAAAGACAAATACAACAAACCGGGAGAAGTTTTCCTTGGGGTAGTTCACCGCTTGGACAGGCCCACTTCAGGAATTGTAGTTTTTGCCAGAACCAGTAAAGCACTGACCCGATTGAATGAGTTATTTAAGAACCGGGAAACCCAAAAAACATACTGGGCAGTCGTAAAAAACAAACCAGCCGAACCTGAGGATAAATTGATCCATTTCATCAAAAGAAATGAGAAAAACAATACTTCAAAAGCACATTTAAAAGAAGTCCCAGATAGCAAATTAGCGAGTTTAGACTACGCTATTTTCAAGGAACTGAACAATTATTTCGCACTAGAAATCAATCTCCATACTGGAAGACACCACCAAATTCGAGCACAACTTTCAGCCATTGGCTCTCCCATTAAAGGGGATTTAAAATATGGTTTTGACAGAAGTAATCCTAATGGAGGAATTCATTTGCACGCTAGAAAGTTAGTCTTTATTCACCCTGTGACTAAAGAAAGCTTATCCGTTACTGCTCCAGTACCAAATGAAGTTATTTGGAATACTTTAAATTAATATTAAGTCAGAATCATTATTGCATCTAGCAAAGGTTAACCGATTGTAAAGCTTTTTCAATCAACTAAAACTAAAATAACATGAAAAAAATTCTAGTACTCTTCTGTTTATTATTTATTCTTCCAGTTTTTGCCCAAGATCATTTTTCTGGCATTACTACCTCTAAACGTGTTGGAATTATCAATATTGGCATGAACCCCTCGGAATTAGCAAATTTGAGTAGCAAATTTGAAGTACAAGCTCTTGCAGCCAGTATCAATGTTTCAAATAATAAAGTAGGATTCTCAGATATTATGAACGGAGAAAATTTAGAAAACAAGGTTTTCAAAGGAGATGGTCCTGTTAATTTTAACGTCGATGCTGAGTTTTATGGTCCTGGAGTCGCGGTAAAGTTATTAGGCTGGGGTTTCGCAGTAAGCTCAAAAGGCCATGTTAAAGCAAATATTATTGATGTGGACCCAAATCTTGGCGATGCTTTTTCTAATAGTGTATTGAATTCTATTGGAAGTTCTAGCATTATCTCCAATAACTACAACCAGCGAGTAAATACTACTTCTTGGGGTGAAATAGGGTTTTCAGTAGCCCATCAGCTTTTTGAAAATAAAAACAGTTCTCTAAATGGAGGTCTAACTTTAAAGCTTCTATTCCCCGGTTCTTATGCAAATATTGGTGCTGGGAATTTTAATGGAACCGTTTCAACAAGTATCCTTGGAAATGCAGAACTGACCAATGCTAATGCCAATTTGAATATTTCCTATACTGGTAATTTTGCGAATAGTTTCGCAAATACAGGTGATTACACCCGGTCCGTTTTTGGGAATTTAAATGGAATGGCAGCAGACATTGGTTTTGATTACCAATTGAAGAGTTCTGGAAGCGGCTATAAATTAAAAATAGGAGCTGCCCTAAAAAACATGGGAAGTATGACATTTAAATCGAATGATAATTATTCAAAAGATTATAAATTAGAAATTCAAAATTCGGAAAGTTTAAACCTGAATCAATTTGAGAATGCTGGAGGAATAAAAGATATCGAAAACATTCTTTTAGAAAGTGGTTATGTCACTCTTATAAACAACAAAAATGACTTCAAAGTAAAGCTTCCAACTGTTTTAAATCTTTACGCCGATTTTAAAGTCATCCCAAAAGTCAACCTAACGCTTTTCTTGCAACAAAAAATGAATAAGGATAGTGAAAATAGCCAAATTACTTCTCAAAATATTTTTTCTATTTCCCCTAGAGTTTCTTTAGGTTTTTTTGAAGCCTACTTACCTGTTTCTTTTAATGAGGTTTCAGGAACAACAGCTGGCGCAGGCTTTCGATTAAGCGGTTTTTTCCTTGGATCTAATTCTATATTAACAGCAATTACAAGTAATAGTAAACAGGCCGATCTTTATATGGGATATCGAATTGGGTTTCTGTAATTTAGAACTGTGTTTTTATAATAATATAAGTAACTTTCAATGCCCTAAAGTTAATGTTTTGATTTATGGAGTATAAAACCAATATCGATTACCGAAAAGAAAAACTAAAAGAACTATTGCATTGCATTGAAAATAATGAAAATGAAATAGTTCAAGCTTTGTATGACGATTTCAAGAAACCCGCCTTTGAAGCAATTATTACAGAAACTAATTATGTAATTTCGGAGTTAAAAGACACTATTAAGAATATACACAACTGGGCAAAGCCAGAAAAGGTTTTTCCATCTATTCTCAATTTCCCTTCCACAGATTATATATATAAAGAACCTTATGGCAAGGTATTAATAATTGCTCCATGGAACTATCCCTTCCAATTGGCTCTTTGTCCTTTAGTTTCTGCAGTGGCAGCCGGAAATCAAGTAGTTTTAAAACCTTCTGAACTAACCCCTAAAACGTCAGCCATAATTGCTAAAATTATAGGAAGCATCTTTCATGAAAAACATGTGCAGGTTATCGAAGGCGGCGTGGAGACATCGCAAAACTTACTTTCGGAACGTTGGGATTATATTTTTTTTACTGGAAGTGTACCAGTTGGTAAGATTGTGGCACAAGCAGCAGCTGTACACCTGACTCCTGTAACCCTTGAACTTGGCGGAAAAAATCCATGTATTGTTGATGAAACTGCCAATTTGAAGCTAGCAGCCAAAAGAATAGTTTGGGGCAAGTTCGTCAATGCAGGGCAAACCTGCATCGCGCCTGACTATATTTTGATCCAAAAAGACAGTAAGAATAAATTTGTGAACTTTTTGAAGGATGAAATAACCGCGGCTTATGGCACTAAACCTAATGAATCTCCTGACTTGGCAAGAATTGTAAATACAAAAAACTGGAAGCGATTAGTGAGTTTGATAGAGCCTGAAAAAGTGATTTTTGGAGGTCAGACTGATGAGGCAAGTTGTTATATATCACCTACTTTGATTGACGAATGTAATATAGATAGTCTTATCATGAAGGACGAGATATTTGGACCTTTGCTACCAATACTTTCTTATGAAAGTGAAGCGGATATACATGTTATCATTTCGAAATATGAAAAACCACTATCCTTGTATCTTTTTACTACAAACGATTCTTTTGCAAAGAAAATAATTCAGACCTATCCCTTTGGTGGAGGCTGCATTAATGATACGGTAATCCATTTCGCTAACAAAAGGCTGCCTTTTGGTGGTGTAGGCCATAGCGGTATTGGAGCCTATCACGGCAGTTTGAGTTTTGAGGTTTTCTCGCATAGAAAGGGAATCGTAAAAAAAGCAAATTGGATGGATCTAAGCCTGCGATATGCTCCCTACAAAAATAAATTAGCAACTATTAAAAAATTACTAAAATGGATGTAACCACTGAAAAATCAGTTAGCGCAGCCATACATTATCGCCGCTCCGTACGTGTTTTCACAAAGGAGTCACTAGACGATAAAAAAGTGAAAGAATGTATCCATTTGGCTTCACTTGCTCCGACTAGTAGCAACATGCAACTATGGGAGTTTTACCATATCACTTCAACAGAAATACTTTCCAAACTCAGCGGAGCCTGCTTCAATCAGAGTGCAGCAAAAACTGCCCAACAAATGGTAGTAGTGGTCGCCAGAAAAGATTTATGGAGAAAAAGGGTACGCTCCAACATCGAATTTTTAAAATCACAATATGGTGATAAGCCAAGCTCTGAATACACTAAAAGAGAAAAGTTTGCACTGAATTATTATCAAAAAATAGTTCCAACACTATACTTTGATTTTATTGGAATATTGGGAGCACTAAAATATATTTCTTTCCAGGCTATTGGCGTCTTCAAACCTATTTATCGTGAAGCGAGACGAAGCGACATGCGCATTGTGGCTCAAAAAAGTGCAGCACTAGCAGCTCAAAATTTCATGATCAGCATGGCTGCTATCAATTATGATACTTGTCCGATGGAAGGTTTTGACTCTTTAAGAGTAAAAAAAATATTAAAACTACCCAATACTTCAGAAATAAACATGATTATAGCATGCGGAGTTCGAGATGAAAATGGGATTTATGGGGAGCGTTTTAGAGTACCATTAGAAGAAGTTTATCATAAAATATAAAACCAAGTCAACTAATTTTAACAACCAGAAATGAATTTACAAAAAAACAGAATTGAAGAAGTAAAAGCCAATGGATATCAATTGGATTTCGCCAATGTTTTTAACCTTGCATTCGAAAATTACAAAAAAATAGCCCTTTACGCAGGTTCAATGATTCTAGTATTCAGCGTTATTATTTTTGCGATAATTGCTGCAATAATAATCTCGATCTTTGGAATCACTGCATTAACCACGATGTTAAATCCTGAAAATTTTAAAGCTGAGGCGGCATCAGACAACTTCTTGTTAATTTCCATGGTTGGCGGAATTTTACTAGCCTGTTTGGTAAGTCCTTTTACAGCAGGTCTTATAAAAATGGCTTATTGTGCGGAAAGAGACGAGGAATTTCATTTTTCCAGCATTTTTGAATATTATAGAGCACCCTATTTTAAAGAACTATTTATTGCCACATTACTTATTTCCTCAATTAGTTCCGCTTTGGCTACAGCCCTAAGTTATGCTGAAATAGCGTTAATTGGATCATTAATTAATTGGATAATATCATTTTTCACTATCTTGACAATTCCCCTTATTATTTTTGGCGATGTAAAAGCTGTAGATGCCATCAGTACCAGTGTTACTATTGTTTTAAAGCAGCCATTGGTACTATTAGGACTTATATTAGTTGCTGGAATAGCTTCTATTATAGGATTTATTGGTTGCTGTATAGGGATATTTTTTACTCTTCCATTTGTTTACTCTATGTATTATGCCATATACAACGAGATCATCGGGTTTGACCATGAAGACGATTTTCAAGAACTTGAAAACCAACAAAGCTAATTCAAAAAGATATTTCAAAGAATATTTGGGTATTTTTTTGCCTCCATTTTTTTAGATTAAACCCCAACTTAATAATTACGTTAGATTGGGGTTTTTTGCAAACTAAATAAGTCTATATTATGAAAAATACAAATCAACTTGGTATTTGGAAGGATGATTCTGATGCTTATTTAATAGAATTTACAACCAACCCTTTTAAAGTTATAATGATCCTGTGTGAATTTCCCATAGATGAAAAAAACGGAAATAACCAAGAAAAAACCGCATCAATAAGTAGTATTAAAACATCGTCTTTCAATAAATACCACAATAAAATTGGTCGGGCTATAATAAAATATCATGAAATAATTCTTTTTGGCCCTTCAGACGCCAAAATAGATTTTTTTGACTTTTTAAGTGAAGATGACCGTTTTTTAAAATTAAAGATAGAGATAAAGGATACCGATAAAATGGATGTGAATCAACAGCACACCTTTATAAAAGAGTACTTCGGACAAGGTTAATATTCTAACCAACAGTCAGTAGCCATATTCAATGACTCTTTAGAATTAATGATTTCAAAACAAAAAGAATTACAAAGAGTAGCTATATTCCATTCTATCAATAAGATTGTAAACATTAAAGCACATATTTTGTATTTAACAAAACTCCCCTAGTTCCGGGTTTGTTTTGTAGCGGATTACTCAGAACTACCTTCTCATATTTAAACAAAGTCATTTAATCAAAAGCAGATCGGAAAAATTAGCAGTATCTTCGCGCCAACTTAAAGAAGTAAGCAAAATAATTGTGTTTACTTCATAAACATAATTTATGTCATTCAACTCATTAGGCTTATCTGATGCTTTATTAAAAGCCATCAGCAAAAAAGGATACACAACACCTTCTCCAATACAACAAAAAGCGATTCCACCAATATTAGAAGGTAAAGATGTATTAGCATCCGCACAAACAGGAACAGGAAAAACAGCTGGTTTCACACTTCCTATATTACAAATATTAGCGCAAGGAAAACACTTAAGTCAAAGACCCATCCGTGCTTTGATATTAACACCAACAAGGGAATTAGCAGCTCAAATACTTGCTAATATAAAAGAATACGGTGAGTTTTTAGATATACGTAGCACAGTAATTTTTGGAGGTGTTAACCAAAATCCACAAGTCGCCCAATTGCGTCAAGGTATTGATATCTTAGTCGCAACGCCCGGTCGATTAATAGATTTGCAAAATCAGGGTTTAATATCTCTTTCAAAAGTTGAAATTTTAGTCTTAGATGAAGCAGACCGGATGCTGGATATGGGATTCTTGCGGGACATTGAGCGTATTATGAAAGTATTACCTCCGAAAAGGCAAAATTTGATGTTTTCGGCAACTTTTTCCAGAGATATTAAGAAGTTGGCGATGGGTATTTTAAACAAACCAGTCCAAGTTGAAGCTACACCAGAAAATACCACAGTGGAAGCTATCGTTCAGAAAGTATACCCTTGTGCAAAAGAGAAAAAAACAGAATTAATCATAAAACTTATTACTGAAGGAAACTGGCAACAAATTTTAGTTTTTACACGTACCAAGCAAGGTGCCAATAAACTTACTGAAAGTATGATTAGCGCTGGAATTAAGGCGGCAGCTATTCACGGTAATAAAGGTCAAGGCGCACGAACAAAGGCCTTAGCTGGTTTTAAAAACGGAAGCTTAACCGCTTTAGTCGCAACAGATATTGCAGCTAGAGGTTTAGATATTCCGTTACTGCCACACGTCGTTAATTTTGAATTACCTAATATCCCCGAAGATTACGTTCACCGCATTGGTAGAACAGGAAGAGCTGGAGCAAGTGGAGAAGCTATTTCTTTATTTAGTCCAGACGAAACTACTTTTTTACGCGATATAGAAAAGTTGGTTGGATTGAGATTGCCAATTGAAAATATTGCAGGTTTTGAGCCAGACCCGAAAGCGTCAACTCAACCTATTAAACAAGGTCAAGGTAGGCCACAGAGAAGTTCAAACCCAAGAAAGTCAAGTACTGATAATTCTAGTAGAAGCGGAAATAATAGCTTTGGTCCTAGACGTCCAAATCAGAATAATGACAGACGCTAAAGTAATTGATAGCCAAAATTATATAAATAAACGATGCAAGAATCCTTTACTTCAAGTAAAGGATTTTTTGGTTTAAGAATTAACTACTATAAATTTGGTGTTTTTTATTTCTATCTTGATGAGGAATCCATCACCCCAACCATCCATCACGATCCAAACTGCGATATTGAATTGCTTCGGCAATATGCGATGAAATTACCGTTGGAGCAGCATCTAAGTCGGCTATCGTACGTGCTACCTTCAAAATCCTGTCATAGGCCCTGGCAGAAAGATTCAACCGTTCCATAGCAGTTTTCAGCAACTGTTTTGAAACATCGTCAAGGGCACAATATTCCCTAATGTGTTTCGTATTCATTTGGGCATTATAATGTATGTTTTCCAGTTGCTCAAAACGAGAAGATTGCAATTCACGTGCCGCAGTAACCCTTTTCCTTATATCTACGCTGGACTCCGCTTTTCCCTCATCTGATAATTTTTCGAAAGGAACAGGCGTTACTTCGATATGAATGTCAATTCGGTCTAATAACGGACCCGAAATTTTACTCAAATAACGCTGCATTTCATGCGGAGAAGAAGTTTGCGGAGAATCTGGATCATTAAAAAACCCACTTGGACTCGGATTCATACTAGCCACTAGCATAAATGAAGATGGATAAGTTACAGTAAACTTTGCCCTTGAAATAGTCACTTCCCTATCCTCCAGCGGTTGCCGCATCACTTCTAAAACATCTCTTTTAAACTCAGGTAATTCGTCTAGAAACAAAACACCGTTATGTGCCATAGATATCTCACCAGGTTGCGGATAACTTCCCCCACCTACAAGTGCTACATTTGAAATTACGCATAATAATGTGGTAACTAAATAAAGTATATATTTGTAAAAAAAAGATATGTTAGGAATCTATTGTAGAATAACAAAAGAGAAAGAAGTTGGTAAAGACCGTTCAATTGATGAACAGAAACAATCAGGAATTGAATTAGCAAATAGATTAAATTTAAGCTACAAAATATATGTAGATGAAGGAGTTTCAGGCTCATTGTCTATTATAAAAAGACCTGCTTTAAATCTACTTTTAGATGATATTTATTGTGGTGAAATACATTCAATTTATGTCTACGACCAATCACGTTTAGAACGTTTGCCTGAAGCAAGGTCTGCCTTGAAGAAAGTTTTTAAAGATGAAAATATAACCTTATATAATGAATCAGGTATTGTTGGAACTGATATTGAAACAGAATTTCAAGGTGATTTGTTATCTGTAATAAATAATTTTCAAATCAAATTAATGGCAAAGAAAATTAAAGCAGTTTTAAGAAGGAATTTAATAAATGGTAAAGTACATTCTATTCCAAACTATGGTTATAAAAAAGGAATAGGAAATTTAATGGTAATTGATGAAGAACAATCTGAAATTGTCAAAAGAATTTATGATTTATCATTGAAAGGAATTGGAACTAATAAGATAGCTGAATTATTGAATAAAGATGGAATAAAAACAAAATACAACCTCATCAATAAAGGCACTATATCAGTTAAAAATAAGTATACAAATGAAATCACCACAAGGAATAAATCAGAGGTTAAATGGAATGGAGGAACTATTAGAAACATACTAACCAATACAACCTATAAAGGTGTTAGAACTTTTGGAGGTGTTGACTATAGTTGTCCAGCTATCTTTGAAGATATTTATTGGCAAAAGGTTAATGTCAATCTGAAAACCAACAGTAATAATAGCGGAAAGGTAGCAACCTATAACTACCTTTTGAAAGGTCTTTTAAGATGTGGAAAATGTGGAAGGAACTACTATGGAAAAACAAGAGCGGACAAGTCAGACCATTTTTATATGTGTAGTTCTAAAAGAAAAAAGGAAGATAATTGTGGTAATAGGTCTGTTAATATTGATGTTTTAGATATGCTTATTTGGAATAAGTTTGTTATTGATGGTGAACTATTAGAATTGATTAAAAGTCACTATGAAAGCCTTAAAAATAGTGATATAGTTAATGAATTAGAATCTGAAATAAAAGCAAATTTAAAGGAACTGAAAAATGCTGAAGATGACAAATCCTATTTTTTAGAATTAGTACTTGAAAAAGAAATAAAGAGAGAAGATATTAAGTCAAAAATGACTGAAATAACTACTAAAATTAACAGCAAAAAAAATAAGATTGCTAATCTTAGGAATCAATTAGATAGTATTGTAAAGTCTGCATCAGAAGATAATGCTGATTTGGTTAATATTCCATCTTTGAGTTTTATTGACAAAGTAGAGGTATTGAAAAAATATATTAAGGATATTAGAATCTACTATGAAAAGCCAAACTACTATATTGAAATTCTGTTTAATATTGTAAATATGGAAAATTCTGTATATCTCCTAAAAGATAATTATAAGTTTGCGGTATTGCTACCAAATCCAGATTTAAGTGCAGCTGAAGTATTAAAAGCACCTACTCCATTACTTGTTATGAATCAAAAAGCAGCTAAAGAAGTAGTAGCACACGTATTCACATCTTCTGTTTATGCAAGTATGTTTAGAATGATAAAAGAGGTTAATTATAAGTTCTCTTAAGCAGTCAATTTAAAGTAGGTTAGACTATTGATTTAACTAAGTTCATCTGTTACAAAAAAAATAAAGTTGTAACATTTTAGACTGAATCCATCTGTAATTTAACTCTTTGAACTAAACTCTTTTGTACACTACATAATAGAGCGGTTCTTCTTATGCTATTAGTTTTTAATTCTTTTACAATCCTTGGATATTTAAGAATAAGATTTTCTTTATAGCCTACTCTCCTACCTAAAATTTTACCATTTGCTTTTGCATTTGCTAAACCATTTTTAATCATTTTTATTTTAGTTGAGTTTTCCATTTCATAGACTGATAAAAGCATATTGAATAACAATCTTGCAGTATCATTTTCAGTTCCATCTTCATTTAAACTTTTTAAACCGGTCTGAATAAATATTAAGCATACTTTCAATTGATGAAGTCTGTCTTTTAGTTCAATACCAACTTTTGTATTTCTGCTAAATCTTGAAATATCTTGTGATATAAAATGATTTGCTTTTGAATCTTTAACTAATTGGATTAGATGCTCTCTACTCTTTATAGATTTTGTTGCTGAAATTTCCTCTTCCAGCGTTCCAACAATCTCAAAATCATTTTGGATACAGTAGTTAGTTAATTCTCTAATTTGTCTTTCTGTTTCTTGCTTGTCTGTTGAAACTCTACAATAAATAAATGCTGTCTTTTTCATATCTTTTATAATTAAAAATGTACCTAAATAATCATTTGACTATAAAGGTACACTTAATTCAATAAAAAACAAGTCTGAATGTTACGCTTTTATGCTAACAAAATTTAAAACGTCTAAATAGGTACATCAAAATTGAAACATATCAATGTATTCTATGTCATTATTTACTTTTCCTTTATATTCATAATTGACTGAATAAGCATCTCCAGTCACATTATAGACAAAGTATGGTAAATCTCCATTAGATTGAATTATCAAATAAAATTCTGCTTTCAATTTATTACTATCAATCCTATAACCGTTTAATTCATTCATTACAGAAACAAATAGCTTGGTTTGGCAGTTAGTAGGTTCTTGCTTTAATATTTGCTTTTTAATGTAGTCAGATGGTTTATACTTTACCTCTATAATTCTATGTAGGAATGGTTGACTGTTTACAAATTTATATTGATTGTAAATGGAGTTTTCTGTTTCTGCTATCTGTATTGAATCTACATCAGTTAAAAGTGATTTAGAGCCTAAAAGAGAGTGGTTTTTAGCAAAAGAAGATTGTTCGTCTATATTGTATTTTCTCTCTCTCATATTGCCTTAAATAGCTTTAATTGTCTGCTGATAGTCATTTTATTGACATCTAATAACAAAGCCAAATTCTTTGGCGGTATATTAGGATTGATGGCTATAATCTTGCCTATTTTTTTTGTTAAACTAATATCTTTATCATTGGCAATATCATTAATTTCTTCTTCAACTATCAATTGTTTAAGCATTGAATCCAAGCAGTTTAATGGATTGATAGAAAGTTTTTTATAGATAGGTATCCAAAATCTAATATGTGCTAATACTTTCTTATAATCTGAAAATGATAAAATACAATGCTTTGTAAATTTGGTGTCTTTTTTTGCGTACCACCAGTATTCACCATAAGCATCTTTTATGATTTTATGATTGTCCTCAAAGCATAGGCTTCTGTATTGTTCTAGTGTATATTTCATTACTTTTTAGGTGCTTTAATACTTATAACTGGTTTTCCGTTGATGAAATAAAATAGTTTACCGTTTGCATCTTTATAGGTTGCAATCAATCCAAATTCACCGCTTGAGTATTTTACTGCATCCTTAATAGAATCATATATTTGTCCTCCTAAATGTGCCATCTATTTTAAAAGTTTAGTTAACTCTTCTTCAGAGAATGAATCTAACCAAGTCAAATCATTTGCAGTAGTTACTTCTGCATCTACTTGTTTTAAGGTTGGAACAATAAACTTGCATAGGTCTGTAATTGCCTTAACTCTATCTCTTGGTGATAAAGATTTTAAGTCAGCATCTAAGGTGCTTAAATTGTCCTCCACTAACCTTTGTAGGTTCTGTTTAATTGATGCCGTAGAAACGTTCTTTGAGCCTATTTTTCTACCTCTTCCTACTGTGTTGTTCTCTAAAAATGCCATAGTTGTATGTTAGATTACGTTAGAATATTAAAATCTGCTTTTACCTACTGATGATGGAAATATTTTCTTTTTAAGGTCATAAACCATTTTAGCTTTAGTATCTGCATTTACTGTTTTATCTGCTATTAAACCATTCACTAGCCTTGTGAATTTTGCATTTGCTATTAGCATATCAATTTGCTTTTGCTGACTTACTGTGAGTATTACGTTTTTTTTCATTTTCTTTTTTTCTTAGGTTGATTCTTTAATTTTAGTTCTTGTTCAGCTAGCCATTGCTTTCCAGTCAAATGTGTTTTGATTGTCATCTTACCTCTAGGAGTCTGCACTATTATAATATTATAACTTGGTTCTTTATTGACTACATCTGTAGATGCTTCAGTCATCTTAAACATTTTATTTTGGAGGTCTTCTGTTTTTATCATTTGATTGAGTTATAAAAGCGGCTACTTGTAAAAAAAATGAAAGTAGAAATTACGTTCACCGCTTTGAGTTTTACATTCTATCTGAATTTTGAAGCATCTGAAGATTAATAGAGAATCTACCATCATAAGAGCGTGTTAGAAAGTTTGAAGCATTAGCATTGCTAAGCAGGTTTAGTTCATTACAAGCCTTTAAAAGGATGTTATAATCCACTAAATACTGTTCCTTGAGGTATTGAGTAGCATCTTCTTTTGCTTGGCTTAAAACCTCTTTTTTTGTTGTGATAATATCACCATCAATCTCCAGTACTTTTAAATTAATTTTATTATGATTAGACTCAATAAATCTATATGAATCAAGTACATCCAACAATCCAGCAGAAAGGATAATATTTGAGAATGTAGTTTTGTTTTTAATGAATATTTCAATTTGCTCTAGTGTTTTATAATCTCTTGCATCAGTGATATTTTCAATTGCATCTAAATACTTTCTGTATCTAATTACATTGTCTTGAAGTGTTGCTGATGCGTTTTCAAACTGATTTTGATTGAATGAAATTTGGATTTTACTTGTCATATCTGGTTCACTTTTTTTAGTTTGCATTTTGGCTATTTTCATTTTTGAATACACGTTCACGTATTAGTCCGCTAAGAGTCAATCTTCTCTTTTTTGCTTCTTGTTTTAAATCTTTTACATCTGTAGGTGTCATCCTTATACCTACAATTACTGTGTTTTCATTTTCTAAATCCATAATTTTACTTATTAGTTAAACATTGTCTAATAGAGTAATAAACTATGTTTGTTTTTTGTTTTTCAATTTCATTGCATAAATGTTAATAATGTATATCAATACTGACTTAATCCATTGACTTAAAGCAAACTAAATTGTTTATATCTTTTTAAAAAAAGGCACAAAAAAAACCATCATTTCTGATGGCACTAAAAAAAACTTCTAAATTTTATACCTCCTATTTATGCGTAACTACATTTGAAATAGTATGATGCGGACTCCTAAACGGTCTTTGATTCATCAAGCCCACTTCTTTTAGCTTACCGGCTACACTATGTATTTTTGTTGTTTCTAAGGCTTCGCGTAAGGTCATAGGAGGCAATATGCTAGGCAAACGTTTGGCTAGCATGGTCTTTCCAGCTCCTGGTGGACCAATGAGAATGATATTATGCCCTCCGGCAGCGGCAATTTCCATACATCTTTTTATAGACTCCTGCCCTTTCACATCTGAAAAGTCAAACTCTGGAAAATCTAAATCCTTATAAAACTCGGCTCTAGTATCTATCGTTGTTGGTTCTAAGTTTCCTTTACCTTCTAAGAAATCAATAACTTCCTGCACATTTTCAACACCATAGACATCGAGACCAGCCACTATAGCTGCTTCTTTCACATTTTGTTTTGGGAGAAAAAAGCCTTTAAAACCCTCTTCTTTTGCCTTGATTGCAATAGGCAAGGCTCCCCGAATGGGTTGTAGACTACCATCGAGAGAAAGCTCTCCCATGATGATGTATTTTTCAACCTCTTTTGCTTCTATTTGCTGTGAGGCTACTAGAATACCTATAGTTAAAGTTAAATCGTAGGCAGATCCCTCTTTGCGTAAATCAGCGGGAGCCATATTGATGGTTATTTTTTTACCAGGCATGCTGTATCCATTATTCTTTAGAGCAGCTGCGATCCTATAGCTGCTTTCTTTGATAGCATTATCAGGTAAACCAACTAGGTGATAACCAATTCCCTTATCAATATTCACTTCAACGGTGATTGTTGTGGCTTCAACTCCAAATACAGCGCTTCCAAAAACTTTAACTAGCATGTGCGATTATTTTTACTAAAAATAAACAATTTTAATATACGAATGAATACTTTATAATTAATTTAAATTAGACTAAAATTCTAATATTAGACCTTACCTAACTAACATAGAAATAGATTCTCCTTTTATCAAATATACTTCTACTACACGTAACAATGATATATTCCCAAACTAGCTTTTCCACTATTTTGCGCGGTAATAAACCGCTTAAGCTTAGAAATTAGCTCTATGATTACTAGCATAATTCTAAACATCAATATGTTGACTTCGCATAGGAATATCGAGGTTTCCTGACCGGCCTTTGAAATCTAAACCTGCCCAAAATACCTTGGAGTCATCTCTACCGGAATCTAAGCTGTTAAGTAACGAACAGCACTAAGCCAAAACTTGAGTAGAACACCGTTTACTAAATTAAAGCTGAAGATTAGTAAAATCAATGTTTTTTTATGACAAAAAGAACTCAAGATTGTTTTAAAACTTAAAACAAAATGTTTGAACATTTTCGATAAACCTGCTGAATCTAAAAGAAATTCTTAACATTAGTACTTGATAAAACAATAAAACTCCAGGTAGAATCTGGAGTTTTATAGATAAAATCATTTTTAAAATCGAGTTCCGATTAGTTTACTAAAAATAATGCATTGCTGAATAATAAATTTCCATTTTCCCAAAACCCCCTAAACAAAGGATTATCTATCATATAAATCACTTCGCCTTTTTCTTTTTTATCAATAGCAAAACTTACCGTATTGTTTAGTTTGTTTTTTATATCATGACCTACGAAACCATAACTTTTATAATTAAGGGGTACATAAGCCAGATTAGTTGCGTTTTTCAACAGCGAGTAATGTCTATCATCTGTTTTTAGACTATAATAAACAGACCCCAAGCCAAAGGACATTGGGTGTGTGATGTCTAAAACATTTTCAATTACAGCTCCTGGTATAGATGCTGAAATAGCCCTGCGCTCAGAACTTTGATAGTCTAAAAAACGCTCCTTCAGTAACTTATCCAAAGCCTGCTTTTCAGAACTTTTTTTAGCTTCGTCCGACTCAAACAAACTCAAACTGTAAGCTTCTTTATCTTCAAAAACACTTAGAGCATTATTCATTGCAATCACTTTGCCCCCACTTTTAATCCATTCAGTAATTTTGGTTTGTTGCTCATCCGAAAAATCATAATAACCGTCCGCTAAAATCAAAGTGTTGTACTTCGTGAGTTCTAATCGATCAAAATTGCCAGTTTCAACAATACTAACAGGATAACCAACAACTTCATCCAAATAAAACCAAACGGCTCCAAATTCAGTAGAACCAACGCCTTTTCCTGATAACAAAGCTATTTTAGGAGCTTTTAAAATCGTGAAATTCTCTCCTCCTAAATCAGCGCCATTCTTTGTAAAACCACTAGTAATAAAATTAAAATCTTTTTTAACCATAATAATTTCACTTACTGTTTTCTCAAAATCAGGTATTTTTGAATTGTCAGCCTTACTTACAATTAAACCACCGGGCTCAACTACGACATTGTCGAAAATCGCTTTTTTCATCGCCGATCTTACTTTGATATTTTTTTGA
Organism: Flavobacterium sp. W22_SRS_FP1; assembly: GCF_052113685.1. NCBI lineage: Bacteria > Pseudomonadati > Bacteroidota > Flavobacteriia > Flavobacteriales > Flavobacteriaceae > Flavobacterium > Flavobacterium sp. W22_SRS_FP1. Next base: position 25,639 of record NZ_JBGQOE010000033.1, read on the forward strand.
TGCAAAAGCGATAAAACCTGTGCAGAAATTCGATTATTCCACGGAATATAAAAACCGTAAACGCTTTTCGGTAAAATTGGCGCAACGATTTCAATACTAGTTTTAGTTTTGATTGCAATAGTACTTTTTAAAGCATACGCTTCAACTCCATAAGCCAGTGGTAGTGCCCAGGCTGTTATATCGTAGGACAAACTATCATTTAAGACCTGATTGGGCTCGAATAAAACCTGTGTCAATATAGCCTTTGGTTGATCTACCTTTACAATAAGGTCATTAGGCTCGATTGTAAATCTTTGTGAATTCTGCGTTTGATAATTAAAGCCATTCGCTTTTTGACTTGCATCAGCATATTCAAATTCAATTTTATTTTTCTTCAGTAGAACGGCCATTTGTTCCAATTTTGGATTGCTCTTCAAAACGTACGTTCTGTAATCGCCCTTAACATTTTTTCTCGAAGTAGTCATAAAGTTTCTGAAACCTTCAATCAATTTCTCTGACTCTGATGTAGCTACTTCAACTGCCGTTAAAACAGCTTTTGCATGATGGGTCAGGCGGTCTTTAATAGTAAGCGTCGAGCCATTTTCCATTAAAATTTCCCTTCCTGCGCCTATGCCACCTTGCTCAAACGTCATTCCAACTGCTCCGTTATAGGTTGGATAGGTATCTCCATAACTAGGATAAAACATATCAAATCGCTCTCTTGTGTTATACAACCAATTTTCAGCATCAAACTTACCAGCCATTTTCGCACCTAGAGTATTGTGAAAATCCTTCTGGTACTTCTCTATATATTCATGCCAAGGCTCTGCAGAAGGTGGAAAGAAATAAGGAGAATTGTATCCCATTTCATGAACATCAACATGCATTTGCGGCAGCCATTCATTATACAATGCTAATCGTTGCTTAGATTCTAATTGAGTTTGCCAAGCCCAATCGCGATTTAAATCAAAAATATAATGATTGTATCGACCTCCAGGCCATACCTCCATATGCTCGCGATCTGACAATTCAGGATGTGTTTTCTTACCTGAAATTTCTCTTAACCAATTTCCATACCTCGAATACCCATCAGGGTTAATACAGGGATCTAAAATAACAATCGTGTTTTCTAGTTCTTTTTTAGAAACCGAATTATCTGGGTTAACCAACTCATAAGCAATTGTCATAGCACTTTCTGTTCCCGCAAATTCATTGCCATGTACATTAAAACTCAACCAGACAATAAGCTTATCCCCAATTTTTTCTGTTTTGGTATTGGACAAACCAATAGCCGACAAATTATTATTTCGGATTAAATCTAAATTAGCTAAGTTTTCAGGACTGGAAATAAAATAAACATTTAAATCTCGGCCTTCGTTTGTGACTCCATATTTTTGTTTCTTAATATTTGGCGACTCCGTCAACAGCTGCCTGAAATAAGCTTCCACTTGATGATACTGACTGATTTGTTTACCATAATTAGGTAGAAATTCCGCAGGGCTCTTTAACTGAGCATTAGCTGACACTATTATAAACAAGAATAATAGACCAAATAAGGTTTTTTTCATTTTACTATAAATTGGGTTAAAGCTCAAAAATAGACTATAAAAATTATTTTGCCCTTTAAAGTGACAAAATTAATTTCACAATATGTTTCACATGAAAATAAATCAAGAAAAAAATAACTTATAATATTTAAGCCTTAAATTATAATAACAAAATAAACAACAGTTGAATAAACAAAAATCAAAAACAAGATCAATTCATTAGATTACGGTGATAAAACCCATTTTAAAATTGATTATTTAGACTTATAACAATAATCGACGATTTACCACTTTACGATATTAATACAGTAAGAACTAAAGCCCTTGCGTCTAATTTTTTAACTCACTAGATTCAATTAGTTAATGCAACTCTCAGGAAAAGGGATAGGATAATTTTTTCAAAAGAAAGGACATTAAAGTCC
>NZ_JBGQOE010000034.1:0-27312 GCF_052113685.1 Flavobacterium sp. W22_SRS_FP1
AGCCTCAGGAGAGGATGTAGGTACTTATGCTATAACGCAAGGCAATTTGAGTGCAGGCCTAAATTATTTAATTAGTTATGTGAGTGCAGATTTTAGTATTACTAAGGCAGATCAAGTAATTACTTGGAATCAAACATTGGGATTAGGTTGTGATGGAGAGACTTTGTCTGTTTTGACAGCTAATTCTAGTAGTGGTATAGCTGTAAGTTATACTTCTTCTAATAGTAACATTGTCACGATTTCAAATGGCTCATTAGTGTTTGAAAATTATGGTTCAGCAACTATTACTGCTGCGCAAGCAGGGAATAATAATTATAATGCTGCTCCAGTAGTGGTGTTAGCAGTTGTAAATAGCCAGCCTAATTTGATTAGAAAACAGTTTGAAGATATTCTATTCTTTAATAATAGTTCTAAAAGTTTTAAATCATATACTTGGTATAAAAATGGAGTTTTAGTTCCAGGTCAAACGAATCAGTATTTTAAAGAAAATGGAGCTTTAAATGGAACTTATTATGCTGTAGTAGCAAAACTTGATGGGACGTTAATCACTACTTGTCCATTAACTTTATTACCAACAGTGGATGACGAATATATCAAACTTGTTCCTAATCCAGTTAAACCAAATGCGAGTTATGAACTTATGACCAATGTATCTTCTTCAAGATTACTCAATGCTCGAATTGAAGTGTATAGTGTAGTTGGTTCATTAATTGAAGATATAACAACAAGTGAAAGTACAGTTACTCTAAAAGCTCCAACTGTTGAGGGGATTTATATTGTAAAAATGACACTATCCAATGGTAAATATTTTACCAAAAATATTTTAGTTAGAAATTAAATAATTAAGAGTATGAAGTCCTCATTTTTATAAATGAGGATGGATTATTCTGATGAAAAAAAACAAGTATGAAATTGAATATTAAAAATACAATTGGAATAACAACTTTTTTAATCTCACAAGCTATTGCTGCTCAATTTTATGTAGGAGTGCAATCAGGAATTGGGAATATTCAAAGTGATGTTAGAGGTACCTCTCCGGGTTATGGACTTGGAGGAGCAGTAAAAGCGAGTTATATTTATTCTTTAAGTAATCATATCGGTATTGGGACTGGGATAGAATTTGCTCAGTACAAACAAGATGTTTCTTTACGTAATTCATCAGCAACCTTAACAAATTATCAGATTGATCCTTCTACGTCTGCTTTTGAATATAGGATAACAACAAGCAATTATAAAGAAAGGCAAACCTTGCATGCTATTCAAATTCCACTTTTCGCAGAGTATAAGACGAATATTAATAAAGGAGTTGATTTTAATTTTAGAGCAGGAGCGAAGTATTTTTTGCCTGTAAAATATAAAATAAAAGCAACAGCTAGCAGTGTTAATGGTACAGCCTATTATCCAGATGTTAATTTAACTATTGATGATTTACCAGAGTATGGTTTTGGTAGTCAAAGCAATTATTCGGCATCAGGTGAATACCAAACGAAGGCCATTATGATGAGCATGTTTGAGTTGGGTTTTACATTTGATATGGGGTCAAAAAATGCATTGTATGCTGCAATGTTTCTTGAAAATGGTTATGGATCCATTCTAGACCAAGATAATGATGAGTCATACATAGGATATAACCCAACATCTACCTCAGAGAGAAAAGCTAATGGATTGTACAGTACGAATAAAAATGCAAAAATTAGACCAGTAGCGTTTGGTTTAGTACTAGGATGGAAACTTAGATAACTCAACGATTTATTAACTTAGCATGTTTTGGGGATAGTGTAATAAAAAAGCGAAATAAATATTACAAATCAAACGCTTGATACGATTTTAAACCTATTTCGCCGACAGTAGTACCAATGACCTTAAATTCATTTTAAGGTCATTTTTTTATTTCATGTCGAACCGATAACCATTACATAATCAAGTACTTGATTCGAATTTAAATCTGTATCGCCCACAGTAGTACCAAAAACCTCTAAAGAAATTTAGGGGTTTTTTATGGAATTTTTTCAACTAAATTTTCGAGAAATTCTAAGATTTGATTTGAAAATAAATCGATACCGTTCAAAGTATTACCAAAAACCTCTAAAGAAATTTAGAGGTTTTTTTATGGCATTTTTTCAATCAAATTTTCGAGAAATTCCAGTATTTGGTTTGAAAAAAAGTCTAAAGGGTTTAGGCGTTCTTGATTGGCCACCAAAGAATTTTCGATTAATATCCTGAAAAAGCGTTCCAATTTTGGGGTTTCAGTATATAATATTTCTTGATTCTCTTTTGAAAGCATAACTACTTCAGCATCTTCCAGAACTTCAATAAAAAGATTTCCGGGTTTTTGAGAAATTAAACTATACATATCTCCAATCCAATAACCTTCGCCAGCAAAACTCATAACATATTCGACAATATTATCATTGATATTGAAGCTTCTCAATATCCCAGAGTTCACAAAATAAGAATTCACACAAATTTCGCCAGTATTCAATAAAATGCTTTTGGCTTTAAACTTACGTACTTGGATTTTTGATAAAAAATTCTCCTCCTCTTCTGGAGAGAGTGTTATATGCTTTGCAATATTTTGAAGAATTAAAGACAATTTTTGTTATTTTTTCTTTTCCTCAGGAAGTAATTTAAATTCCGAAACTACGAAACGCTTGTCTTTTATTGCGCTAACCACTTCAGCTTTTCTGATCGCTGCACAAAAACCGTCTTGAGCGTGCGCGTCACCATGTGAGTCTATTGACGTTCCATCTACAAAATAGGCCTTTCCATCTATGCGAACAGCTAATTCGCAACCAAATCCTTCCATGTCAAACTGGCATTGGCCGCAAGCGGTTTCTACAATCTGCTTTTTTGATGTGTCTATTTTATCTTGGGCACTTATTGTGGTCACGACAAATAAAAATGTTGCTAATATTACTTTTTTCATGTTTAAATATTTAGTTTGACTAAGGTAGCTGTTTTTTTTGCTTTGTCAATAATTTCCTCAATCGGTGTTTCTAAATTGTCATTGACTAATACAACTCCCATTCTTCGGTAGGGTCTAGAGCTTGGTTTTCCAAAAATTCTAAAATCGGTTTTAGGTAAGGCGGCAATCTTCTCCAATCCAGTGAATGTTGGGTTTGTACTATTTTTAGTGGCTAAAATTACGGCACTTGCTCCCGCTTTTTCTAAGGTAATTTCGAAAATAGGCAAACTTAAAATTGCGCGTAAATGCAATTCGAATTCATTAAAATTTTGTGTTCCGGCCAAAGTTACCATTCCGGTATCATGCGGGCGAGGGGAAAGTTCCGAGAAATAAACACCATCATCAGCGAGGAAAAATTCAACGCCAAAAAGTCCGGCGCCACCAAGAGTTTCCGTTACTTTTTCGGCCATGTCTTGCGCTTCAAACAAGTCTTTATCTGAGATTCTGGCTGGTTGCCAGCTTTCTTGGTAATCACCGCGCTCTTGGCGATGTCCAATGGGTGCACAAAATAAGGTTGGGTTATTGTTTTGGGTAACTGTTAATAAGGTGATCTCCGAATTGAACTGCACAAAGGCTTCGACAATTACTTCCGCAACGTCACCGCGAGAACCTTCTACGGCATAATTCCATGCTTTATCAATATCGGAGGCTATTTTTATGGTGGATTGTCCTTTTCCTGAGGAAGACATGAGTGGCTTCACAACACATGGCATTCCAACTGCTTCGACTCCTTTCTGCAGTTCTTCGGCTGTGGTGGCATAGCGGTAATTGGCCGTTTTTAACCCCAATTCTTTGGAAGCCAAATCGCGAATGGCTTTACGATTCATGGTGAAATTAGCCGCTTTTGCTGACGGCACAACTGTGATACCTTGATTCTCATAATTGTAGAAACGTTCGGTACGAATGGCTTCAATTTCGGGAACGATAAAATCAGGTTGGTGTTTAGCTACAATGCGATCGAGTTCAGCACCGTCAAGCATATTGATCACTTCAAATCCATGAGCTACTTGCATGGCAGGTGCATTTTCATAGCTGTCAACTGCAATTACGGTTTGTCCGATGCGTTGCGCTGCGATTGCAAATTCTTTTCCTAATTCACCTGAACCCAGCAATAATATTTTCATGTTTTTTGTAGTCTTAATTGGAATGTAAAAATAAAGAAATGCTTTCTATTCAACACTAGTTTTGTTTATGTATGTCAGGATTATTTTCGGAAATAATTCTTCTCGGTTTTTACACTTCGCGTGAGGGATTGCAGTGGGAATCCTTTGTATTTTTTATAAATATAAAGATTGCAACGTAAAGCCCGACCCATTTGGGACACGCCCAAAAAAATACCTCAAGAAAATCTCCTGAGGTATTTTTGAAATGTATTTAAGTCAGATTTTGAATTTTAAGACTTTTGACTAAAGTGATAGTGCGTCTTTAATTCTTTTTAAAGCTTCTTTTAAAATCTCGTCGCTAGTTGCATAAGAGAAACGAATACAGTCCGGGTTTCCAAATGCGTCACCTGTCACCGTTGCTACATTAGCTTCGCCCAAAAGATACATTGATAAATCCATTGCGTTATTGATTTCGGTTCCTTTCAATGTTTTTCCGAAGAAATGAGAAACGTCTGGGAAGACGTAAAAAGCACCTTCAGGAACGTTGATTTTTATTCCAGGAATATCTTTCAATAAACCTACAACTAAATCTCTACGGCTATGGAAAGCATCAACCATGTGTTTTAAAACAGTAGGGTCAGCATCTACAGCGGTAATAGTGGCTCGTTGAGCAATACTGTTAGCTCCGGAAGTTACTTGACCTTGAATTTTTGTACAGGCTTTAGCTATAAACTCGGGTCCGCCAATATAACCAATTCTCCATCCTGTCATTGCGAAAGCTTTGGCAACTCCATTAACGGTTATAGTTCTTTCTAGCATTCCTGGTATCGATGCGATGCTACAAAAGTTACCTGAGAAATTAATATGCTCGTAGATTTCATCTGCAACAACGTAAACGTGTGGGTGTCTCTCTAATACCTCAGCCAATGCAGTTAGTTCTTCTCTGTTGTAAACAGATCCAGATGGGTTACAAGGGGTACTGAACCACATCATTTTAGTTTTTGGTGTGATAGCCGCTTCTAATTGTTCTGGTGTGATTTTGAAATCACTTTCGATAGAGGTAGGAACTTCTACTGGAATTCCACCAGACAATTTTACGATTTCGAAATAAGAAACCCAGTATGGTGCCGGTAAAATTACCTCGTCACCATCGTTAAGCATTACTTGTGCAATGTTGTATAAGGATTGTTTTGCTCCAGTTGAAACCACGATTTGTGATGGTTTGTATTCCAGATTATTGTCTCTCTTGAATTTGCGACATATTGCTTCTTTCAATTCTCCGTATCCTTCTACTGGAGAATAGGTACTGTAGTTCTCGTCAATCGCTTTTTTTGCAGCTTCCTTTATGAAGTCTGGGGTATTAAAGTCGGGTTCACCTAAACTTAAGCTGATGATGTCTTTTCCTTGTGCTTTTAATTCTCTAGCCAAAGCAGCCATTGCTAATGTTTGTGAAGTTGCTAGATTGTTAATTCTGTCTGAAAGTGGGTTCATTAATGTCTTGTTGAATTACCTTAATTTTCATCTGAGAATTAAGGCAGGTTAATTAATAGTTTTTAGTTTTATTTTGGTTGTAGAAGCGTTCTGCGGTGCATTTCTACAATTTTCTTCCTGTAATTATATTAGTTCTGGCTTCATCCCCAATTCTTTTAAGTGCTTGAAATGAGCTATTACAGCACTGCGCATTGTTTTGTATTCGTAATATGGAAGATTACATTCTTGCGCTGTTTCTTTTACAATTTTCGCGATTTTACCGTAATGAACATGGCTTATGTGGGGAAAAATATGATGTTCGATTTGGTGGTTTAACCCTCCGGTGTACCAGTTTACCAAAGCATTTTTTGGAGCGAAATTAGTGGTTGTGAACAATTGGTGAATTGCCCAAGTGTTATCCATTTGACCCAGTTCATCTGGGGAAGGATTGGTCGTTTCTTCAACAACATGTGCTAGTTGAAATACAACGCTCAAAATCAATCCCGCGGTGTAGTGCATAATAAAGAATCCAATTAGTACTTTCCACCAAGCGATACCAATCACTATTGGTAATACAATCCAGATGGAAACATAAATTACTTTTGTAATTATTAATGTAGTCCAAAGTATTTTCGGGTTTTTGGCTTCACCATAAGATAATTTTCTTTTCAAGTAACTTTTCATCTGCTTGAAATCAGTTGTTAGCGCCCAATTAAAAGTAAGTAATCCGTATAAAAAGACAGAGTAATATTGTTGGAAACGGTGGAAATTATGCCATTTAGCATTTTTTGTAAAGCGTATAATTCTACCTGCATCGAGGTCTTCGTCGTGACCTGGAATATTAGTGTAAGTATGGTGCAACACATTATGTTGTACTTGCCAGTTGTGAACATTTCCTGCTAGGACGTAAATGGTCCCTCCCATAAATTTGTTTACCCAGCTTTTATTGGAATAAGAGCCGTGATTTCCATCGTGCATTACATTCATTCCAACTCCGGCCATTCCTACGCCCATTACTATAGTTAATAAGAGGTGCGTCCAAAAAGGCATGTCAAGAGTTAAAATTAAGAAATAGGGAGCGAGAAAAACAGTTATAAGAATAATCGTTTTTAAGTATAGCTTCCAGTTTCCTGTTTTTTGAATGTTATTCTCTTTGAAGTAATTGTTTACCCGTGAGTTAAGTGTTCTAAAAAATTTCAGTTTATCTTGCTTTGCAAATGTAGGTGCGGTACTATTCATATATAATCTTTATAAGTTCCAAATATAATTATTATAAAATTCAACTATGCAAAATTGAGTTAAATTTTTCAGAGTTTAAAATAGTACTTTTGTTAAAAAAATAGAACGATGGACGAGATTCTTAAGCATTTCCCTTATTTAACCGATATTCAAAAAGAGCAGTTTGCCAAATTGGACGCTTTATACCACGATTGGAACGAGAAAATTAATGTCATTTCCAGAAAAGATATTGACGCCTTATACACCAAGCACGTTTTGCATTCTTTAGGGATTGCTAAGATCATAAAATTTGAACCCGGGACGTTTGTCTTGGACGTGGGTACTGGAGGAGGATTTCCTGGAATTCCACTGGCTATTCTTTTTCCTGAGACCCGTTTTTTCTTGATTGATATAATTGCAAAGAAAATTAAAGTGGTTCAAGCTGTTGCCGAAGCATTAGAACTAAAAAATGTTAAAGCGGAGCAATTGCGTGCCGAAAACGTAAAAGGAGATTTTGATTTCATTGTGAGTCGTGCAGTGACAAATATGCCTGATTTTGTTTCATGGGTAAAAACCAAAATCAAGAAAAACAATAAGCATGAATTGAAAAACGGAATCCTTTACCTAAAAGGGGGTGACTTGACTGAAGAATTGAAGGATTTTCCAAAGGCTAAAGAATACAATTTAGCCGACTTTTTTGAAGACGAATTCTTTGAAACCAAGAAAGTGGTGCATGTTCCGTTGAAGTTTACGAGTTAGTCAATTAGTCGAATGTCTTAAGGTCATCAAGACTTAACGTTGAAGGTATAGACTGAATATAGAAAATTAAAGCAAAAAGCCGAATCTAAGATTTTAGATTCGGCTTTTTTATACTCGTAAAGTTCTTTTAAGACTTTCGACTTTCGAACTTTATGACTTCTTTATTCTCCCAAAAATGGGTATCTGTAATCTTCTGGAGTAATAAAAGTTTCTTTAATTGTTCTTGGAGAAGCCCAACGCAATAAGTTCAAAGGAGAACCTGCTTTATCATTGGTTCCAGAAGCTCTCGCTCCACCAAAAGGTTGTTGACCTACAACAGCACCTGTTGGTTTGTCATTGATATAGAAGTTACCAGCAGCGTTTTGTAATTTTACTGTAGCTACTTCAATTGCATAACGATCTTGACTAAAAACAGCTCCTGTTAATGCATAATCAGATGTTGCATCTAGCAATTCTAAAGTTTCTTCCCACTTAGCATCTTCATAAACAAAAATGGTCATAACTGGTCCGAATAATTCAGTTGCCATTGTGGTATAGTGAGGGTTAGTTGTTACGATCACTGTAGGTTCGATAAAGTATCCAACAGATTTGTCGTAGTTTCCACCAACGATAATCTCAGCATCATCATCTTTTTTAGCTTGGTCAATAAAACCAGCTAGTTTGTCAAATGAACCTTCGTGAATAACGGCTGTAATAAAATTACTAAAATCTTCTGGAGAACCTATTTTCATTGATTTTACATCAGTGATGATTTTTTCTTTTATTGCTGGCCAAAGACTTTGTGGAACATAAGATCTAGAGGCAGCAGAACATTTTTGTCCTTGGAATTCGAAAGCTCCACGAACAATACCTGTTGCAACTTGTTTAGGGTTAGCGCTTGGGTGTGCAATAATAAAATCTTTTCCACCAGTTTCCCCTACAATTCTTGGATAGGTTTTGTAGTGGTGAATGTTAGTTCCAATTTTTGCCCAAATATCTTTAAAAACATTAGTCGAACCTGTAAAGTGGATTCCAGCAAAATCACGACTTGCTAAAACAGTATCGGTAATCATGGAAGGATCTCCAAAAACGACATTGATAACTCCATCAGGAACACCTGCTTCTTTAAATACTTCAATTATAATTTGTGCAGAGAAAATTTGGCTGTCACTCGGTTTCCAAATCACAACGTTACCCATCATAGCTGCACTCGCAGGAAGATTGGCAGCAATTGCTGTAAAATTAAAAGGAGTAATAGCATATACGAAACCTTCAAGAGGTCTGTACTCTAAACGATTCCACATATCCGAAGTAGATGTTGGTTGGTCGCCGTATATTTGAGTCATGAATTCTACGTTAAAACGTAAAAAGTCAATTAGCTCACATGATGCATCAATTTCTGCTTGATGAACATTTTTAGATTGCGCGATCATTGTTGCAGCATTTATTCTAGCTCTGTAAGGACCTGCAATTAACTCAGCTGCTTTAAGGAAAATGGCTGCACGTTGTTCCCAAGCCATGTTTGCCCAGGCAGTTCTAGATTCTAATGCATTTGCAATAGCTTTCTCAACATGTGATTTTTCAGCAAGATGGTAGGTTCCTACGATATGTTTGTGGTCGTGAGGAGCCGACATTGTTTTTGTATTTCCAGTTCTAATTTCTTCGCTACCGATATATAGTGGCACGTCAATTTTTGAATTCCACATTTTAGTATAAGCTGCTTGAACGGCTGCTTTTTCAGTTGAATTTGGTGCATACCCTTTTACCGGTTCGTTAACCGCTTTTGGTACATTAAAAAATCCTTTTAGCATGATATTGTGATTTGTTAATCTGTATAAACAGATAAGATTAGACAATTAAAAAATAAATTATTCTTAATGTTACGAATAATTTATTGTAACGCAAAAGTACAAAGGATAATTTAAAAATTTGATGAATTTAGAATAAGAAAACGTAATATCTTCAATGGTAAAATTAATTCAATGCAAATGGAGCACATAATTTGAAAGTGGGCACGAAAACTTTAAAAGTTTTTGTAGTTGTAAAATTGATCATATTAAAATAGCCTTTCATAGCGCCGTAAGGGGATGAAAGTAAGCAGCCTGAGCTATAAGTGTGAAGTTCCCCTGGTTTTAACACTGGTTTTTTTCCGATGATCCCGTCGCCATCAACAACCTCTATGTTGTTTAGGGAGTCAAAAATTTCCCAATGCCTAGAAATTAATTGAACAGAATCTTTACTATGGTTTTCTATTGTAATCTGATAACTAAAGGCAAAGTGTATCTTATGGTTCTTGAAGTAAGTACCTTCAAAACTTGTCAATACTGAGATTTTTATGCCTCTTGTTATTTGAGAAACCATAATGAAGTGTTAGAAATGTGGTTTATACTAGCAAAACTACAAATTTTTGATTTTGTTTTGTTGTTTTCATTGATATTTTTTTTAATTAATGATGTTTAAGGAGTTAGCTGTTCCTTTACCTATTACTCTGCAATAGCGGTCTGTATTTTCGCGGTAATAAACCAGAATGGAATAATCGTTTTCTGTTTGATAAAAATTCCCATCGATTGCATTTTCGCCGTCAATCACTCCTTTGCTGTCTGCAACGGTGTATTCAAAATTTGTAAACCCTTGTTTGATTAAAACCGCTTTTTCATAAATCCCTTTTTTAGGATTGTAGTCCATCATGAATTCAGGTTCTAGGCTATAGTTGTTAAACATTCCGGTTATATAGATTTCTTTTTTGATTCTAAAAGAGGGAGCTGAAAGGCTAAAATAGACCCAAGCATAATCGGCTTCTATCTCGCTGTTTTCTGCGTTTAAATTACGTACTACAAAGTTGCCATTAATGTCTTCAAAAACGGAATAGGGAAAATTAGCTCGGGCATTATTAGTGTACATATAAGCACTGTAAATTTCAGAAGTGCCATCAACTCGAGATATATTATTGTTTGCAGCTCTGATGTTTTTATTTTCAAAATATTGAAATTCATTCCCAGCCCAAAACTGAGTCTCGTCATTGTATTTGTAAATTAAATCATTACCAATCGTATATTGGGGTGCTATGTTTTTAATGGCAGAATTAAGCTTTCCATTCTGTATGAGTAGCAACTTTAGGTTTTTAATCGGGTTTTGAAAATTAATTATACTCGATTTTATGGTAAATTCCAAGTTGTGCTTCGTTTCTAAATTACTCACCGTTCGAGCTCGCTTTACTTGTATTGGGACGGTAACCAAATCTTCATACAGAATGAATTTTCTAGAAAAAACAAGTTCTTTGTGGTCATTTAAAATTTTAAGCATGTAATTTCCACTGATAAGCAATTGCTGCGTAAATTGATTTGGAATAGACAATGTATAATGCGAGTAAATCTGTAAGGTGTTGAAAGAGTTGTTGTAATTTTGAATTCTTTGGTTGTCAAAACCCTGCAAGTATTCGTTTTTTGGGATTTCCGAGTGATTCCAATTGTAATCACAATGGATGATTTCGTAATAATAATCTGCTTCGTTTCCAAATAAATCATCAAATTGCAGCTGGAACCCGTTGCCCAAAGCGAATATAGGAACTACATTTTGATTGTTTTGAATAAAGGAGACAGTCTTTATGCTAAATGGAGGTGGCACTTCATTTTCTACTTGCGCAGTAGCTGAAGTAAGGATTAGTATCAGTATTATTTTTCGAAAAAAGGAATTAAGCATAAGTATTAAATTGCTGAAATGTAAATATAACGAATTAAGCAATACCATTATTATGCCAATTATTGACGCTATTTAAAACAAACAGGTATAATTTCTCCTTTGGCCAAGCAGTATTTCGCCACTAATTCAGCTGCGATTTTATTGGTGTAATCTTCTTCAGTTACTTTAAAACCAATAGCTCGTAATTTGTCAAAATAATCGCGCCCATAAATACGGACGTGATCGTATTGTCCAAAAATTTTGGAACGTTCTTTTTGATCTGTTATGCTGTCATCTGCAAAAGTAGTTGCTCTTGATAGATCTTGTGGAATCTGTAAAATTGCCATTCCCCCTGGTTTTAGTACGCGGTATAATTCCTGCATCGCCTTAGTGTCATCTGGAATGTGTTCCAGAACGTGATTGCAAAGAATAATATCGTATTGGTTGTCCTCAAAAGGCAAGTTACAAATGTCTGCTTTAACGTCAGCCAATGGTGAAAGCAAATCGGTCGTCGTGTAATTCAGATTTTTCTGGTTTCTGAACAGTTTGTAAAAAGCTTGTTCAGGTGCAAAATGCAATACTTTCTTTTTTTCTTTTGAAGTAAAAAAATCAGTTTTTTCATTTAAGTACAACCATAATAAGCGGTGTCTTTCAAGTGAGAGTGTGCTGGGAGAAAGCACATTATTTCTTTGAGTTCCATATCCGTAAGGCAAAAAAGTTTTGAAGCTTTTCCCATCTATTGGGTCCGTAAAGACAGTCCCCTTTAATGCAAGAGCCAAAACAGGTCTAGCAATATAACTTAACCGAATAAGTAGTGGACGGGGTATTGTATTAAGTACGAGTTTGAAAAGCTTCTTCATTACAATACTAAAGGTGTTTTTCTGAACTCATCCTCTTCATTACTTACAATTCCTAATGCTTGGTATATGTATGCAAAGGTCGACAGTATTTCTGGTTTTCCATCAATAAGTGCAACATCGTGCTCAAAATGAGCACTTGGCTTTCCATCTGCAGTTAGAATTGTCCAGCCGTCTTTCAGTTGTTTGATGTTCTTTGTCCCCATGTTAATCATAGGTTCGATGGCAACTACCATTCCTTCGACGAAAAGCTTTCCGCGACCACGTTTTCCGTAGTTGGGCATTTCGGGATCTTCATGCATTTTTTGGCCAAGGCCATGTCCTACTAATTCGCGAACGACTCCGTAGCCATGTGCTTCAGTATATTTTTGGATTGCATTCCCAACATCTTCCACTCGGTTTCCGGCTTTAAATTCACGGATCCCAACATAAAGGGACTCTTTAGTTACCTGCAATAATTTTTTGACTTCTGGAGTAACTTCTCCTATTTCAAAAGAATAGGCATGATCGCCGTGGTAACCGTTTTTGTAAGCGCCACAGTCTACGGATATTACGTCGCCACTTTTAAGTGGGGTGTTGTTTGGAATTCCATGCACGACTTGCGCATTTGGACTCATACAAAGTGAATTTGGAAATCCATATAAGCCAAGAAAACTAGGTTCAGCACCATGGTCACGAATGAATTCCTGAGCTAACTTATCTAAGTATAAAGTGGTAACACCTTCCTTTATTTCGGAGGCAATCATTCCTAATGTTTTCGATACTATCAAGGCGCTTTCACGCATTAATTCTATTTCTTCACGGGATTTTACTATAATCATGTTTCTTATTTTCAGTTTGCAAAAGTACGATTTTAAAATTATTTAATCAGGATTGGCCATAATTTTAAAAAGTTCAGAATTTGAAATATAAAAACGATTTTCTAATGCTATCTTAGAAAGTTGCGATAGGACTAAATTATTCTCCCGAGTATTGATTAAAAATAAAGAGCTTTCACCAAAAGAGAACAACCTTTCCTCTGAATTTAGCATGATGATATTGTCTTGTACTAAATCTTTTATTAATTCTTTTTGTTTTAATAGCGATTCAATTTCCATCTTTTGCGCACTTACTTTATTAGTTAATTGCACCTTTTCTAAATCCAATATAAATTCTGATTCCTGTACTTTATACTTCGCGAGTTTCAAACTTCCTCGTTCTTTTCTAAGAAACAAAGGGAAATAAAAATCTAATCCAATCTTATAATCTTGAAATTGATAATTGTCAATATAACTAGGCTCTGAAATATAGGAGTACCCGAGATCAATTTTTGGTAAAAGCATGTTTGCCTTTAGTTTTCTTTCCACGTTGAGCATATCAATTTTGCTTTGCAACGCATTTATTTTTGGATGATTAGTTATGGAGAAATCAGAAGTTAATAAATCATTTGTTTGTAAACTTTCCTGTATTGTAAATTCTAATTGTATTTCAGGAAATAAATTCTCAGATAGTTCCAGCGGAATATTATCTTCTAACCAAAGAAAAGTAGCTAGTTCTAATTTGGCTTTAGCTAATTTCAAATTGGAATCTTCCAAATTTAGTTGTCGGTTTTTTACAATTATTCCTGCTTCTACACTATCAATTGATGGTTTGTCTCCTTGTTTGATTAATGACTGAATTCCTTTGAAACGAATTTGTGCATTGTTATTATATTCTTTGTATAATGCTACTTCGTTATAGTTTTTCTTCCAATTAAAATACGCTAGTGAAGCATCATGTAAAACAACAATAGCTTGCAGTTTTCTTTCTGCTTGACTCAGTTGTATTTGAACTTTGGCTTTTCGAACATCAGCCATCCTTTGATTGATAAACAAGCCTTTTCCCAGGGGAACCGTTACTCCTAAAGAGGTTAATCCTTGATTAGGGAGTGTGTTTTGGGGATTCAAATAAACACCTTCACTATTATCAAAGCCTGCTTTAATTTCAATTCCATACCAAGTAGGTATTTTGAAACTACTGTTTAAAATGGAGTAGTATTCCTTGTCTTTGAATTGCTTTGTACTAAAATCGACTTCGATTTTTGGGTCAAAACCACCACGGGCCATCATTAAATTTGCTTGTGATTTACTAATCTCTAAATTTGCATTTTTAACTAATGGATGGTATTTTTTTACATAGCCTAGAAATTCAGGATAAGTAAATTCTTTCGATACTTTTTCTTGCGCTCCGACAGAAAGCACAAAGAATAAAGATGCTAAAAAAAGCTGTTTCATTATTTTTTTTCTGTTGTTATTTTAGTGGTTGGTTTGTAATAATTTGGAGGAAAACCGTTGAGTGATCTCCAAAGTTCAAACCATACTGGCACAATGTCTAGTAAAGCGATAGTTTGCGCACCTGCACCAATACTTAATTGTACAGGCCATTTGTCCTCGTCCTTATCAGGAGCAATTAAAACACGATATTTTCCATTGGCACTTATGAAATTTTCAATAGCTATAATTTCGCCTCCAAAAGTTCCATACGACATGTTTGGCCATCCTGAAAAAACAATTGTAGGCCAGCCATCAAACCAAACTCGTACTTTTTCGCCTTTGGCTAATAAGGGTAGATCTATTGGGTTGACAAATGTTTCTACGGCAATATCGTAATTGGATGGCATGATTGTGGCTATAGGGGTACCTTCTTTTAAGGTTTCTCCTAGACCTGACTGGATGGCTCTGTTGATATATCCACTCTGTGGCGCTTTGATGTAATACATTCCGTTTCTTATGCTGTAATTAACGTATTGGTTTTCCAGTTTGCTAACTTGGGCATCTGTTTCGAATTGATTACTTAAGGCGGTGAATCTATCACTGTTTGCTTTGGAAACTTTCTCGCTGTACTCAGCATTTATTCTATTTATTTCTACTTTAGTATTAATTAACTCGTTTTTACTTGTCAAATATTTGTTTTTTTGTGTGATAATTTTTGCTTCTACTTCTTGTAGCTTTAATCTTTTTTCTTCAATATCAGTAAGTGGTTTTAAGCCTTCTTTATTAAGTAGCACAGATCGGTTGTATTGTGTACTTGCAATTTTTAGTTGGGTTTTTACAGCAACTACATCCATACTATCACTTTCTATTTTTAAAATAGACTGTTTGATTTTGTTTTGTGCTTGCTCAAGTTTTAATGCTTTCTCTGTTTCAATGGCTCGGATTTGACCTAAAAGTGTGCTTACTTTTGAATCATAGGATTGTAAAGATTGTTTCTTTGCATTTATTTGACTTTTTGTGTTCTGAACTAAATTGGGATCCATATAATCTTCCTTTATCTCTGAAATGAAAAGTATTGTATCGCCTTTGTTGACAAAGTCACCTTCCTGAACATACCATTTTTCAATTCTACCAGAGATTATGCTCTGAATAGATTGTGGTCTTTGACTTGGCTTTAAAGTTGTAACCGCACCTGAACCTGAAACATTTTGAGTCCAAGGCAGGAAAAGTGCTATTATACCAATTATTGATACGGCAGCTATAATTTTATTTAAAATTTTATAATGGGGTCTGTTTGTTAAATTTCGGACGGTTTCATACTGGTCCAGAGGTTGCAGTTTCGTTGTGTTGTTCGAGATGTTTAGCATGACTAATTATTTTTTGAATCAAGTTGTATATCCCCATTTTTCATAGTGATTTTTCGATTGCATTTTGTTTCCCAATAAGGGTTTTTTGAAGAGACTATAATAGTCCATTTGTGTTTATCAGAAGTGATGAAGTCTATAATTTCATTAGCTACTTTTTCATCCATAGTATCAGTTGGATCTTCATAAAACAGTATTTTAGGTTTGTGAATTATGCTTCTTGCTAATAGCATTTTTTGTGCATTAGAAGAGGATAACTGTCGCCCGTCTGGATAAATGGGAGTATCTAATCCTTTGGGGAATAATTTTATAAAAGAGGTAAGTTGCACACCGTCTAAAGTCCATTTTAAATCTTCAGAAGTTACGTTAGGATCGTTGAAAGTAATGTTTTCTAGTAGTGTTCCTTCAAAAGGTCTTTCTCCATAAATAATACTTCCTATTTGTGAGCGGTATTGCTTCTGGTCTATTTTTCGATAAGTATCGTCATTGACATAAAATGATCCGCTGGTCGGCGGTAATATACCGGATAATATTCTAATTAAGGTCGTTTTTCCAGACCCATTTTCGCCGTTAATTACAATTTTGTCTCCTTGTTCTATTTTCAATGAAATTGCATTTAAAATTTCTTTATCCGAATCAGGGAATTTGAATGTTAGGTTTTCTACTTCCAAAGAAATTTTGTTGTAGCAGCTGTCATCTTGAAGATTTGAAGAGTCTTCCAATTCTAAATCAGTCACTTCTCCGATTTTTTCAATAGAAGTAAGAACATCGTAGAAAGTTTCTAGCCCGATGATTATTTTTTCTACAGAGTTGATGACTAACAGAATGATAATTTCGGCAGCTACAAACTGACCAATATTCATTTGTTGTGACAAAACTAAAAATCCGCCGATAGACAATAAACTTCCTGTAATAAGAACTTTAAAAATAATTAATTGGGTAAATTGTTTTTTGATAACATTGAAATGTTTTTCGCGATACAACAAATAGTCTGTTACAATAAGGTTGTTCTTTTTTAAAGCAAAATCATAATTAAGTTCATTTCTAAAGCTAAAATTATTACGAGCCATTTCTTGCAACCAACCCGCTACTTTGTACTTGAATTTAGATTCTTTTAAACTTGTTTCAAGTCCTGATTTAAATGAAAATTTGAAAATAAAGTATAGAAGAGCAAGTAATAAAACACCAAAGATGATAAAGTAAGGGTGATATAATGACAATAATATTATTCCGAAAAATATTTGTAATAATGCTGCAGAGAAATCGGTTAATAACTTTGAAGTTCCTTTTTGAATTGTCATTGTATCAAAGAATCGATTTGCTAGTTCTGGCGGGTAACTGTTGTATAAATCTTTTGATTTTATTTTAGGTAGCCTTGCAGCAAACTCAAAAGAGGAACGCACAAATATTTTTTGTTGTAGATTTTCTGTGATGCGCAATTGCATTAAAGATAAAATCCCAACTAATGTCACCCCGAAAACTACTAGTATTATAAGAACAATCCAAGATGCGCTTACTCTTCCGGATTGAATAAAATTTGTTATGGCCTGAATTCCAAGTGGCAGCGACAAGCTTAGTAGCCCGGCAAAAATTGCGTAAAAAAATATCTGATAGACGTCTTTTTTATCTAATTCAAGTAAATTGTAAAATCGTTTTAAAGGAGTCATTGTTTATTTGTTTTTTAAAACAGTTGTGATGAGATTGATATAAAAATCAGTTGTACTAATAGTTTCGTTACAATTAGTAATAGTAGGTATGTGATTTCTCAAAAAATGTTGATGCAAACTACCTTCAACAATAGTAGAGACCAAACTTTTGGCGTAAATATAGTCTGGATTTACTTCATTAACTATTTCCACAATGCGATTGATAATTCTTTTATATACTAGAAAAAAGCCTTCTTTATTATCTTCGTCAATTTCTTTAGAGTGCAGCGTTTTTGAGAATTCCACAATTATTATTTTGTTTAATATTGACTCGTTAATATGTGCTATGCTTAAATCATCATCAATTTTCTCAGTAACTATTGTTATTGCTTTTCGCAATTTATCTAATGGATCAATAATATTTGTAGTAGCAAAAACAAGCTTGTACTCAATCCAGCTCCAATACCATGATGATAAATAAATCATCAATTTGTGTTTATTCTCAAAGTAGCGATAAAGGGAGCTTTCATTTGATCCAATACGATTTCCTAGTTTTTTAAAAGTAAAATGTTCAAACCCTATTTCATCTATTAATAGAATACTGTGTTTAAGTATTTTTTTCCCTAATTCCGATGTTTCGGGGTCTTTTACAAACAACCTATCGTTTACTGTTATTTTAAAATTACTTATTAATGTATTCATAATTTTTTTTTAAATAGAATAAAGGTATCCAACTTACTTATAATTTTATTTGAAATCCAAAATTTAATTCCAGAATTTTGTCTATTTCTTGCTGCTTTATTAAATTGTTTTTTAAGTCAAGATATTTCAAGTTATACAAAGCCTCAATTTCTAATGGGAATTTTTCGAATTGATTGTTGCTCAGATATAATTTTTTTAAATTCTTAAGAAGTTTGATTTCTGATGGAATCCTATTTAGTTCGTCATTTTCTAAGTGCAATGAATTTAAGCTAGGTAATTTTGATAAAGTCTTCAAGTTTTTTTCGAATTTAAAGTTCAGATCATTATTCAAGAATAGCTCTTCTAAAGCGCTTAGATTAGTGAAATTATTTGGCAAATCTTCAAAATCATTACCACTTAAGTTTAATGTTTTGAGTTTTTTTAGAGAACTGATCCCTTTTGGGAGTTCTTTTAAATGATCGTTTTCGATACTTAAATACTCTAGGTTTATAAATTTAGAAAAGTCGATTTTTTCCGTATCAATATTTTGATTACTAAGATCCAAACGTATCACTTTTTCTGGATTCAATAAGGCATTTTCAATATTTTTTTCTTCTTGATCTGCCATAGTAGTCGTTTGCGCATTTAAATTTACTGTAATAAAAACAATAAAAAGTAACGTTCGAACTAATGTGATTTTTTTCATAGTATACTAATTTTATTTAGTTTGTTTATATTGATTGCAAATGTAATAGTAATACTTTTAAATCAGTTTAATATTAACGTTTATTTTAGATCTTTTTTTTAAATAAAAAAAGCGGTTTGAAATAGAAATAGCTTTTTCTCTTTTTTGAAGTTTATACATTTTATTCAGGGAGCTATGTTGCGGAAATTATAACTGCCGATGCATTTTTTTATTGGGAGATTTGGACATAAAAAAACTACCTCTTGTATGAGGTAGCTTTTTTATAGTCTAAATTGAATTCACATGCTTATAGCAAAGAATGCTGTGTCATTACATCCGGCTTTTCAATTCCCATTAACTCTAAAATAGTTGGAGCAATATCGCCTAAAACACCGTCGTGGATTTCTTTTAAATCTTTATCAACCAGAATAAAAGGAACTGGATTTGTTGTATGCGCCGTATTTGGACTTCCGTCAGGATTCATCATGGTTTCGCAGTTTCCGTGGTCGGCGATGATAAGAACGGTATAGTCGTTTGCCACCGCTGTCGTGATTACCTTCTCAACACATTTGTCGACTGCTTCACAAGCTTTTATTGCTGCGTCCATAATTCCTGTATGACCTACCATGTCACCATTTGCAAAATTAAGGCATACAAAATCTATATCTCCTTTTTCAAGCTCGGGAACCAAAGCGTCAGTAAGTTCGAACGCACTCATTTCAGGTTGCAGATCATAAGTGGCGACTTTAGGCGAATTTTTCAAAATTCGTTTTTCACCTCTAAAAGGGATTTCTCTACCACCTGAAAAGAAAAAAGTGACATGAGGGTACTTTTCTGTTTCTGCAATTCTAATTTGGGTTTTGTTGTGTTTTTCTAAAACTTCACCTAATGTTTCCTCTATGTTGTCTTTATTGTAGACTACTTTTACATTTTTGTATGTTTCGTCATAATTAGTCAATGTGACGTAATACAAATTGAGTTTGTGCATATTTTGTTCGTGAAAGTCTTGTTGCGAAAGCGCTTCGGTTAATTCTCTTCCTCGGTCTGTTCTGAAATTAAAGAATATAACGACATCTTCATCTTCTATACAGGCAAGAGGTTTGTCATTTTCATCGACCACCACTAGCGGATTAATGAATTCGTCCGTTATATCAGTTTCATAACTTTTTTCTATTGAAGCAACTGCATTTTTAGAGTGGGTTCCTTTTCCGTTTACCAATAAATCATAGGCAAGTTTTACTCTTTCCCAGCGCTTATCACGATCCATTGCGTAATAGCGACCAATTACAGAAGCTAATTTTACAGTAGTGCCTGACATGTAATTTTCTAAATTCTGAATATAATTTTTTCCTGATTTTGGGTCGACGTCTCGTCCATCGGTGAAAGCGTGAACGAATACTTCTTTTAATCCGTATTCCTGCGTCGCATCTATCAGTCCACGTAAATGGGAGGTATGGGAGTGAACTCCGCCATCGGATACTAATCCTAAAAAGTGTACTTTTTTATTATTGTCTTTGGCATATTGAAATGCATCTTTAAGTACTTGCTCTTTAGCTAAGGTTTTATTGGCAACAGCCAGATTTATTTTAGCCAAATCCTGATATACAATTCTACCGGCGCCCAAATTCATGTGGCCTACTTCACTGTTCCCCATTTGTCCCTCTGGCAAGCCTACATTTAAGCCGTCTGTTCTAAGTTGGGCACTAGGGTATTTTTTATAAAGACTGTTTATAAACGGAACATTGGCGTTGTCGATTGCAGATACTTTTGGATCTGGGGATTTGCCCCATCCGTCTAAAATCATTAGTATAACTTTCTTGTTCATTTTAATATGTTTTAAACAAAGGTAAAGCATTTCTAAAAATGTTCAAAGTATTCAAAACTACTATTGTGTATTCAGGAATTATCGCAGGTGAAAAACAATGATTTTACTACAGAAACGGTGTTTCTTTGAAATTACCACAAATTAGAATTTGCTTTTCACACTATTATAGTCAATAAAGTAACGAATGCTTATGGAAAAAACATGTTTTAGTTGTTCATTGGTCAGTAACGAAGTAAGTTTTTCTCCGAAATCTTTATTTATTTCTCTTTGAAAATTAGCGGCATTATTCCGATATAAAACAGAAATTTCACTTCCTGGGGCAAACCACCAAGAATACGATAAGTCAGCATTCCAGGAATTAAAACTGGAGTTTTTATTGCTGTTATAGCTAGTATAATCAGCTAGTCTGCCATTTTGTTCCAGCGATAAAAAGTTTTTGTTTTCAGCATAAGACCAGTAATGGCGAACCGCTAGGTTGAAAGTCATTCTGCTGTTGATAGAATATTTTCCAGAAAGAGAGTTGGAATAGGTGATCACATTTCGATTGGCAAAAAGAATGGTAGCAGGGGTAGCTGAATTTAAATCATCGTCTATAGTTTCTATATATCCTTTGTTATTGTTGCGCCTAGAAAAGTCAAAGTTGTATATCAAAGAAAATTTGTCGTTAAAACGGTATCTTGGACTAAAGTAAAAACCAAAAGAGTTTCTGCCAGGTTCGCTCAGTATAGTAACTGATGGTCGGATATCTACAGCAAATTTATTATTGTAATTTGAAGAAAAATAAAAGGACCCTCCATATTTACTTGGGAAAATTAAAAATCTATTTTCTGTCCGCGGCTCATAGTAATCAAAGGATTCAAGAGGACTTGCATTTATTTGTAAGCCAAAATAATGATTTTGTTTGTTGTTTGTACTTATGTCTAGATTGATGTTATTAGCTTGAATTTTTCCTGTTTCTTTTTGAAACTGGGTATACACATTAATATTCGTTTGAAAGGTGTTGAAATATTTCGTTGGATTTAAAATTCTGTAACTTGCATTTCCGAATAATGTATAATAGTTAGTTTCAAAGTTTATTCCCAAATCATTGTTATCGAAATTCTTAGAGACCATTTCTGTGCTTAAATTGAATCGGTATTTACCAGAAGTTTCGCTAAGACTGAATGATGTAGCCGTTCCCTTCTTGTCTGCGAGCTCATTTATGAAACTGTATTTTATATTTCCGGAAAGGTTATAAGTGTTTTTGAGGGTGTTTAAATCCCAAACTAACGCAGATACATTTCCATCACGAAAGTTTCCGTTTCGGGTTACGTTTGTGTTGACGAATGAAATAGAGGAGTTTTTGCGAAAGCGCTGGTCCAAAACCATGACGCTATAGTTTGATAATGGTTCCAACTCTTCTCTTCTTGTTGCTTTGCTATCCGTGTTCTGAATTATTGCATAGGTCCTTTCAGTGACTGCATTGAGAATGCCTATTCCTAAGCCACCTTTTGTTCTGCCCGATACTTTAAAGGCGTTGATTAAGTTGACACTTGACGGATTGTCTATGACTTCTTCATTTGTGGTCACTTTCGGAGACCTGCTGGGACTTCCGCCAATTCTTCTGGAATAGACTAAATTTCCCTTACTGAACAAATCTGTTCCTTCCGTAAAAAAAGCCCTGTTTTCATTGAATTGCTGTTCGAATGGCCCCAAATTCAATATCTGATTGTCGTATTTTGTTTGGCCAAAATCGGGGATAAGAATCATGTCGAGCGTAAAAGCATCATTAATTCCGTATTTTAAATCCAGGCCACCCTTCAGTGTGCCGTATGTTTTCTGCCCCTTACTTGCATTTGTATAAAAAGAGGAATAAGGCAATAGGAAGAGACGGGTAGGTGGTTTTATGTTTTCAATTCCCTCAAGGGTTCCGTTTTGTTGTGTGAAAGTACCAATTGTAGAATCTATAAAATTCCATGAATATTGTTGTCTATCTCGCTGTATTTCTCTCCAAAAGTTCAAGCCCCAAGTTTGTTTATTTTCGTCCGAAAAACGTAAAGCTGCGTAGGGAATACGCATTTCGACAGCCCAACCGAATGCGGTTATTATTGCTTTACTTTTCCAGATTGCATCCCACGAGTAGTCGTCTCCGGAAGCATCCGTCGTTACGGAATCGGCCTGTCCATCAGACGCACTAACTATAAATTGGAAATTCTGTTGGCCATCATTATTTCCGTTTATGAAAACCCCAAAAAGATCTGAAGTGCCAAAGACATCGCGCTTGGTGATTTCTTTTAAGATTTTACTGGGTTCATCATCGTACAGAAGAGCAGCCACATATATGGCATCATTATCAAAAGCAATTTTCACTTCTGTTCGTTTGTTTTCGGCAATAGCTTTGCCATTATCTGGCCTATACATGACAAAGTTAGTTGCGATAGGACAGGATTGCCAAATGCTTTCGTCAAACCTCCCGTCAATAACGATGTTTTCAGAGGTAAATTTAGTTTGAAGTGATTTTTTTTGGCTGTGGCCAACAACAGAAAAAAAGAGAATGACTATAAAAAGTAATTTTCTCATGAAAACTTGATTGATGTGGGTGATTGATGAAATGCGATTCTTTTACCAGTAGACTATCATTTGATGAATTTGTTACAGTTTTTTTGCGAAAAAGATTGCGTTTTATTTAATTGTATAAAAAATCGAGCTAAGAAACGCTTTGTAATAAATCGCATCATGCAAGCTTGGTGCTACTTTTAAAATTTGTTTTTCACACGATTATAATCAATAAAATAGCGAAGGCTAAAGGAAAGAATATTAGTCATGTCTGCGTTAAAGACGTTTTTAAGGTTTGAGCTGAAGTTTCTCTCGACAGTGCTAGAGCCTATTTGCGCATAATTACGATACAGAACTGAAATTTCACTGCCAGGAGCGAACCACCAAGAATACGATAAGTCAAAGTTCCAAGAATTGAAATTTCGGTTTTTGTTCAAGGAATATTCATTGTTAGCTGTTAGATAACCGTTGTCTTGTAAAGTAAAAAAAGCATCATTATCCGAGTATGACCAATAATAGCGACCAGTGAGGTTTAAAGTCATCTTAGTATTTATTGCATATTTACCTGTAATATTATTTTGAAGTATTTCTCGATCTCTATTACCAATAATAATCGAGCTATTATCAAATCCTACCCAACCCCGATCATTTACTTTGTATGTGTATTGTACATCATAGGCTAAAGAGAGCTTAGTGTTGAATCTGTATTTGACGGCGCCACTAAGCCAATAAGTAACTCTCTGGTCTTCGTCAAATTTGGTTATTTCAGCTTCAGCTTCATAAGTAAAAGATTTGTTTTGATTAGTAGCAAATCCAACGTATGCAATAACGCTTTTTGGGATGTATAAATAGCGCCCGTATACGCGAGGCTCGAAAAAATCAAAACGGTCCAAAGGATTTAAAGAAAAAGCAAACCCAACATAATCATTTTTTATTGTGGTTGCTGTTATGTAAGTCTTGTACCAGGCTTCTTGAGTCTTGCCAGTTGTGTTTTGTACTTCTAAATTTAGTTCCTGCGAAATTTTAAATGTGTTGAAAATTTTTGTTGGGTTTACTATCCTATAACTGCCATTTGCAGAAGCACCATGATAATTGGTGTAAAAGATGATTCCAAGGTCATTTATATCATAATTTTTAGAAATGTATTTTCCAGATAGGTTATATCTATACTTACCACTTGTTTTTGCAAAGTTCAATGAGGTTTTGATGCCGTTATAATCTTCAATGTCATTAACAGCGCTGTATTTAAGATCACCGTATAAATTATAGGAATTTGCTTTTGTGCTTAGGTCGAACAATGCGGCAGAAACATTTGCGTCCCTAAATCCTCCATTTCGTGTTGTATTGGTGTTCACAAAAGAAACTGATGAGTTTTGATTAAAACGTTTGTCAAAAACCAACACATTATAGTTTGTCAATGGTTCTATAACTTCTTTGCGGTATTCGTCTGTTTCGGTATCCCTAATCGTTGCATAGGTTTTTTTTGTGATGGCATTCAAGAAACCAACTCCTAATCCAGCTTCTGTTCGTCCCGATACTTTTATAGCATTAAGTAAGTCAACGGTACCAGGATAGTTTGTGATTTCTTCATTGGCTGTAGTTTCAGGCACGGAAGTCGGTAAGCCACCTATTCTTCGAGAGTAAAAGAGATTACCTATGTTAAATAAATTAGTTCCTTCGGTAAAGAAAGGCCTGTTTTCATCGAATTGTTGTTCAAATGGCTCCAGATTTAAAATGGCATTATCAAATTTTGTTTGTCCAAAATCAGGCACCAGAATAGCATCTAATGTAAACGCATCATTAATTCCGTATTTAATGTCAAGTCCAGCTTTGAAAGTTTTGTCGGAACCCAATTCATTTTTTTGATAATAGAAAGAAGTGTAAGGAATAAAGAAGAGGCGAGTAGGTGTGTTTATGTTTTCTATTCCTTCAAGAATTCCTGATTGTGCAGTAATAGATCCAATCTTAGTATCAACAAGATTCCAAGTGTATTTTTGTACATCTCGTTTTATCTCACGCATGAAATTCAAGCCCCAAGTTTGTTTTTGGACGTTTGAGAAGCGCAAGGCAGCATAGGGAATTCTCATTTCCACGACCCAACCGAAATCAGTTATAGAAACTTTGCTGTCCCAAATACTATCCCATGTGTAATCTTCCCCATCTTTTGTTGCCAAACAGTCCATTTGAACTCCTGCGGCACTTACATAAAAACTATAATCTTGTTGACCATCATTGAACCCATTGATAGAAACTGAAAAGTGATCAGAAACTCCAAAAACATCCCGATTTGTGATTTCTTTTTGAATCTTATCTGGCTCATTATCGTATAATAGTGCTGAAATATAAATTGCATCATTGTCGTACAACACCTTTACATCTGTCCTTTTATCTATACTAATTAGTTTTCCGTTGTCGGGCTCAAACATAACAAAATTTGAAGCTGTTTCTATATCTGTACTCCAGGCATCTTCATTTATTTTACCGTCTATAGTGATTTCGTTTGTTGTAGATTTTGCAAAAAGGACTTTTTTCTGACAATGGCTGGTTAGACTAAAAAATATGAAAAAAGTTAAAAGAAAGTGGTGGAACTTCATCTGATATTGTGATTTGGGTCTTACAAAAATAGTATTATTAACACAAAAACAAAGGTTTGTCAGTTTTTTTTAGTTAAACTCAAAGCAAAAATCGTTAAAAATACCTTAAAGTTTTATTTCCGGTGTTTGATTAAGGATCTTTGCCGTACTTTTGTGGTGCCTAAATCACTAAAAACCAATGATGTACAAAACCTACCCCGCTCTTTTGTTATTAATTTTTTCGTTCTCTCCAATTAAGTTATTATTTTCTGAAACTAATAATCTAAACGAAATTGAAATTGCTAAAGTAATAAAAACAAGTTCTGAAGTGAACGAGAAAACTGTTTATAATAGTTTGAATTCCAATCAATTTGCCTTGCCTAAATTAGAAAGTTTCACAGAAGCCTTAAAGGGCTTTTATATTCTAAAAGAAAAAGGTTTAATTAGTAAAAACATATTGACGCTGATCGATTTTAGTATGTCGTCTAATTCCAAAAGGCTTTGGGTGATAGACTTGACGACAAACACAATTTTATACAATTCTCTAGTTGCTCATGGCAGAAACACCGGGGACGAGTTTGCAAATAGTTTTTCAAATGCAGCCCAATCTTTTAAAAGTAGTCTTGGATTCTATTCCACAGGAGAAATCTATAGCGGGAAACACGGAAAGTCTCTAAGATTAGATGGCTTGGAAAAAGGTATAAATAGTAATGCTAGACAACGAGCCGTTGTTATTCATGGAGCCGATTATGTATCTAATTCATTTATCCAAAACCATGATAGGTTAGGGAGAAGTTTAGGTTGTCCTGCGATTCCTGTCGAATTAACGGATAAGATAATACAAACGATTAAGGATAAGTCGTGTTTGTTTATTTACTATCCATCAGATGCTTACAAAGTGGCTTCTAAATTAGTATCTTAAAAAAGATAAGTTGTAGATATTGAGAGGTTGCTGAGAAAGACTTCAATAGTTCTAAGAAAAATATCCTTAGCTAAAATTGTTTTTCAACGATTTTAACTAAGGATTTTTCAGCTTTATGTAAAACAATCTAATGATCCTTTAGGGATTGTTTGGGATACACTATTATGTGTTAGTCCGTGTTTTTCCATTTAAAGGAGATGTTTTATTTTTGGCGTAATTTAAGTCTACATCGACAGTTTTCCTGCCGTAATAATTACTTTTATAAATTGCGAAATGAGGTGCTGCATCTATACTGTCGACTTCTAAATGACAACTAATAATCTGATTCTTTTTGTTTAAAGAAGTCGCTGTCGTAGGAAACAGCTCGCCGAAGGCTTCCTTTTCTCTATGTAATACAGATTTGGCTTAAAATAATAAAGGTGTAACAATTTAATTTTAAAACGGTTAGAATTAAACCTTGTTTTATCGTAAAGTTTTAGGATAAAAAACTTGTTTCAAAGCCAACTTATTATTTATATTTGCACTCAGTAATGCGAAAGTAGCTCAGTTGGTAGAGCTCCAGCCTTCCAAGCTGGTTGTCGCGAGTTCGAGCCTCGTCTTTCGCTCTTTAAAGCCAAAACATTTGTTTTTTGGCTTTTTTATTTTAATTTTAAGAAAGAGTGAATCATCCTTTTTTAAATATTCTTTTTTTTATTAAAAGAAAAACTTGCTTTGGATAGATTATTTTGTATCTTTGCATCCTATTAATGCGAAAGTAGCTCAGTTGGTAGAGCTCCAGCCTTCCAAGCTGGTTGTCGCGAGTTCGAGCCTCGTCTTTCGCT
>NZ_JBGQOE010000035.1:0-27243 GCF_052113685.1 Flavobacterium sp. W22_SRS_FP1
TTCTAAAATTGTTTAGCAAATGTTTAGCAAAAACCTTGTAAGCACCTTTAAACAGGTAATTAAAGTGACCACGATGGGATTCGAACCCACAAGCCCTTGCGAGCACCAGCCCCTCAAGCTGGCAAGTCTACCGTTTCTCCACGTGGCCTTAATAAAAAAAGGTCAAGTAATAAATTACTCGACCTTTAGTGACCCGACTGGGGCTCGAACCCAGGACCCCATCATTAAAAGTGATGTGCTCTACCAACTGAGCTATCGAGTCGATGCTTCAAGGAAATTATGTGTTGATCACTTAAATTGTGACCCGACTGGGGCTCGAACCCAGGACCCCATCATTAAAAGTGATGTGCTCTACCAACTGAGCTATCGAGTCATATTCTTCCCTTGAATGCGGGTGCAAAGATAAGGACTTTATTTGATGTTTTCCAAGCAATTTTATTATAAATTTGTCTTTTTTAAACAATAAATCTTAACGCCTTAATTTATAAGGTTTTATTCTATGAGAAAAATTATATTATTAGGTTATATGGGGTGCGGCAAGTCGACGGTTGCCAAAACGCTGTCGAAAAATACGGGTATTCCCTTCGTGGATTTGGATCAATATATCGAGCAGAAAACAAAGTTAACTATTAATGCTATTTTTGAACAGCGGGGTGAAATCTACTTTCGGAACTTGGAGCATCTAGCATTTGTTGAATTGCTGAATTCTCCAGACCGATTGATTATTGGACTTGGTGGTGGAACACCTTGTTATGCCAATAATCATGAATTATTGATAGGGGAAAACATATCGTCTATCTATCTAAAGGCTTCTATCGAGACATTATTTAACAGACTGTCTTTAAATAAAAGTAAAAGACCCTTAATTGCTGAAAAAAGTGAAGAGGAATTAAAGGAGTTCATAGCGATG
The DNA here is from genome assembly GCF_052113685.1 of Flavobacterium sp. W22_SRS_FP1. Taxonomy (NCBI): domain Bacteria; kingdom Pseudomonadati; phylum Bacteroidota; class Flavobacteriia; order Flavobacteriales; family Flavobacteriaceae; genus Flavobacterium; species Flavobacterium sp. W22_SRS_FP1. The sequence continues at coordinate 911 of NZ_JBGQOE010000035.1, forward strand.
CATCTTTTCGAAAGAAGCTTTTATTACAATCAGGCCCAGTATAAAGTTTCTGTAGATGATAAAACAATAGACGAGACCGTTGTAGATATTGTAGCTGTTTTAGCTTAAATAGGCATAGCTATTTCCGTCTTCATCGAAAACCACCTGAACGTGTTCTAAAATGGATGTGGAAAGAGAGATTCCTTTGAAATCTGCTTTTACCGGATATTTCTTGTGATTGCGATCTACTAGGACTGCAGTTTTGAATTTTTTCAAGGGAACGTCTAGGAAATGTCTTATGGCATATATTAAGGTAGTACCTGAGTTAAGAACATCGTCAACAAGAATTAAACCTTTATTTGCATATTGCTCTTTTAACAAGGAGGTTTGTAGAGGTAATTCGGGATTTTGTTTGTTTATTTTAACTTCACAAAGGGAGACTTCTAGTGGAGAGATCTTTTTTAGTTCTTGTGCAATTTTTTCTGCAAAAACGAAGCCGTTTATGGCAATTCCAGCAAGAACGACTTCCTTTTCATCTACAAAGGTTTCGTAGATCTGGTAAGCAATTCTTCTTGTTTTGTGTTCAATTTCTTGATTTGTCAGGATGATATTTTTGCTCATTATTATTTAATGTTTCAAGTTTAATGTTTCAAATTATTCTAAATCGTCGTTCTCTGATTTGATGTCATTTCCAAATTCGTCGATGTCTCTTCTGTCTTTTTTGGTTGGTCTTCCAGTTCCATTTTTTCGATAGTGTTCTTTCGATAATTTTAATAATTCTAAATGCTGGTATACATCAGCTGGGGTGTCGTTTCGCCTATACATATCAACTAATTTCGCTCCCACACGATTATCAGGTACGTCCAATACAGTAATGATTTGTGTAATTTGGTCCTTTCTGAATGTGATTTTATCGGTGGCAAAAACCTCCTTTGAGGGCTTCGCAACTAGGCCATTTACGGTAACATGGTTTTTTTTGCATGCCTCTGTTACCATACTCCTTGTCTTGTAATATCGGACACACCATAAAAATTTATCTATTCTCATAAAAATTCTAAAATCAGAGTTAAATAGTTTACAAGAATCAATCAATATTGTATCTTGCGCACTTAAAAATCAGCTATAATGAACAAATTTAAGTTTTATTTTATTTTATCAATTACAACACTGTCTTTATTTTCATGTTCAAAAAATAATGATCCAGCCGAAGTTACTCCGCCGAGAGATTTTGCAGTACAATACGCTACAGATATCACAGATATTGAAGAATATTTAAAAACTTACTATATTACGGTTGTAGACAATTCTGGCTTTGTTGATGATCAAGATGTAACCATTACTAAAATCCCTGAAGGAGGGACTCAAAAATCGATTTGGGATCAAACTAATTATGAACTTAAAAGTAGAGAGGTTAGTTTACATGATATTACTTATAAAGTTTACTATTTAGTACTAAGAGAAGGTACAGGTGTTGCACCTTGTAATGTTGATGGAGTGTTGGCATCCTATAAAGGAGATTATCTAGCACAATCGGTAGTGTCTGATGTAACATCATTGACTGTAACAACCTTTGAAGAGACAAAGTACCCACAACAAATGTTAAGCTTGTTTAGTACCATAAAAGGTTGGAGTGAAATTTTCCCACAGTTCAAGACTGGTACTTCAAAATCAAACGACGCTGATGGAACGGTAACTCACAAGGATTTTGGCGCTGGAGTAATGTTTCTTCCTTCTGGGTTGGGCTATTATTCTTCGGGAAATGCAAGCATTCCAGCTTATGCTCCTTTAGTTTTTAGTTTTAAATTATATGCGCTTCAACGATTGGATCAAGATAACGATGGAATTCCTTCTTATCAAGAAGATATCAATGGGGATGGCTATATGAGTACTTTAGCAGCTGGTGTAATAAATCCTGATGATACTGATGGCGACGGAATTCCTAATTTTCTAGATGTTGATGATGATGGCGATGGTTATGGTACCAGATCAGAAATAACGAATGCTAATGGCGCTATAATACCTTTTGCAGATATTCCAAGCTGTGATGGTAATACTACCAATTCAGCAAGAGTAAAGAAACATTTAGACAAAAACTGTCATTAATAAAAATCGGCTTTAAATATAAAATCCCATTCGCAAAGCGAATGGGATTTTTTTTTGATCAAAAAGGAGAATATTATTTTCTTTTAATAACTCTTTCTACTGCTTCAACAATCGCTTGATTATTTAATTTGTATTTTTCCATTAATTGTTCAGGTGTTCCAGACTCACCAAAACTGTCATTAACAGCAACAAACTCTTGTGGAGCAGGGTGGTTCAATGCTAAAACTCTTGAAATGCTTTCGCCAAGACCTCCAAGGATGTTGTGCTCTTCAGCGGTAACAATACATTTTGTTTTAGCTAATGATTTTAGAATCGCTTCTTCGTCCAGTGGTTTGATTGTATGAATGTTGATTACTTCTGCAGAAATTCCTTTTGCTTCCAGAGCTTCAGCAGCGATTAACGCTTCCCAAACTAAGTGTCCTGTAGCAATTATGGTGACATCAGTACCTTCGCTAAGCATAATCGCTTTTCCTATTACGAAAGGCTCGTCAGCAGGTGTAAAGTTTGCAACAACTGGACGTCCAAAACGCAGGTAAGCTGGACCGTGATGATCAGCAAGTGCTAATGTAGCCGCTTTAGTTTGATTGTAATCACAAGTGTTGATTACTGTCATTCCTGGCAACATTTTCATTAATCCAATATCTTCAAGGATTTGATGTGTTGCTCCATCTTCTCCTAATGTTAATCCAGCGTGTGAAGCACAAATTTTTACATTTTTGTCAGAGTAAGCAACTGATTGACGAATTTGGTCATATACTCTTCCTGTAGAAAAGTTAGCAAAAGTTCCTGTGAAAGGAATTTTTCCACCAATGGTTAACCCTGCCGCAATTCCAATCATGTTTGCTTCAGCAATTCCAATTTGGAAAAAACGCTCTGGGTGATTTTTCTTGAAATCATCAAATTTTAAGGATCCAATTAAATCAGCACAAAGTGCCACTACATTTTCATTCTTTTGACCTAATTCAGTCATTCCCGCTCCAAAACCCGAACGAGTATCTTTACTTCCTGTATTTGTATATTTTTTCATTTTATGCTGAATTTATTTCAGTATCTTTTTACTTATTAGTAATCACCTAAGGTTTCTGGATTTTGAGCAAATGCAGCTTCTAATTGTGCATCATTAGGCGCTTTACCATGCCAAGCATGAGTATGCATCATGAAATCAACCCCATTACCCATTTCTGTATGTAATAATACACAAACTGGTTTTCCTTTTCCTGTTCTTGATTTTGCGTCAGTCATTCCTGCAATGATCGCTTCGATATTGTTACCTTCTTTTATTTCAAGAACATCCCAATCAAAAGCTTCAAATTTTGCACGGATACTTCCCATTGGTAAAACTTCGTCCGTTGAACCGTCAATTTGTTTTCCGTTAAGGTCAATAGTAGCAATAAGATTATCTACTTTTTTTGCAGATGCATACATGATCGCTTCCCAGTTTTGACCTTCCTGTAATTCTCCATCACCGTGAAGGGTGTAAATTAAATGATTGTCATTGTTTAGTTTCTTAGCTTGAGCTGCTCCAATTCCTACGGATAAACCTTGTCCAAGTGAACCGGATGCAATTCTAACTCCCGGTAAATTATCGTGAGTCGTAGGGTGCCCTTGTAATCTTGAATTGATAAGACGGAAAGTCGCTAATTCAGAAACTGGAAAATAACCGCTTCTTGCTAAAACGCTATAAAAAACTGGAGATATGTGACCGTTTGAAAGAAAGAAAAGATCTTCTCCAATTCCGTCCAAATCAAAACCTTCTTTGCGTTCCATTAGGTTTTGGTATAAGGTTACCAGAAATTCAGTGCAACCAAGAGAACCTCCTGGGTGACCAGAGTTTACGGCATGTACCATTCGAAGAATGTCTCGTCGGACTTGGATAGTTAAATCGTTTAATTGTTGTGTGTTAGGCTTCATTTTGTGTGTAAAAGTTAAACTGCTGCAAATGTAATTTTTATTTTGGCGTAAGACAAATGATTTCTGGAATAGTTATTTTTGGTTTTTATATGAAAAATCGTTTAAAACAATAGAAAATAGGTTAGATGAGAGCAGATTTAGTATAAAAGTGCATCATTTTCATCGCCACTATATTTAAATGATTCAGTAATTATTATCTTTCGCAAATGTATGAACAATTAGCAAAAAGTATTGGCGAAAAAGTCGCGTTAACCACTGAAGAGTTTGAACTGTGTAAAACATTTTTTATCCCAAAGAAAATAAGAAAAAAACAAACATTATTACTTGAAGGAGATGTATGTACTTACAATGCTTTTATTGAAAAAGGAGTTTTACGCTCTTATACTATCGACGAGAAGGGGAATGAGCATATTGTTCAATTTGCTTTTGAAGGTTGGTGGATTACTGATCTGTCCAGTTTCTTAACGGGAGCAAATTCAACCTATACCATAGAAGCAATTGAAGATTCAGAATTATTATTGTTAACATCTTCAGCTAGAGAAGAGTTAATGGTTCAGTTGCCTGCTTTTGAGCGATATCAAAGGCTTTTGTTGCAAAATGCGTACATCGCATTGCAAGCGAGGGTCAATTCGGCTTTAAATTTGACAGGCGAGGAAAAATACCTGAGGTTAACTACTTCTTATCCCGACATTATAGCTCGGGTGCCACAACATATGATGGCATCTTACCTTGGTTTGACACCTGAGACAATAAGTCGTATTAGAAAGCAAATTACGTTGCGTAAATAAACTTGATTTAGATCAATGCCTTTTCTTATTCTAACTCAATGTAGCTATCACGCCTCTTGACGTATCTTTGTATTATAAAATAGGAAACAATGGAAAACGTAAAAACAATTGCCGTGATTGGTGCTGCTGACAAAAGAAACTTCGCTGTGCTTAGAGAGCTTTCTGAGCGATACCAAATGTTATTATTTGATAAAAACCCAAAGGCGCTCGCAGATATCTACGACTCACTTTTGGCAAACAATCACAATAGCAATATCGAAAAAATGTCTTGCGCTACTGACGCGAGTTGGGAAGCAGATATCATCATTCTTTCGGGCTTTTGCATTAACGATGAAGAAGTTGTTCGAAAGGTAAAAAAAGTAGCAACAGCAAAGATTATCATTATAATGGAAAATGACGATGAGTTTACAAAATCTATAAATAGCAAAGTTAGCTTTGATCTTATTTTTCCTCATTCCAAAATTGTAGAGATCATAAACCTTAATGAGGACGAAAGAGCCGAGAAGGAATTTCTTTTGGAAGGTCACGATTCCTTTGCTTTAGATCGAGTTTCAAGTATTTTTGAGAGAATGGGTTTCAGTACGTATGTATCACAGTTAAATTAATAAAAACAGACGATAAACAATATCAGTAATTCAATTTTATTACGTCCTTTGAATACTCCTGACCTAAGCACTTTGTATACTTTTACCGCTAAGGGATACAATGACTATCCTAAAATGGAGGTCTAATTAAGCTGACGAAAAAGTTAATTTGTTAGTAGGCTTGCAGCTTTATCATTACTTGATGCCAATGATGCAATAATGGTATTATTTCAATATTAAGGCTCACAGTTTTATAATTAAAAAGCCCCAATTGGGGCTTTTTATCTGGGTCAATGCTTTTCAATACTATTATTTGGATGTTATTTCTTCATATTCTGCGTCTGGATTTGTATAGCTATTGTTTTTGTTTTTTGGGATAGCGCAAGCATTCGCCGCACAACAACTGTTATTTGTAACGACCTGATACAATAGGAAAGCGGCTAGAAGACCAGAGAGTATACTCTGGGTTTCAAAAGCCTGCATACCTATATACACTCCCAATCCAAGACGAACAAAACGCATTAAATTCCAGTCAATTAATAAAGCTTGTACGTTCATTATATTTTGCTTTGTAGGCTAGTCCAGCTTCCTCCATTATATACTTGTGTAAAACCATTTGATTTTAAAACACTTTTTGCTGATGCGCTTCGCATACCTGAGGCACAACAAGTGATAACTGCAGTCTCTTTTTTTATTTTCGAAATGTGTTTTGACAAATCGTTTAGTGGAGCGTTTATAGCTCCCTTGATATGTCCTTGTTTGTACTCGCTAGGGCTACGCACATCGAGTATTAGTGCTCCCTGTTTTACCAGTGTCGCGTAATCCACCTTAGGTCCGATGCCAAATAGTTTTTTCAGTGTATTTATCATTTTACTTTGTTGCTTGAGATTTATAATAATTAACGTCTAACCAACCACCACCATTGTAGCATTCAATACCATGTTGAGAGAGAAAATGCTGGGCTTGACCGCTTCTGTTGCCAGATGCGCAACAAAGTATTAATGGTGCTTTTAGCTTTTTTAACTCTTCGATTCGTTCAGGAATTTCATTTAATGCGATGTTTATTGATCCCACGACATTTCCTCCCATGAATTCAGCATGTGTACGCACATCTACTATAGTTCCTTGGTTTTCTTTGATTATTTCTTCGATACTCATTTTATTTTTTTTAAATTTTAGTTGTATTTAAAAATAGTGATTTCATTACATAATTATTTGATCTTGAATTATAGTGAAACCCATTTTGTACTACAAAAGTAGCACATCTAAAATGGTTTCACAGTAACATTTGTTACACAAGATTGTTTGTGGGGGGAACTATATTTTTTCATGTTTCTTCTATGTTAATGTACATTGATTTTATTAGCTTAAAAGGGTTTTTAGTCAACCAATAGCCAACCAATATTTATGATTAGCTTTTCAACAGATTAATTTTATTGTAATACATTACTTTAAAACACCCTTTTAGGGTATCATATAGCACGATTAAGAGAAATACTATCTTTCTTCGAACGTATTATTAAGATAGGACATGTACTAACAAAAACTTTTATAAAAAAAAAGCTACTGCTCAATGAGCTGTCCCCTCGATTGAAAGCATTGCTTTAATCTAAAACATTTTTCACATACCTCAAATTAAAGTAAAGACCTTTACCATCTAAATTACAAAACTGATTAAAGAGTTGTATTAAATATTCCCAAATGGTAAATGAAACTTTTAATGACCTATTAAGCAATATTGTGGGCATGAAGGGTGGTTAGTTGACTTAATAGCTACAGATAGCAACAGCAATCATTCGATTCTACATGTTAAATTTAAAAAGTTTTAATACCATCATTTAAAGATCTAGTTGATACAAATAAGTTAATTTAATTTATGCAGGAAGATAACATAAAAAAACTGTTATAGAAATACCGATAACGTAATTTCAACTCTTGATGGGAGTTGTTTAAAAAATCATTATCTTTGTGTATGGGGAAAAAATTCGGCGTTTCGTTTTCTTGGAAAAGAGCTTCTGGTATTTCGGGATTAAAAAACAAAATTTCTAGACAAACTGGTTTTCCAATGACAAAAACAGGTTTTAATAACAAATTAGGAAGAAGTATTATGAATTTTTTTTTAAAATAGTATATACTTCTAATAATAAATTAAACTTTAACGCTTATCAGTAAAGCTATCGATTATTTATGTTATAAATCTTTAAGGATTTTTTCTAAGTCAGAAATTTCCTTTTTTAAGTTTATATTTTTACTCACATTAGTAACTGAAGTTTTTCCCTTTGTGCCGGCCTTTTTTCCATTAATTATATCCGCTATTTCTTTAGCATCGTCAACTTTTTTTATATCATCTGGAGGGGAAAATTGCTTCTTGCTAAAATGATTGATTTTTAACTGAAGCTTATCGTGAAACTTAGATAGTTCTTGAATCTTTGATTTAAATGGATTCAACTTTTCTTCTTTACCAAACCACCTAATATTTTTTGAGATTTCATTAATCTCTTGCCTTTTGAACAATTTAATGCACTCACCAGGTATTATATTATCAAATTTCAATTCAGCAAACTCACCTCTGTCAATGTAAAGGCTATATTCCCATTTTACAATATTTGTGCCTGTTTTACCATCAACAGCATCTATTCCAACACTAACAGTTATATCTTTTATTTTATTTGATGTATTAAAAGCATAACTAACATACAACAAAGATAAACTTGGGACCAAATTATGCGCTACACTCTCCCGATTAGCATTAGTTAAAGCTCGGACTGAATATCCACTTTTTATTGAATTTATTTGCTGACCTGAAGGTAGAGGGAAATAATCTTCATTATAAACAAGAAATAAATTTATCTTACCGTCAGTTATACTTATTCCATACTTAAAATTATTAGACGGAGAATCATAGAAATTACTATTGAGGTCTTTAACTTGCTTTTGCAACTCTGTTCCTAAATTATCACATGAATCAAATTTGATTGGTAAATCTAAACCAAATAAGGATTCAAAACCATCTTCGGTTACAGAACTAAAACCCTTATCAATTGAATTTTTAAGAATCCTAACCTTTTCTATATAATCATTTATTTCAAACTCAATATTTTTAGACTCTTTAACTCTATTGTTATTGTCTTGTATTAGTTTCTCCGATGCCTTTTTATTAAAATTTTCAATTTCATTTTTATACTGCGCAATTGAAATTTTATAATCCTCTTTACGCTTTTCTTCCTTTAGTGTTACAATTTTGAAGTTCTTGGCTGCATCATCTACAAAAACTAAATATTCTTTCTTGGTTTTACCAAAAAGATTACCAAAAAAAGAGCCGTAATTTGATTCATAAGAATTATAACTCATGTTTTTGTTCTTATTCAGTTCTTCGAGAGATTTATTTGGAACAAAATTTTTGGAATCTATTGCAGCTACTAAAGGAGTATAGGTAAGATCGCCAGGGTATTTAAAATTACTTGAAATGGTGTTGGGAAATATTAATTGGTTTTTAGCAGAAACATTATTTATTAGACCATCTCTAGTTAAGTTTGATAGATTGAGCAATAGGTCATCAAACAGTTCGGTAATTAAACTAGTACGTTTTTTATTAAGAGTTTCTAATTTTTCTAATTTTTCTCTTTCTTCTCCTCTGCGTACAGCAGTTTTAGCCCTACTGGCTGCGGCAAGTTGTTCTTTCTCTTCTTCTCTTTTTCTCCTTTCCCAAGGCGTTAATTTTTTCCCCATAGTAGTTACGATTTAATATTTATATAAGTCATCATTGAGATTAATGTTTTTTGGCTTATCTCTTTTTATTACAGTTTTTGTTGCCCTAGTATTTGGCAAACTTGTATTTTGTTTTCTTACTTTGTTGTGAGGTGAGTCAATAATATTCTCCTGCAATACATCTGTAAAATTTATTAATCCATTTTGAAAACTATTTAATAGCAGTAGTAAAATTTGTCTTACACCCCCAAAGGCTAGTACCATAATTAAAATAAGTAGAAAAAATGATGTTGACCAGAATCCCCATTTTACTTTCACTATCTCCTCAAACAAATAGTACGTAAAAGTCACTTCAAAAATCAGCAATAATATCGCTGTTCCTATTAAAATTAATAAACGATTTAATTTACCTAATGAAACAATGCTTCCAATAAATGAACCTAGAAAATTGGACAAATAAAAGTTTACAATTAGAATCAAAAATGTATAGTCATTATCTAATGCTCCAGGATAAATCTCTTCAATACCTATCCCACCAAAGACGGAAAATAGTGTTAGAAAAAGCCAAACTAATATAAAAAGTGCCAACATAATTTAAAATTTCAAAGTATTTTTTTTTAACCTATTCTCTATTTTTAAATCAAACTATACTTAGTAAAAACGGACTTTGTACATCTAAAAACTAAAGTGTACTTTTACCAAGAGTATTTTTAGTTACTGATTCAAAGATAATTTTTTTTTTGATTTGTTGTTAATTTTATGTTTAGTACTCATTTCTTCGATTAATAATTGTAATTTCCTTCAATATTTTTTTTCTTCTTAACATCATTTAACTTCTTCCTAAATAAACATCTGCGGGTGTTAAGTTATTTAATGATGTACCAAGTATTAAATCGAAAAAAGACTAATCTCATTTGACAATATAGCTTTTACATAAAAAGAAAGCCTGCATGGCGCAGGCTTTCTAGCAAATTTTAGTTACAATAAATTTAAAATCTAGGATTTATAATACTATCTGCTTTAAATGCTTTCGGATTGATGGAAGTAATCGCAATTCCAGTTAACGCCGCGTCCGCTTTTTTTTCTTGCTCTAAAGATATAGCAAGTAGGTTGGCCGCTTTGGTTTCTCCAAGTGTTTTTGCAAAGGCATGTAAAGTCCCGTAAGTTGCAATTTCATAGTGTTTCGCCTTTTGTTCTGATGCAATAATACTGGCATCGCGAACTACGCCCACATCCGTTTTGCTGATCAGAGCGTCACTTTCTTTTAAGATTCCCTCCATAGCATCGCATTTTTTTGCAGATGGCTTAATACCTGTTACTTCAAATATTTTTTCCAATCGGGAAACATGTTCGTTTGTTTCTGTCAAGTGGTTTTTTAAAGTTTTTACCAATTCTGGAGTTGATGCGTTTTTCATCATTTTGGGTAAATTTAGACTCCTTATTTGTTCAGCATAATAAATGTCTTTTAACCCAACTTCAAATAAATCTCTCAATCCGTGTGCTGCATTTACTTTTCCTTTTGGTGTTGCTTTTGAAGCTTCTTGTTTTCTACTTGTAGGTGCCATAATAATTTGTTTTTAAATGTTAAATATTTTTTAGTAACTCAATGATAATTAAGACCTTTTAATAGTCTCAGCAATTTTTTTTATTAAACTTTTATATTCATACGCAGTAATTTTACTGTTTATATCTAATCTAAAGTTATAGAAATTATTTTATAAACAATTGATAATTAGTTAAATAACTCAAAAAATGACTGATTTAACTAATATTAAATAGGAGGTTTCTTTATATTTTTTTTTAGGTCTATTTAAAATGATTTGACGTATTGAGTTTTGACAAAATCAGGAAGCAATAAACTGGAAAAATCTGCTTTAATTAAAAAGAAAGTTTGAATTGTGAGTTAGTTTTTAACGCAGAAATCTCGATCGGCCCTAAAGTAAAAGGGATAATCGAGATTTTTTAGTATCTAAAAGCCTCAAATGCGCTTGATAAAACCACTATTTTTTCAGTTGAGCTCTATTTCTCCATTTGTTCAAGCATTTTAATTATTTTATCCAGCTTATGTATTTCAATATTATTCAGTTTCGTCGCCAATTCTTCTATTTCTAGCTTTGCTTCTAGGTTAGTTTGATAATCTGCTTGCGCGTGAACTCTATCCCTTTGATTTTGTCTGTTTTGGGACATCATAATAATCGGTGCTGCATAAGCAGCTTGGGTAGAGAAGACCAGATTTAGTAATATAAAAGGGTAGACATCCCAATGTTGAATAAGAGCCATTGTATTTAAGCCCATCCACAGTACGACCAAAACGGTTTGTATGATTATAAAACGCCAAGACCCCATACTATTCGCAACTGCATCTGCGAGACGATTCCCAAATTCTAATGTTTCATGATGTTTTTCATGCCAATTTTTTCTGTTTATCATTTTACTTTATTTAAGGTTGTTATTTAATACGGTTGTTCTTGAGGATATTCCTATGAGATAGTATAATAAGTAGTATCATTAAAATTAATGATACTGTAGAAGCACTTAAAGTTCCTAGGTCCAAGCCTCCCTTAGCAAAAGGCTTTGTTAAAAAATCACCGAAAGTGTCACCAAAAGGGCGGCTGAAGATGAAGGCTACCCAAAAAAGGATAATGTGATTGATCTTAGTCGCATAATGCAATAAAACAACAGTGAGTATTATACCAGCGGTAACGAATGCACCACTCAAGTAGCTCAGACCAACAACATCACTCAAGTAATCCCCAAAAGCAGTGCCTAAGCTATTTGAAAAAAGGATAGCTATCCAGTAATAAATTTCCTTATTTCGATCTGTAATTGGATATACTTTTAAATTTTTGAACTTTCTGTACCAAAGCAGTAAAATCAGCACTAAGCAAGAAAACAGCAACAGACTCCCAACAGTATATCCTAATTGTAAAGTTCTATCAATGAAATCTGAGATTTCAGTTCCCAAAGTGGTAGTAGCGATAATAACCAACCAATAGAACACGGGTATGTGTTTTTCAGCAGTCAACTGAATAGCTAGGACAAGCAGAAAGAAAACAAGAGTTACCAATAGGCCTATTTTTCCCAAGGTTTAGTGTTTGGGCTACATAGTCTCCTAGAGTTTCTCCTAAGGTTGTTGCAACAATTTTCATCAGCCAAAACAGTAAGCTCACTTTAGCTACTTTATTTATTTTTTCCATTAGGTATTTTATATACTTTCAAGATGCTAGCTTGCGTATTCAGTGATAGGGTTAACCAGCGTCCAATTAGTAAATATAGTTTAAACTTAGGTTCGTTAAATTAATTTTTAATTAAGAATATTTCTCGTGATAGAGCAGTTAAGTAGATTTTTCTGTGTCCTGTGTCTATTTTGCTAGAGTTCAAAAAAATCGTTGTCTAGGGTCAATTAAGTTGGCATTTGTTCGAAAGACTGATTGAATGCATTAATTGGACAATTTCTCTGCTTCAATTATAGTCAGTAAGGACTCTAGAATGCCCTGTCCTTCCTTCCAATACTCCAATTGTGAGTCCGAGTTGAGATGACCTTTTGGGCCAATGTTAATGAAAGCGCTTCCCCATTGTTCGGCTAGAAACTGGGCTCTTTTTACCGAAATATAAGGGTCGTTTGAGCTCGTTACCACTATAGAGGGATAATCTAATTCTGCTAGTGGAATAGGAGAGAAGTTCCAAGTCTCTTCAGGAGTATGACTGCGGGAGTCCACATCTGCTGGGGCGACAAGTAAAGCGCCAGCTATTTTTTGAGTATTGTTAGTTGTTGACCAATGCGCTACTAAGGATGCCGCCAGACTGTGTGCTACAATGATAATTTTGCCGTCAATAGCTGCAATTGCTTCGTTGAGCTTGTTTAACCAATCTGATAAAATAGGTCGATCCCAGTCGTTTTGAATTACTTTTCGAGAGTTTTCATATTTAGTCAGCCAATAGTTCTGCCAGTGTTCCTTTCCCGAGTCCCCCAATCCGGGAACGATTAAAAGAGTGTGCTTTATGCTAGTATTCATTTTTATATCATTTATTGTGTTGTACTTCTGGTAGCATTAGAAAATATTTTGAATGAGTAGAAATGTAATTTTTTTATTCGAATTCGAGAATAGCCAATTTTATTTTATCCAAAAATACATTGTTTTGGGCAGCTATTTTTATTTTTAAGGATTCAAGTGCAGTAATTTCTTCCGTATTAATTTTAGCTTCGTCAATCGTTTTTTGTATTTGTATAATTGTAATTACGCCATCATTCCAGTTGCCTAGTAATTCAGTCAATTTCTTTTTTTTTGGAGTTTTTTGGTTTTTATTTTTCACAAGTAAGTTCATCTCATTGTAATAATAGACTTTCAGTAACTTACGTAGTTCATGTAGCTGTTCAGTTTGTAAATTGGGTTGACTAAGAAAAATTTTTATTTCTCCCATCTTTTTTATCAGGTAGCCATTTACTTTTTCACGGTCAATTTCGGATAAGAAGGGAATGCTTTTTTTGTATTGATTTTTTAGTTGTTTGGTAGTTTTGTGGTTTAGCAAAGAAAAAAAAATTTTTTTTTCTTTGAATTGTTGCCTGCATAAATTGGAATGGTACTCTAAAAGTAAATTGTATTCTGGGTACTTTTTTAAAGTGGCTTCTTCGATTTGAAGATCCCGCACTTTCCCTGCCTGGTTAAAAATACTTTTAAATGGTTTTATCAGTTTTTTTCTTCTAAATTTTTTAGAGGAAAACTCGATCAAATCAAAGAGGGCGTTTAGTTTTTTTAGTTCAATACGAAGTTGATGAAAAGTGCTGGGGGTATATTTTTTCTCGGACTTTTCTAATAACGAAAGAAGAGCTTTTTTTCGAGTTACAAAATATGTTGTGAGTGCTTTCATCAATTTAAATTCATTCTTTTACTTAAAAGATCATCTTTTCTTGGAGCATTTTCCAAATATAATACTTCTCAAAACTATTCGGGTAAAAAGCGGTCCTAGTCATTAAAGCATTTTCTGGCACTATCAAATTTAACAAATTATAGGAAGGAAACCTAGAAATTCAATCGGTCACTGAATTCTCGTATTTTACAAAGATTCAAAGGCGACAGTTATTTTAAAAATCATATATTAGTAAAAAAAATGCGTTTTATCTTTGTCATATTTGTATTGTTATTAGCGAGCTGCAGCTCCAAAAAGTTTAAGGATGTTTCTTATTTGCGTGGTTCCAATAGTGAAATGGCGAATAGTCCGAAAATGAATGTATTTGTTCCCAGAAATTCTATGGCAAAGCAAAGCCCAGTTTTGATTTTTGTGCATGGCGGAAATTGGAACAGCGGACGGAAAGGAACTTATGATTTGTTAGGTAGGAATTTCGCGAAAAAGGGTGTGGTTACTATTATTCCAGACTATATTTTAAGTCCAAATGCGGATTATGATGGCATGACTCAACAGATCGCAGCTGTTATTCAATGGGCAAAAGACAGTGTTAGAAAATATAAAGGAAATCCAAATGAAATTTTTATAACAGGTCATTCTGCGGGAGGTCAATTAGGTGCTTTGGCTGTGATGAACCCAAAATACGGGATTGACGCCTCTAGTATTTCAGGAATTATCTTCAATGATGCAGCAGGCCTCGATATGAAACGCTATCTGATGGAAAATCCACCAACAGTAGTGGATAACTATTTAACTACTTGGACAAAAAACCCAGACAATTGGCAGCAAGCATCCCCCATTTATTTCATAAATAAAGATACGCCTCCCTTTTTAATTTATATAGGTGATAAAACCTATGCGTCAATAAAAACGGGAAATAGTAATTTTATAGCAGCCTTGCATCCTTTTCAACCTGATGTAACACCGATTCATTTAAACAAAAAACATGTACCTATGGTAACACAGTATTTCTGGCCATGGAGTAATCGTTTTGATGAGGTTATTAAATTCATGAAAACTAATAGATAATGACTTTTTGCTTCTAGTCGGATTCAGTTCTCTTGTGCGAATGTGATTTGATTTATAAACAGCTAGTAATCTCTTTTATAATTATCTGCAGCCATAGCTTTGCAGCATAAAAACGAAAAGGACCAGAAACGACAAGCAGGGTTTCTGGTCTTTTTATATTTTTATCAGTTGGTGATAGTTTTCACAGTTCTAGTGGTAAATGAAAGAATGGTTCTTCTTAGATAAATAATTTTCTTATTGTTTAATTCAAAACAAAAAACTTTTTTTTGAGGGTGGGGTAAACTACTTTATAGTTGTCTTACTATTGAATTGGGTACTACAAACGATCTACACTATCATTGAAAATTAAATTATGAAAACAAGAAAAACCATATTGGCGATATTATTCATTGGGACGTTAGCATCCTTAAATGCACAAGAAGCCAAAAGTGAAACTGAAGTAAAAACGAATGAAGAAAAACGGTCTTATTACGAGCAAAGGGGCGCCGAAGACGCGAATTACGAGCTTGAATTTAAAGCCAAAAGCAAAAGAGGTGAAGAATCGTTTTGGAACGACCAAGAAAACTACGAAAGAGAGTTGAAGGAAGATAATAGACGCGCCTACCGTGCTTACATGCAAGGGAAAAAAGATGCTTATGCGGAGCACCATGATGATTGTAATGGCCATCACTACCATAGTGATTCATTTTATCAACATGCGGGATTTTATTATTACGAATACGATCGTCGCAGTTACGAAAGACGTCCTAGCAGAGGCTCCTCCGTTAATCCACAAATAGGAGTATCAGCGCCAAGTGTGCGACTAGGACTTTTTTAAAAAGTTAGGATTGGTAATAAAAAACCGCTCTATTTAATAAAGAAAGAGCGGTTTTATTATACGGTCGAGGCTTGGATCATGATTTTGTTCAATGAAAAACTTTGCTTTCCACTGTAAAAGATTTGCCTGTTTTGTATATAGAATAACGACTAACTCTTCATACAGAAGGTTCAAAATAATCATAGTGAGGAAATGATTGTGATGAACGTAGTAATCAGATCCAGTTTGTCTATTGTTTTATTTTCTAATCGTTGCGGGCATAGTTTGCAAAACTGCGCTAACGATTGTGTATTTCTGCGCGATCGATTCCGGGAATTAAATTAGTCGCGCCAATTAAGTCGAGGAAATATTGTTCAGTCAGCCATTTTCTTTTAGTAACAACTTCGTCTTGCATCATAGCAATATATGCAGCGGGACCACCAAAACCAATAATACCAAGTTTTAGGAATATTTTGGCTATGTCCTGTAAAGCTTCTTTATTTTCCACTAGTCATTATTTTTTTGTCTATCGACCAAAAGCCACCGCCTTTGATTAGCAAAAAAACACTCCCTAAAATCATGGCCCAATCTGTTCTGCTCCCATGAAGCAATTCCCAAAAACCTTTTTCTAAAAAGACTTCTGATTTAGTCGTAGCAAAAGCAACAAGCATAACAATAATTAAAGGAATACTAGACAATCGTGTAAGTAAACCAAATAGAATTAGCATCCCGCAAAGTATTTCAACTGTACCGACAAAACTCCCCAAAAAATCAGGAGAAGGCAAACCTATTTTCTCAAATCGTCCTGCACCACGAATGGCAGGAAATAAAAACTTTTGGATTCCTTCAGAAAAAAAAACAGCTCCAACAATGAATCGGATTATGATTGTAGTTTTTGAATCGTCTGTTTGAATTATTTTTTTTAACATATGTCTTTAATTTCTAATTGGTGATTGTCTTTCGGTTGGGATTTTAACACTAAAAAATGGCACTTTCTCCATTGCGTGGCAATTGTTACAGTTGATAGTCATTGTTTGAAAGCTTTTATTGAATATTACGGTATCTTTTTTCTCTAATGATTTTCTCATTTTAGGCAAAACATATGTCAAAAAGTGTTCAGCAGATTTGGCTCTTTTTGGTCTTCGTTCTAATCCGCTTTCAATTGCTGTTTTTATCTTTCCTAATTGATAATCTGCGTATTCCCAATTTTGGTCTTGTCCTGCCCAATATAATTCTTGGTAACGGTAGCCTGTTTCAAACATTGCTTTGTCAAAACCACGAAATTGTTTTTCTATAATCTTGATCTGTTCCTGATCTGTTCCTTTTATCCATTCGCCTTGTGCAGTTTTTTGGTCAGCCTTTTGATTACAGGAAAAAAGTGTAAGAGTTAGTGTAATAATAAATGCTTGTTTCATTTGATGTTGTTTTATTGTTTGCGTAGTCGCCAATAGGGCGATACATAACCTAAGTTCTCTAAAATCGTGGGTATAAAAAGCTAAAAAAAATCTCTGAGAAGTCTATAATTGAGATTTTTCAAAAGGGAGTAGTTCAATAGCTAAAACTCAAAATAAGGTTTTATACATGTTGACGTCCCGCGACTACTTTGGGTTGAGGGCTAAATTAAGCCCTATTTTCGGATTTAGCAAGTATTATTAAATACAAAAGTAGCTTTTCATTAAGCCAAATACTCAAATCCGTTGCAGATGTTGTGTCTGTCTTACAAGCATTTTAATTTATAAAAAATAATAAAATTTTATCCAGAAGGTACAACTTTCTTTTCAGTACGTTGTTAAGTTGTATTGAGTCGGTTTGCTATAAAATAAGTATTCCATATAAATAAGCGGTCAACACCATTGCTCAATAGCTGTGATACTGCATCTAATATTGGCTATTACAAAGCTTATCATGCTAATACTCCTTTTTTTGCGTCAAGGATAGAAGCGGTATCTCCCGTTTTAGAAAAACAAGGCTTTTTCAGCCTTAGTTTTTCTTATCGGGAATAAAGCGAATAGCCTGACCGCAGCTTTTGCTCAGGGGACGCCCAAATAACTTTTAGATTAAAAGCGGTTTTGAACGTGACCAGAAAAAGATATAGTGTACAGCTGGAACTAGCGCAAATAAAAAAACCAGGCCGAAACCTGGTTTTGAGTTATAACTTTTTGCCCTGACTAACAATTTAATGCTGTTTTTGGACTTTAAGACGATAAAGAGCTAAGAGATTTTATCCTTAGGCCCCTTTTTTTTTACTTTTATTTAATATATACTAGCGATTCTGACTTTTCTATTAGTTCTCCTATTGGTTCTGCGTAAAGTCCCTTACTTTTTAGAATTGCTTCCACTTTTTGGGCAGCCTCTTTTTTGACAGCGATCAATAGTCCGCCACTAGTTTGTGGATCACATAAGATATGTCTTTGCTTTTCATCTTCAATGTTAAGTTTGCTACCGTAACTGTCCCAGTTTCTTAGTGTACCACCAGGGACGCACTTTTTATCGATATAGTCATGAATCTCTTTGAAAACAGGCACTTTGCTATAATTGACAATAGCAGACACATTGCTTCCTTCACAAACTTCTAGTAAATGGCCCATGAGTCCAAATCCTGTTACATCGGTTAAGGCGGTTACTTCTTCCATTTCTGATAGCTCTAATCCAACATCATTTAAAATGATCATCGAATTAGCAGCAATGTCTTTATGTTCGTCTTCTAAAAGGCCCTTCTTTTGCGCCGTAGCTAAAATTCCAACACCCAAAGGTTTTGTTAGATATAGGACACTTCCGGATTCTGCTTTATCATTACGTTTTAAGTTAGAGATTACAACTGAGCCTGTAACTGCTAGTCCAAAAATAGGTTCTGGATTATCAATACTATGACCACCAGCAATTATTATTCCTGCATCAGCGCAGGCTTTTCTGCCGCCTTCCATTACTTGAGCAGCCACTTCAGGGGCTAATTTATCAATGGGCCATCCCAGTATTGCAATCGCCATTAATGGTTTTCCACCCATAGCATATACATCGCTTAAAGCATTAGTAGCTGCAATCCTTCCAAAAGTGAAAGGGTCATCTACGATGGGCAAGAAAAAATCGGTAGTACTTATAATTCCCGTTCCATTTCCCATATCGTATACCGCAGCATCATCTCTAGTATCGTTACCAACTAAGAGACGGGCATCTGCCATTTTTGGGCTGTTGGATTCTAATATTGTAGTTAAGACTTTTGGTGATAATTTGCATCCGCAACCTGCACCGTGACTAAAACTTGTCAGTTTTATAGCTTCGTTCATTTTTATTTAATTGAGTAAGTTTATTAAAAAACCAGCCGTTTCCTCAGGATTGACGGTAGGAGTTTTAAATTCTAGAATTCTAGAATTTTCGCGTTTTTGTAATCCCTTTAAATAGTATTTATCATAATATAAAAGGGTAATCTCTACTACTTTATCATAATTCCTCTTTTCAAGCTCTTCCTGAGCAAATTTGGCATTATCGTATCCCAGCCTTTTAGTAATTCGACTAATAGCATCGGCTAATTTATCAGGACTAAGACTTGCGTAAGTGCTAACAAGGTGTTTTGTTCTTTCCTCCAGAGGAACGTCTAAAAAATAGATTGGCATCTCTCTCATTGCAGTATAAAGTGCATCAGGAATAGCTACTTGGCCAATCAATCTACTTTCGTCCTCAACCCATATGGGTAGAGTAGGGTTTAAGCTCTGAACTATGGTAAACAGATTGTTTTGAAATTGCTCCGTTGTTGGCTGTGGCGGAAGGTCTATCCCACCAAAAGCCGAACCTCTATGATTAGCCAATCCTTCCAAATCAATTACCTGTTGTCCTTTCTTTTTTAAAGAATGTAGTATCTCCGTCTTACCAGTGCCGGTATATCCTCCTAGAACTTTAAGATTAAAGGGTTGCTCAAAAAATTGTAGCACATAATTGCGGAAAGCTTTGTAGCCTTTTTCAATGACATAAACCTTTTCAAAACCATTCTCGATAAGATGATCAGCAAAAGCATTACTTCTCATTCCCCCACGCCAACAATGTATAGCAACCTCTTTGTTAGCTGCAATGGCGACAGATTTAGTTATAAAATCATTTAGTTTGGGCTTTACATACTCAAACCCAATTTCAATGGCTCTTTCTTTTGATTCTTTTTTGTAGGCAGTGCCCACTACTGCCCGTTCTTCATCAGTAAATAATTCAAGATTAGTAGCATTTGGAATATGTCCTTTAGCAAATTCTCCAGGCGACCTCACATCAATAAGTGGGATATGCTCTAAATTTTTAAAGTAGAAGTCTACGGAAATGATTTGTTTCATTACAAAGTTTATATAATGCTTCAAAGATAGACTTATTATAGAAGGCAAGCTTCTATTTTTATATAAGAAAACCTTTTATTTTATGAGGAGTATCAGAAGAATCAGAAGTAAATACGAATCAAGAAAAATAGTTCTATTACGAACAAGGAGGAGCTGATGACGCGAATTACTAGCTCAAGTTTAAAGCCGAAAGTAAAAGTGTTAAAATCACCCTTGTTTTGATACTATGTATTTTCTTAAATCAGAGGTCAGAATATCATTTAATTCCTTTTTATTAGTGGCAGCACTTTCAATAAAAGCAAATCCAAATACAGGATATTTATTGATATCTAATTCTCTAATTAATATCGGTTTTTCAAAATCTTTAGCAAGATCTGAATAGTTAAATCTTAAAATATCCGAAGGGATTATTCCCGAATTATTATCCAAAACAATGACACTAAATATTTCATTCTCTTTTCCTTTGAATATAGTATCCCAGTCTGGTTTTTTGTTTTCACAAAAGCATTGGTATTCATTAAATCCTAAAGTTACTCCCATAAGGTCAGCCGTAGTGCAAAATCCACCAAAGCGTAAAGGGTTTACCTCGATAGGGATTATTTTCCCGTTTTCATCTATTCGGACTTCAGCATGAGCCGGGAAATTTTTTAAATCTAACTCTTTACCAATTTTACTTAAAAAATATTCAAGATTAATTTTATACTTTTCAATGATTGCTTTTGATGTTGAATAAACCCGATCACTTGTATCTGTGCCAGAGGAGAAGAGGTGATGTAAAACGTTTAACAAAACAGCATCTCCATTATTGTCGTAATAATAATCGATTGCATATTCTTCTCCTCGAATAAATTCTTCGATAATAAAAGTACTAGTGTTTAATACATTTTCAGGAAAGATACTTTTAAGTTTATCAGCTTGCAACTCACTTTTAGCTTTGATCCAGTCTTTTTCATTTTCTACGATATGAACTCCTATGCTAAAGAAACCAACAGCAGGTTTAATTACAAAGGGGAAACGTATTTCATCGTCAGACAATCGTTGGATTTCTTCGAGACCTATTTGCTTGAAATAAAAGTCGGGAAATAACTCTTTTATAAGTTCTCTGAACTTTACTTTATTTTTTAAAACTTGTAATTGATTTGATAACTTACTTTCTCCGTAGTATTGATCGATCCAAGCTAGTGCGTTTTCTGAATTGCTATAAAGAGAAATCTCTCGATTGTTTTTTAGTAAAGCGATTGCTTCCTCTTCGGCTATCCATGCCAAAGAATCATCTTGAACCAATTCTTTGGCTACTTTGGTTGCAATTATTTTATAATTATTGTCTTTTATTGTTTTGATAAGAAAATCGGAAACAAATGGCTTGTCTATTAAGAACATACTAGTTAGTTATTTTTTATTTTTTTATTTCAGTAGTTAAAGCAGGACGGTTGGCACTTTCAGCAACTCTCCATCCGGTTTCATACATCCACTTTGTCATCTTAGTGAGTTTTACATAGTCAATTTTGTCTGGGCTATCAAAGGGTGTATGGTAGTCAGGGTGCAATAAGCTGGTGAAAAATATTGCTGGTACATTAGCTTCAGCATAAGGAAGATGATCGCTTCGGTAGTACCAATTCTCTGGGTGATCTGCAGCATCCCAGGAAGTATCTACTTTGAACTTGGCAATACTTTTATTCGCAGCTAAAGTGATAGCTACTAGCTCAGAAGAATTTAGATGAGGTTCTGTCGACCCCAAAAGCGCTGCAGAATCAGCTGTATTGCGCCCTATCATATCGCCATTTAAAACAGCAACTATGGAAGACAGTTCAACGGTGGGATGGCTAACAAAATAGCGAGAACCCAATAAGCCTCTTTCCTCAGATCCGTGCCAAACAAATAAAGCCGATCGCTTAGCAGGTTGTATATTCCAAGCATTCCCTATTGCAAGCATTGCTACCGTAACGGATGCATTATCATCAGCGCCGTTCCAGATAGGATCACCGTTAACAGCGGGTCCTACTCCGTCATGGTCCTGGTGACCGCTGAATAACACATATTCCTCTTTCAGTTTAGGATCAGTTCCATCAACCTTAGCAACAACATTAACAGAAGGATAGTCAAAATTCTCTACCTTCAAATTCGTTTTAAAATAAGCGCCTTGTTTAGAAAGTGTATTCTGTAACTGTTTACTTGCTAATATAATTGGTACCGTAGCTGCAGTAGAGGATTCGCCACCTTCGATTCCATAACTTCCTTCTTGGTAATGAAATCCCGTAAATGAAATAAGTGATTCTACAGTATCATCAGCAACAAAAATGATAGCAGTAACACCACGCTTGAGAAGTTCTTTTCCTTGTTGGCCCATTGCAGAAGCGGTATAGCGATATTGCCAGAGGCTCACCCAGCTTGGAATATTGGGAGTAGGAGGCATAATATTCAGAGCTACAATTTTGCCTTTCAGGTCGACAGTATTATCCGGCATTTTGTCCAACCAAACTACGGAGCCTTCTAGGTTAGTGTCAACCAAATTAGTTGGCCAAATCTCTTTCCAAAGATCAAGTGCTTTGCCATTTACACTAACGGTACTGCTATTGGCCACACGGCTGCGCTTGAGATTAAAGAACTGGAAATAGGTTCCATCTTCGCCTGCAGGTTTAAGGCCAGCTTCACGGGCCTTTTGAGCCACCCAAACAGAAGCTCGCATTTCGCCAAGTTCTCCTCCTCTTCTTCCTCGAAAAGCGTCACCCGCCAATTCATATAAGTCCTCTTTTAGATCTTGCTGCTTGATTTTATCTAATTGTGGTGCAGTGCTCTGCGCAAAAAGCGAAGTGGAAATAAATAATACCAAAAGAAGAATTTGTTTGGATTTCATAAGACTTATTTTTTTAAATTGAAAAGTTTAATATCGTAAAGCATCTATATTTATTGATGGCCTGTCTGCAATGGCTATTGAATAGCCAAGCCTTCCCAAATGTATAGATAATCTTTTTATTACAAAACATCAAAATGACTTTTTATTTGCTGGATGCTTTTGATACTTAACTGGCTGTGAGTTTTGCTACTGTTGCGCTCTAATAATTCCTGAATCTCCCGTAAATCAGTTTCGCTGACTAAGAAATGTGCGGTATGGTGATTCTATTTGGGACTCTATTTTGTATTCTAGTTTCTTAACCGTTTATGAGTAGCATTACTGTCGTTGTTCATACCCAAACTATGTCTGGTTAGTAATAAATTTATTAGGATTCCTTTGTTTGATTTGATGTTTCTATTACGCACAACGTCAGATCGTCTAAAAACCTCCAAGCCGGCTTGTTTTGTATTAATTATAAAGTAAACATAGAATATTCATCTTTAACCTAGATACGAACCACAGGAAAGGATTCGTACCTTTTTTTGTATTTAATAATAAACAGTAACTTTATCCAAAGAAATAAAGATTTGGTTGACTCATCAAACGATACTTCAAGTTTTGAATAAAGATCAGAAAACAGAACAGCTTATTTGAAAATAGCAAATTCTTTTTCTAATTGGGAAAAAGTTGAGCTAATCCGGCAAATTATTATTCGAGCCAATACCACACTAGCAAACCCAGCTTAATTACTTGCAAATAAAATAACGTATATTTGAATATTACGTCATCTGATAGAAACTGTGTCGGCTAGAAAGAGTTTTTATAGAGACTTGAAGGTTAGTGCGAGTAAGGAATAGTTGCAAAACAGCGAAGCAATCTGACCTATTATTGATCGACCCTGATTGTAGTAACTTTAAAAAGAATTTAAAGAAATATATACCGAAATTAGATATTCTTACTTAACTATGCTTTGCCAAACAATAGTACAACTAGAAAATTGCAATAAAGGCATTTCGATTTGCAACGAAAGTAATCAAAATCTAAAAAAGCTTTATGAAATCGAAAGATAAAGACCAAGAGAAGCATCAAGAGAAATTAGAGAAAACATCAGAAGAAATAGGTAGTGTCGATGAGAATCGAGATATTTTAAGTCGTGTTATGCACGAAGGTGAAGAGATATTCAAAATAAATAACAAGGCAATAACGCTCAGTGCTATAATTGCGGGACTTGAAATAGGGTTTAGTTATTTCTTAATCTGTAGTCTAAACTACTTATTATCAGGAACAATGGCTGAAAACACTATTTTTAAACTTTTTAGTTTGGTTTATCCTGTAGGATTCGTTCTTATCGTTTTAGGGAAGTCGGCACTTTTTACGGAGCAAACATCTGTTTTAGCCATTCCCGTTCTGAATGGACAACGCACGATCTGGGAGTTACTGCGAGTTTGGGGATTAGTTATTTTGGGCAACTTAATTGGGGGTATTTTATTTACTCTGTTTATAGGTCTACTTGCACCGCATTTAAACTTGTTCACACAGGAAACAATGGTAAAAATAGGCATTCATGTAGTTAATTATGATACTTGGGTTCTTTTTTTAAGTGCAATAGTTGCTGGCTGGCTAATGGGTTTATTAAACTGGTTAATTAACGGCGTCAAAAGCTCACTAACTCGTATTTTTCTCATTTTCATGATAACTGGTGTAATTGGTTTTGGAGGTTTTCACCATAGTATTGTTGGTAATATTGAGGTTTTTGGAGCTTTTTTACATTCAAATACGATTACATTTTTAGACTATCTAGCGTTTCTGTCAATAGCCATAGTGGGAAATGCCATTGGTGGCGCAGTAGTTGTGGGACTTTTTAAGTATAGAATTTTCGAATCTAATAATATAAAGTAAAACTACTATTCACTTTAATAAGTCCTACATCATAAGGTTTGTGATTAATAGCGAGTACAATAAAAAATGCAGATTAAAAAAGGGAATGGCTGTTTGAAACTATAAAAGAAATTTAAAATGAGTCCGAGCTGAATAGAGTTCGTAACTTATCCTTGCAAGACTATTTTCATTTTAAAAAATACTTCCAGCTACCAGAAAATCCCTTTGAGCGAACAGTCTGAAAACAAAGCTTAGTATTAAAAACGTCGAGGCTTAACGTCTTTACAGGAAAACGCTCCCCGTGTTGGGCGAAGTCTCCCGACTTCGTGCTAATTGCTATAAAGTGCTCTAACTGTAGCAATCTTTATTTTGTTATGTTTTTCGATTATTGGAGTGGCTACGAATTCAGGAGACTTCGTAGAGCTAAGAATTTTCGAATCTAATAATATAAAGTAAAACTACTATTCACTTTAATAAGTCCTACATCATAAGGTTTGTGATTAATAGCGAGTACAATAAAAAATGCAGATTAAAAAAGGGAATGGCTGTTTGAAACTATAAAAGAAATTTAAAATGAGTCCGAGCTGAATAGAGTTCGTAACTTATCTTTACAAGACTATTTTCATTTTAAAAAATACTTTCAACTACCAGAAAATCCCTTTGAGCGAACAGTCTGCAAACAAAGCTTAGTCTTAAAAACGTTGAGCCTTAACGTCTTTACAGGAAAACACTCCCGCGTTCGGCGAAGTCTCCCGACTTCGTGCTAATTGCTATAAAGTGCTCTAACTGTAGCAATCTTTATTTTGTTATGTTTTTCGATTATTGGAGTGGCTACGAAGTCAGGAGACTTCGTAGAGCTAAGGGTTGATAATTAAAGAGTAATTAATTCCCGTAGCTAAAACACCATTAATTTTTTAATAACTGTTATTCGGAAATTCAAAAGATTCATAATTATTTTCAATTGGATCCCAACAGTCGCCAGTTAAACCTCCACAACTTGAAACCCAATTCCACTTATCAATTAAGTCTGAATTATTAATTCGATTTCATTATCACAAGTACAAGAAATAATTTCTAAAGTCAGAATAAATAAGTAAATAAATTTTTCATAGTTTTATTTTTTATTCAGTTCAAATGAAAAAAGTGAAGCGCTCAAAACACTCACTGTGATTGCTAAGACTACCATGGAGAACAACCCTAAAGTTAATTTCGATAGGATTCCTAGTTCAAAATAATTCATGATTAAACTAGAAATAAGCGTTGCAAGCCCAACAATGATTCCACCAATTAATCTGTCCTTAAAGTTAAATTTGTATTGCGCTTGGCAATTTGTGCAAACAAAGTTTTTATATCCTTTCCAGAAGGATTTAAAAATTAACTTGAAAGAAAAAGTCGTGTCACATTTTTCACATTTTTGCATTTATATACATACTAGATTCAATTAGTTAATGCAACTCTCAGGAAAAGGGATAGGATAATTTTTTCAAAAGAAAGGACATTAAAGTC